>CAYSLA010000006.1:0-15322 GCA_964431685.1 uncultured bacterium | reverse complement strand
TCATCCAGATAGGCAAACGCCATGGAGAATGGTTCGCCCTGAGTGAAGATCCCTACGGGACTGTCTCTTCCGGCAACTCCTCTCCTGGTGACCCCGTTCTTGTCGGTGAACTGTTTCTGCAGGAGTTTCACGTAGTAGAAGAGCGCGTCCACGACTTCCGTGGATGCAAACACCGGTTTCCATTCGCCGTTGGGCATCTTCTGAAAGAAGCTGCCGCCGCGAGACCAGGCCAGACTGGCGAAATCCCAGGCGGTGGCATCGGCCTTTCCGAAACCCATGCCATATCTGCCCTTCTTGTGGTCCGTAAGCTTCGCACTGTATTCCTCAAGCTCAGCCCAGGTTCTGGGGGGCCTGTCTGGATCAAGCCCCGCCGCGACAAAGTGGTCTCTTCGCCAGGCGAGGACACGCACAAGCTTGGCAGTTGGGAGACTATACCAGTGCATCTTACCGTCCGGCCCCGGGCGGTAGCACACGGGACGTATTGAGGGAGGCACTCGCCTGTCGAGCTCTTCTTTTGGTATATGCTCTATGTATTCGTCGAGTGGATAAAGAAAGCCCGACTGAATGTAGGTGTCAGACAGTCGAAAGTTTACATAGAGAACATCGGGAGAGATGTCTCCGGCAATCTGCATCAATGGAACCATGTCCATCGTGTTTGCGCCGCCTTCGATCTTCAGTCCGGTGCCCTTTCGAAGGTGAATGTGGGGATATTTCTTGAGGAACGCGCGGACAACAGCCGTCTCCGCCTTGTTTGTAATGTCCTGAGCCGTGAATACAGGCAGGTCAAAAACTACCAGATCTACGCTCTTGGAGAACACCGGACCAGTGCAGATGAAGCATAGCGCCGCATTAAGTAACAGTGCCGTCGTGAGTCTAGTCATTACTGAAGATTGCACCTCTCGGAGACACGAAGCTCAGCGGATGTAGAGACTATTGCCATATTATCCAACATATCGGCCCTTTCATGCAAGCAACCGCGAGACAATGGGGCCGGATTGGCAAGAAGGACGACTCCAGAGAAGTGTCGAACTGTAAGCTATGAACTGGATTTGCATCGCCACAGCGCTCACAATCTTCCTGTTATCGTATGCAATGGCCTCAGACTACAACACAACCAAAGACGGCGACTTTCAGGCAATAGCGCAGGGGTCGGACCGGATAAGCGTATACTGGCGGCACAACGGATCTACAGAGGACGTTTTCGCCAATGGTCGGCTTGTCGCCACGGTACCCCCCGACGCGACGGGCCCGTTCAGTTGTTTCTCCGCAGACTCGCTGGACTCCGACACGGCCTATGTCTTTCGGCTGGGAGAGCAGGGCCCGAGCGTTTGCGAGCGCACTTCTGCCGCAGTGCCGGAAACGCGCAGGTTTGACCTGATCGTCATCGGCGCCACCGCGTCAGGCACCGCAGCGGCCATCTCCGCAGCGAGGCTCGGGCTGGCGGTCGCATTAGTGGAGGAAACAAACCGGATCGGAGGGATGTCTGTAAACGGTCTGGGCAGTTCCGATATAAGGCAGCAGTCACGGGCCAACGGCTTGTTCGAGGACTTCCGAAGCGGAGTGAGGGAGTTCTACGGTGAGGGCAACGGCCTCAGATACGAATCGCGTGTCGCACTCGCGGTGATGAAACGGATGTTATACGCTCAGCCGGGCGTGCAGACTTTCCTGCGATGCAGAGCCGTAGAGCCGCTGATGAGAGGCAGTCGTGTGGAAGGCGCCATTGTCACAGACATAGTTTCGGGACAATCGGGCAGTCTATGGGCCGACACGATAATCGATGCGACAGATACCGCCGACTTTGCCACTGCCTGCGGATGTGAGGTGCGAATAGGCAGGGAATCAAGAAGCGAAGAAGAGCCGCACGCAGGGCATATTCTGTTCCGCAATTCAGATCAGACGATTCTGACCGGGAGCACTGGCGAGGGCGATGACAAAGTTCAGTCCTACGCTTACCTGATGATCTGGAAAGACTATGGCGAAGGACCAGCTCCGATGATCACTCAGCCCAGGTTCTACGATCCAGAGACATATCGTCACAGTCCGGTCTGGGCGAAAACCTGGAATGCCACTTCCGGCAAACTGCCCAACCTCCACTACGAAATAAACCAGCACCCGTTCGGCATCGACTGGCCGGGAATCAACTACGACTATCCCACCGCATCGCACGAGCGCCGAAGTGAAATTGAAGCCATGGTTAGAGATCGTGCACTGGGTTACCTCTACTACTTCCAGAACGAACTCGGCCACACAAATCTGGGGTTGGCTGACGATGAGTTCCTGGACAACGACAACTTCCCAGTGTCTCTGTACGTGCGTGAGGCACGACGAGTGGTCGGCGAGTATGTTCTGAATGAGGCGGATGTCACCAACGCCCGCAGTCTCGTCAGGGAGGATGCTGTGTTGATCGGGGACTACCCTATGGACTCACACGCGATGGAGGACCTGAAAGACCCGTCGCGCGAGGACAAAGGCGAGGGCGAATGCTGGCTGCAGGCTTTCACGCCCTGGTACCAGGTTCCGTACGGCGTGATCGTGCCAACAGGCGTCGAAAACCTCCTGGTTACCACCGCCGTCTCTGCCACTCACATTGGCTATGGAACTCTACGGATGGAACCGGTAAGAATGAGTATGGGACAAGCTGCCGGAGTCGCAGCCTATTGGCGGAAACTCACAGGTCAGTCCCTGCGAACGATAGACACCCGGCTCTTACAGGACAAGCTCTTGTCGGCCCATGCCTACACAACCTGGTATGATGATGTAGATCGGGAGACTCGCCACTTCAAGGCAATCCAGTACCTGGGAACCCACGGGTTCTTCAGCGGCGAGCACTTCCGTCCCGACGAACCGACCACTCGCGGTGAGGCAGCGGACATGCTGGCCAGACTGGTTTTCGTGGAGTCCGGCGGAACTCTGAGCCCGACCATCCAGCCGCCAGAGCCGACTGATGCGATCACAAGGGGCCAGTTTGCCGAGATGCTGGTGTCTGCGAAGCAGATGACCAGTTCTGGATGGGAGACCGCGGTCGTGAACGATCCTCCATATCCCGATGTTGCCCGTGACAACCCGCACGCTGGAGCTATCAGCGTGCTGAAGTCGCGCCGGATAACTCCCGATCTGTTCGCCGAGACAATAAGCGGGCAGTTTGGCCCCGGCCAAACGATCTCTCGCGCAGATGCGGCGGAAGCTGTTTTCCTCGCCCACAGGGAACACGCGTTCGGCGCCGGCACAATAGGACCGGCCACACAGCGAGCCAGGGAAAAATAGCAAAAAATCATTACCAGTTTTTGGCACACTCCGCAGTTTTGGCACGGTTTGTGCAATGTATGATACTGTATGCGTAACCACGCTTAATATGCCAGCAGACGGAGAAGAAGAGACAAGATGCAGGAGGCGCGTTAGACGTCTCCATGGCGGTAGGAATCTACCCCCATCTTTTATGGCGATGGTATTCAATAGCGGTTCACAGAAGCCAGCCACCCTCGCCCTACCGGTCTGACTGTGACCCCTGGTAACAGTAGTTGTCGGATGTGTTAGTCGCGGTCTAGGAAGCCCTTCGGAGTAATCCGGGGGCTTCAATTCTGTACGGGGTTTGCCCGCGGACAACCGTTCACAAAGCATCATCTTGCCGGCCGCCAAACAGGTTCAGCCGTTGCATTCATACTCAGGCCTGTGCTAACATCCTTCCAACAAGATCCACTTGCCAGAAAACACTTACTCCGTCAGCGCTATCGGATTCTATACTGTCGTGAGCAAAGGAATGAGCCAATAACTATGAGCCGCACAGAACGACGCCCCAGCGACAATATCATCGATCTCACTCGCCCAGGAGGATTTGTGGTGGGCTGCAACTACTGGGCCTCGCACGCAGGCACAAATATGTGGCGGGACTGGCGGCCGGAAGTCGTTGACCGCGATCTTGCCCGGCTGAGCGGCGCAGGACTGCAAATACTTCGAGTCTTCCCGCGTGCGCGCGCGTCTGGCCGGATTTCCAGCCGATCCACCAACTCTGGAAAGAAATCGGTAGGCCGGCGGAGTGCAGATTTGGTGAAGAGCCACTGCCGGACGATGCCTGCGGGCAGTCCGGAATGTCAGCAGAGATGATGCAGCGCTTCGCCGACTTCCTCAATCTGCTTGAGAAGAACAACCTCCAGTGTATAGTCGGTCTGATCACAGGATGGATGAGCGGCCGTCTGTATGTTCCTCCTGCGCTTGAACGACTGAATGTGCGGCACTGATCCGACGGCCATTGCCGTGGGAGCTAAGACTCGTGCGGCACTTCGTCGGAGAATTCCGGAACCATCGAGCAGTCGCCGGATGGGATCTGGGTAACAAGTGCAACTGCATGGGCACCGCGACGCGCGAACAGGCCTACGTGTGGACCGCCACGATCTCCAACGCGATCCGCTCCGCCGACCCAACTCGCCCCGTCGTGTCCGGCATGCACAGCCTGTCTCCCCAGGGCACGTGGACAATGCAGGACCCTCTGAGAGCTGACCGACCTGTTGACAACCCACCCGTATCCGATCTTCACTGCGCACGGCTGACCAGGAAAGACGTCAACACTATCAGGACGATCCTCCACAGCACTGCCGAGTCGCGTTTCTACGCCGATCTTGGCGGCAAACCATGTCTGCGGCCTGGAAACCGGAACACTTGGTCCGGTGATTGCGAGCGAGGACATCGCAGCCGATTTCGCACGATCCTGCCTTTTCTCCCTGTGGGCGAATGACTGCCACGGGATGCTCTGGTGGTGCGCTAACGATCAGACGGAGCTCCAGCACCCGCCCTACGATTGGTCAGCGGTGGAACGCGAGCCTCTTTCTGCTCAGAGTCGACGGAAACCCGAAGCCCGTGCTTACCGAGATAGATGGGTTTCGATCTTTCCTGAAATCGCTTCCCTTTGACACTCTACCCGAATCGAACATCAGTGGTCGGCTATCGATACTTTGTACGGTAGTCTTGGCGGCAAGGATGTTCCCGTCGGTGCTACAGTCACTGGGCATACGTGCTTCCCTGCTTTCAGGCGAAACGACGCCGTGGTATTCCGTGTAGAGAAGAAGAACCCCGCGCAGCACGAGTGCTTGGTGGTTTGGGACTAGACTAAGGCCGCCAAACCACTACAACACGCCCTTGGTAGATGGGATCCCGGAGACTCTGGAGTCTGCAGAAATGGCCTCACGCAGGGCGCGGGCGAACGACTTGAACGCGGCTTCCACAATGTGGTGGGCGTTGCGGCCCTCAAGTTGACGGATGTGAGCGTTGATGCCTGCGTTGTGACAGACGGCCCGGAAGAACTCAGGGGTAAGCTCCGTGTCAAATGCACCGACCATTTCTTTGCGAGTGTTCAGCTTCATATGCAGCGAACCGCGTCCGCTGATATCTATCGAGGCGAGCACCAGCGCCTCATCCATAGGCACGATCGAGAAACCGTAGCGGCACATGCCGGACTTGTCGCCCACAGCCTCAGCGATGGCCTGGCCCAGGGCTATGCCAACATCTTCAACGGTGTGGTGCGCGTCAACTTCCAGGTCGCCCTTGCACTTAACGCTCAGATTGCACAGACTGTGCTTCGCCAGATGAGTTAGCATGTGGTCAAAGAAACCAATGCCGGTATCTACAGTGCATTCGCCGGTGCCATCCAGATCAATCTGCAGGACTATGCTGGTTTCCTTCGTATTTCGCTCTATTGCTGCTGTTCTGCCTGGCATATTCTCAACTCCGTTTCTTCAGGATGACGTGACTTTTCGCGCTGCGTCCTGCCCCAACGCAACAATCGACGCCCCAGTTTCCAGTGCCTTGATGTTGAGTGGAATGAGCGAATGGTGCCGCTCGGGAAGGACATCCTGCATTGAAGCTTTGATGGAATCCAGCCTTACAGGCTTCACCAACTCAACGTATGCCCCCAGCATCACCATGTTTGCTGCCATGGGAGCCCCGAGGTCGGCTGCAGTATCATTGGCCGGTATCTCCACAATCTTGCAGTCCGTTCGGTCATCAGGGGCCTTGGCCAGTGAGCTGTTCACCAGAATCACACCCTCGCGCTTGACCGAATGGACAAACTTGTCCAGCAGCATCTGATTGAGCGCGACAAGGGTATCCGGACTACTTGAGACCGGCGAGCCTATCTCCTCGGACGAGAGAATCACCGTGCAGTCAGCGGTTCCTCCGCGCGTCTCCGGGCCGTACGCGGGGAACCAGACCACGTTCTTCTCTTCATGCATTGCGGCATGGGCAAGCAATTGGCCGATGACCATCACACCCTGTCCGCCCATACCCGCGATTATCACTTCCTGATGCATATACATCTCCATCACCTGTCCACGAACACGCCGGGAGGATACGCCGCGCACATCTTCTCATCAATCCACTTGAAGGAGTCTATGGGGTTCATTCTCCATTGTGTGGGACAGTTGCTCAGCACCTCAACCAGTGAAAAGCCCTTGCCCGCTATCTGGTTTTCGAAGGCGTGTTTGATTGCCTTCTTCGCTTTGTTGATCCCGGCCGGGCTGGTCGGGCACACTCGCTCGATGTAGCTGGGACCATCGAGCGTCGCCAGCATCTCACACACCCTTATTGGATATCCGTGACACACCGAGTCGCGCCCCGACGGACAGGTCGTAGACCTCTGTTCGAGCAGAGTAGTTGGGGCCATCTGTCCGCCAGTCATACCGTAGGTAGTGTTGTTGATGAAAACAACGGTTATGTTCTCTCCCCGCGCTGCGGCGTGTATGATTTCAGCCGCCCCGATTGAGGCAAGATCTCCATCGCCCTGGTATGTAAAAACGACCCTGTCCGGAAGCACACGCTTCACTCCGGTGGCGACAGCCGGCGCTCTACCGTGGGAGGCTTCGATCATATCACAAGCCATGTATTCATACATAAAGACCGAGCAGCCCACAGGACATATCCCGATTGTGTCCTCAAAAATGCCAAGTTCGTCGATAACTTCGGCAATCAACCTGTGGGAGACGCTGTGTAGACAGCCTGCGCAGTAGGCGAACTCGGTCTGAGTCAGGCTCTTGGGTCTGCCAAACACTTTCTGCATATTCAGGCCTCCTTCGCCACCGTGGCCGACGTAGAGTAGTGAGTGACCAGGGGAGGCAGGCCGTGCCACTGCCGGACCTGGTTGAGAACGTCGGTCGGATTTGGCACGTATCCTCCGGTCCGTCCGTAGAACCTCACTTCACTGGCGCCACTCACCGCTAGCTGCACATCCTCTACCATCTGGCCGGCGCTCATCTCGACAACCATAAACCGCCGTCCGCTTTCTGCCAGTTCCTTGATGCGAACACTGGGGAACGGGAACAGACTGATGGGTCTGAGAAGCCCGACCGCGAGCCCATCCTCTCGAGCCATATCTACCACAGTCCTGCAGATTCTGGCGGGGCTGCCGTACGCAACAAGCACTATCTCGGCGTCGTCCGTCCGGTACTCGGCAAACCTGACTTCCGAGGCACGCATCTGCTCGTACTTGGCCTGCAGAGTATTGTTGATGCCCTCCATTATCTCAGGATCAATGTAGAGCGAGTTTATGATGTTGTGCGGTCTGCCTCTGGCTCCGTTGGTAGCCCACGCCTTGGGGTATTCGACAATCTCGAAGTCGTTGCGGACGTCTATCGGCTCGATCATCTGGCCAACTATGGCATCCATCAGTATAGCAGCCGGGTTGCGGTATTTGTCAGCCAGATCGAATGCGAGCGGCAGGAAGTCGTAGCACTCCTGCACACTCCACGGCGCCAGCGTAATCAGCCTGTAGTCGCCGTGTCCGCCGCCTTTGACAGTCTGAAAATAGTCGGCCTGACCAGGAAGCGTGTTGCCAAGCCCCGGCCCGCCACGCTGCACGTTGACGACCACGCAAGGCAGTTCGCAAGCAGCAATGTACGAGAGGCCCTCCTGCTTCAGACTGATACCCGGACTCGAAGAACTGGTCATGGCCCGCTTGCCCGCGCTTGCCACTCCATAGACCATATTGATAGCCGCGACTTCGCTCTCCGCCTGCAAGAACACGCGCCCGTTATCGGGCATCAGACTGGACATATACTCCGGGACTTCGTTCTGCGGAGTGATTGGATAGCCGAAAAAGGCATCACACCGAGCCGCAATCGCCCCGTGACACAAAGCTACATTGCCTTTCAGAAGTTTCTTGACCGCCATTGATCCAATCCTATCTCCAGACCTCAATCGCGATGTCCGGGCAGACCCTGGCACACACAGCACATCCGCTGCACTCCTCGCCAGCCTTGAACATACACGGCCTGTATCCTTTACGGTTTATCTCGCTGTCCATTATAAGACACCCTTTGGGGCAGAAATGAGTGCAGAGCGCGCAGCCCTTGCACTTGTCCCGGTCGATTTCTATCCTACCCAATCCTACCGTACCCCCAGTCTTCGGTCGATGCTGCCCAGAACGCGGTTCGTCTCAATGAGTTTGTTCAGAGAGTACTTCTCGGAGTACACGGCAATCGCGGCAAATATGATGATCGCGCCAACCTGAAGAGCGATGCAACCGCTTCGGGCCAGCATCACCCCCACGAAAGCCCCGAGCATGTTCGAACCCGCGTCACCCATCATCGCCCTGCCTCGTGAATCCCAAGCAGCGAACGCGAGCGTCACCGCGGCAGTCAGTCCGTAGAACCACGGAGCGTCTGAGCACACGTCCGTCGCAATACATGATACCGCAAACAACAACATAAATACAGCCGCCGCCCGGCCGGGCCGGAGGTCAAACAGGTTCACCGTATTCGCGGCAGCGGGTATCAACAGAGCAGAACACGCCCACCACAGCCAGTTTCCGCCGGAAATGAGATATCCGGCCGCTATCCCTGTGAGCCCGCCGCCGATTGCTTTCACCGCGCCGGTCGTCAGCTTTCGCTCCCTGATCAGTTTGCGAAAGTGGCCGCGGAACCCGCCTACCTCGCGTGTTCCAAGCACGTCGTCCGCCAGCCCTAACAGCCACATTACCCCGCACACCGCAAGGTACAGACGCACCGTGCTCCACTCGGCAAAGCCGCTCAATGCGGCAGCCCCAGCCAACGCGGCGATCCAACCGTAGAGCGCGGTTCCGTATGAGGCCAGGATGGGCTGCCGCCGGAAGTTGGGCCTGACCAGCCCGATTCCGGGAGCGCTGCGCACCCAGGCGATGTGACATGCAACCGCTAACAACAGCAAGATTGCAGAGTATAGATAAGGTTTCAGCAAGAGTGCCCTTTCATCCGTCGGATTTTGGTTGTTTCGGGATTCTGGCCTGATGAGACCCACGGCATAGCGCAAACCGCAATCCCGAAACATCCACCAATTCGCCGCGGTCTTCGGGGCACGCGCCCGCGAAGTATAAGATTCGCCCCAAGAATCACATCTCCACTCCGTTGATGATCAGCTTGAACCGGTACCCGAACACGTCTGCGGCGCGGCGGCACATAAGCATTCTGGAGAGGAATATCTCAAAGTACTCCATGACGGATGCGGACTGCTCATCGGTAGTCAGCTCCAGATTAATGCTCTTCTGATTCTCATCCACGCGCAGAGCCGACCGCTGCACTGAGTAGTTGACTCGATCGTGTATGTCGAAGGTGAGAGGATTGCGATTCTGCACGCGAGAATGGTGCACGTCGGACTTGTCGGCTATTATCAATGCCGCGCTGACCGCGCTCACCGGAGAGCCGATGTCCTCCTCGTGGTTTCCTATTGCCGCGATGATCTGCGCAGTCTCCACAGTGGGCACACCCATCTCGGTGAGCAGCACGAACGCCATTACACCCGCTGTCTCCGGATGAGCGTTGCGGGAGATGGAGTTGCCGATGTCGTGCAGGAACCCGGAGATCGCTGCCAGTTCTGCGGTTCGCAAGTCCTGACTCAGATCGAGCAGGAGATTCTTTGCGCTTTCGGCCACTATCCCGGCGTGTCTAAACCCATGCTCGGTGTAGCCGATGGCTTTCATCATCGAGTTTGCGGCTTCAATCAGGGTCCGTATTCTCGGATATCTCCGGACGTCTTCCAGCGTGACTATGTTTGCTTCCATTATCTACTTCCTGTCTACAGGCCTCATCGTGGACCACGGCTCTATGTTTTCTATACTTGGCGTGAAACTCTCTGCGGAACTCACGCAGGGCGTTTGCGGCAATGGCATCCCTTATCCTCTCCATAAGCTTCGCGTAGAAATGGAGGTTGTGGAATGTCGCCAAACGTGAGGCCAGTATCTCATCACACTTGTAGAGATGACGAAGGTATGCGGCTGAATAGTTCCGGCAGCACCAGCATTCGCACTCCGGGTCGACAGGCGCAAAGTCAGTGATGAACCGGTTGTTCTTTATGTTGATCCTGCCGTATGTGGTGTAAAGCGACCCGTTCCTGCCCAGTCTTGTGGGAAGAACACAGTCGAACATGTCGATTCCTCGGATCACTGAGTCAATCAAATCCTCCGGGGTCCCCACCCCCATCAGGTACCGCGGCTTCTCCTCCGGCAGGTGGGGAACGCTCCACTCCACCGCGTTCATCATCAGCTCCTTGCCCTCGCCGACCGATACTCCGCCGATGGCGATGCCGTCGGTATCGAGGCCAGCTATGAACTGAGCGCTCTCGGCCCGCAGATCCTGGTATGTGCTGCCCTGGATGATGCCGAAAAAGGCCTGGTTGGGGTCCGCGCACTCCTGCGATATCCTGGCCCACTGATGGGTACGTTCCATTGCTGCGCGTGCATAGTCTCTATCGCAAGGATATGGCGCGCACTCGTCGAAAGCCATCACGATGTCCGAGCCGAGAGCGCTTTGTATCTCCATCACTCTCTGCGGAGTGAACTCGTGATACGAACCATCCACATAAGAGCGAAAGACCACCCCGCTCTCCCCGATCTTGCGGATGTGCTCCAGGCTAAACACCTGAAAGCCACCGCTGTCCGTGAGGATGCATCCGTCCCAGTTGATGAAACCGCGTATGCCGCCTACGCTGCGAAGCAACTCGTGGCCGGGCCGGAGGTAGAGGTGGTAGGTGTTGCCGAGGATGATGCCGAAACCCATGTCCCGGAGTTCCTCCTGACTCATTGCTTTCACCGTGCCCTGGGTTCCGACGGGCATAAACACCGGCGTCTCGATGGTGCCGTGCGGAAGGTGAAGCCGTCCGCGCCTTGCGAGTGTGTTTGTCTCCCTGGATATGATCTCGAACTTGATGACCGCGCTCCTTATGCCAATAATGTTGTGTCCAGGAGATACTTGTACGTCCGCCCCGGCTTTCCCTTTGCGGCTCGCCAACATCGCAGACTACGTAGGGGAGCACTTCCACGTGCTCCCAGGTGTTGGTGGCCGCAGTAGCTCACCGGGAGGACGCAGAGGTCCTCCCCTACGCGTATCGACACTTTCCCTTTTCGGCGTTTGCATGGTAAAATATTGCTATGATGAACCAGACTATCTCAATCAGTGCGACCCGTCTAACCGGATGGCGTGCGCTTGCCGCAGCCCTTGTGGGCACAGCTCTCACCGCTGCCTGCGCGAAGATTGCGTTCTACCTACCAGGCAATCCCGTGCCGGTCACGATGCAGGTATTGGCAGTCGTTCTGTGCGGAATGGTGCTGGGAAGCAGGCTTGGCGCGCTGGCGCAGCTTCAGTATGTGGCCGCCGGTCTTGCCGGAGCACCAGTCTTCGCCAGTGGGAAGTTCGGTCTGGCCGCACTGCTTTCTCCGACAGGCGGCTATATAATCGGTTTCGTCGCGGCGGCTTACGTCGTAGGTCTGCTTACCGAGAAACTACAAAGACCCACGTTTTTGCTTTGCGCCCTTGCGGGCCTCATCGGTGTGTTCGTTGTCTATACGTTTGGGGCAGGCGGCCTTGCCGTGTGGATATCCATCGTTGGCGGAAAGTCCCCCGGGCTGTCTGGGTGGATACTTGGCGCTGCACCGTTTGTTGCTTTGGATGCGGCGAAGGTCGGTATAGCCACAGCAGCCACATCAGCGCTCCGACGACGCTTCTAACCTGCAAACAAAGGCAGCAGTCCTGCACTAAGGGCTCCGATCTCCACGCAACAGCCTCGCGATGCCGGGTCACCAACATACGCACTCTGGCATCTCAACCCCTTGACAAACCGCAAATGTTGGGCAATAATAAGAGTTGAGCACAACTAAACAAGTTCTACGAACGCATACGCCTGTTGCAGCGTGTGCAGTGTTCGATATGCATCATGCCTAGTTGGCTCAATCCGAACCGGCCGGCGGCCATCTCAAGCCCCCGAGTATGCCGCCGACTGGCTCAGACTGCGAGATAATTTGCCGGGGTAGTATGGAGATTTGGTGTCATGAATTTGCGCGCCGCTGGTTACTTCTCGTTGGTGTGTCTTGCGCTGATGACTTGTGCGACAACGTGGGCGGTCTTTGATTTCGGTACAGCTACCCCCATCACAAAGGTGCGGACGGCTAGCTGAGGTCTGTAACATCCGGAGTCAGCGCCACCTTTCTGGGCCTGAACTTGTCACCCTGTGATATGCTGGTAAGCAGAAGCTCGACACCTTGATAAGCGATATCCTCTGCAAGCATATCGATATACATGGTCTTTACCGGCAGTCTGTAGTAAACATACGGACGTATGGTTGCCAGTATGACGTCTGATGGCTTGCCGCACCACTCGCGCGCCATTATCAGGTGGCTGATCTCGACCGCCACCCGAAAGTCGCCAACGTAGATCGCGTCAAAAGGAAGCTCGTCCCCGGCAAAGACCGGTTTCAACGTGTCCAGAGCCCCTGTGAGAGCCCCGTTGCCGATGTAGATGATGTCTTCGGACAGTGGCAGTCCGTTTGTCGTCAGAGAGTTCTTGTAGCAGGCGAGTTGCTCTCTGTCTGAGTGGTGAACGAGAGTCTCGTGGAAGAATGCTATGCGCGATCGGCCGGCTTCCCGCAACTGTCTGATCAACACGTCAACCGCGCTGCTCACGGCGATCTCGACCGCCGCCAAACCCCTGGTGATGCTGTCGCCGTAGTTGCCGATTATCACGCAGGGCATCTCGAGCTCGCGCAGGGTGGAGATCACCAGAGGAGTCACTTCGCCCGATACCAGGACCCCGTCCACTCTGCGGTCACGAAGAACGGGCGGCAAATCATAGATCGACTCCTCAACCCCGCTGAGTTTGGCGAATAGCAGGTGGTAGTTGTTGGCTTCCGTGCCTCTCGCCATTCCGTCAATGAGCCTTGAATATGCCGGATCGGCGAAGTCCTTTTCCACCAACACGAACGCAAGACTCCTGGTGGATCCGCTGATGGTCTCCCTAATCAGATCCTGGACGCTCGGATTGATTCGGTAGCCCAGTTCTTCGCAGGCCCTCAGCACCCTGGCCCGGGTCTGGGCGGTTACTCCCGGGTTGCCGTTAAGGACGTATGAGACCGTTGTCTTGCTTACGCCGGCGCTAAGCGCAACGTCGTTCATCGAGACTCTGCTCCTGGAAGCTTTGCGCATGCCATTGTCTCCGTTGGGCGAACTTGTTCGATGCACAAGTATTATGCCCCACTTCGCCCGGGTTGTCAAGACCCCAGACCGCAGCCAGCCGATATTTTCGAACTCTTTTAGTTCGTCGGTGGCGTTTGTCAGCGGACTGCCAGCCGTGCTAGACTTTTATCGATGGCCTCATACGGGAGGCATTCGCGGAGAACGCCCGGCTCATCGGCAAACGCGTCTTCCGCAACGCAAGGTGAAGAGTGATGGATAGCCCAAGCCCGTTTCAAAACGTTTTGACGATTGTAGCGCTGATAGTACTTGCGGTGGTTGCATGGCACGTTGTATGGTTGGTCCTGGGTGCGCTTGGGGCTATCATAGTCCTTGTGCTCCGCCTGGCGCTGCTCGTGTTCGTTGCCGCCTTCATCTACTATCTCATACGAGGCAGACCAGCGGGCTAGTCAGGCACTCTGGGAATTGCGGCCGAATAGGCGACGTCAAGCACTGGCACGTCGGCCGGCTCAGGATGTGTGGAAAAGAAGCGGGGCGGAGCAACTTGGTCCGTGCTTGCGTTTGGAGCTGCCGGCTCCACCCCAGATTCGTTCGCGATGCCCTCTACGGCAACCTGCGTTCATCAACGGCAAGCGCCCCTCCGTGGCTGGGGAGCATACATTGGGTTCACCCGCCGCAAATCCTGCTCGCGCCGCATCAGGCTATCACTCGGAAGGCATAAGGCACATACCTCAGAACAAGTTCTGTGATTGCCGGCCCACGCCGATCAGAGAACGCACTACGTGCCCTCAGACCCACGTCGGCCGCACCACACATCTTTTGGCAGCACCATGTATACAGACAAGCTGTCTCACGAAAAGTAACAAATTAGTTGATGGGTATCTGATAAAGGATTCGATTGTTGGCCTGGGAACGGAACGAAGACTGGTTGAAAACTGTCAAAATAGTACTGGAGCCTGCAGGCCTACATGTGGTAGAATGCAGGTGAAGACATCTTCTCATCGGATGTCTCCTTTGTGAGCCGGGTCGACTGCTGCTGACAGTCGGCCCGGTTTGCTTGTTTGAGGTGCTGGCCCACGCCAGTCTCGGTCCCGCGGAGGCCAACAATCCGCTTAAGGGAGCGGCCCACGGCCAGAAACATACCCTTTGGCTGTTCTCAGGACAAGCTTTGCATACAATTGGACAGAGTTTCCTGCATGTTAGCATCCCATAACGTTTAGACAAACGCTATAATGTACTTGTCGATTCGAGCGGACACCCAACAGGCAAATGGGCAGATGCGCAACTGAAAGGAAGACAGCATGAAATCGAACATTCTAAGGGAGAAACTCAAGTCTGGGACTCCCACGATAGGCGGTTGGTTGACGCTAAACAACAGTTCGCTTGCCGAGCTGATGGCCAGCGTCGGTTACGACTGGATCGTCGTTGATTGTGAACACTCGACCATATCGTTCAACGACCTTCTGCATATCTGCCAGGGCATCGACTGCGCAGGGACCGGCACAGTGCCGCTTGCGCGCGTCGCTTCACCCGACAGGGGAATAATCAAGCGCACCCTCGATACCGGTGTAAAGGGAGTGGTTGTACCGATGCTCGAGACTCCGGAGCAGTTCCGCGAGGCCGTCGCCGCAACACGGTTTTCTCCCGAGGGTGTGCGTGGCATCTGCTCCGCAAGAGCCTGTAGATGGGACATGGAGTTTGACGAGTACTTTGGTGTTTCGGGAAGCTTGTTCCCGAAACTAACCTACGTCTGGTTATGAGATCAAGGGCTCCACTGTAAGCCCGAATTGCTCTCCTCGCTCATAGAACTGGCTACTGGAGAATGCCCAATCTGCCGGATGCGTCACCAACTTCCTGCGTACTGGATTGGCGTGAATATAGTCCACCATGGCATACAGCTTTTTC
>CAYSLA010000005.1:0-50282 GCA_964431685.1 uncultured bacterium | reverse complement strand
GATCTCAAATGATGCAACGAATCGATTACGGTGCGATCTCTCGTGATGCAACGCGGTTTCTTGACTATCATCCCATCAAATCGTTACACTAGACGCTGGTTGGGTTTGTGCCAAACGGTCTACAAGATGTCTTGACCGCACCCCTTGATTACGACTCCTGCAATAAGCTTGTTTGTGAGGATAAATAATGAATGGTCCTTCGTGCTGGCTCCAGTCTTCGCTGAGCCGCGTTTTTCCCGCAACCGCGTCCGAGGATGTTCAACGGATCAGTCTAGTCTCTGCCCGTGGAGGCAAGGTCTCGTTCCAGGCCTGCGTGCGCAACGAAACTACGGCGGCTGTCGACGTCTCCGTGGAAGTCGAGTGTTCGGAAGACGTCAGCGTTCGCGCCAGACGCGTTGGGTATGTATTCGTCAAGCACCTGAATACTGAGACTGAAGCTGAAGAACTCGACGGCATAGGCCGAATCCCAGGCCCGGCCCCTGATCCTCTTTTTTCGGATTGCCAGGTTCAGATTGGCCCATACGAAAGCCACTCCTTTTGGGTGGAAGTGTTCGTGCCCGGCGACTGCCCGGTGGGTGAGCAGGCGATAACCGTCAAGTTCAAGGCGGGTGATGACTTTCTTCCGGAGATGCAGGCCACTGTTAGGGCTGCCCAGCTCGTGCTTCAGCCGCGCAGAGGTTTCCCGGTTACGCACTGGTTCTACGCCGACGCCATCTGCGACTGGTACAGAGTGGACCCATACGAGGAGCGCTTCTGGACGATAGTCGAGCCATACATGCGAGACTTGGTCGAGCATGGCGGCGACTGCCAGTACGTGCCCATCTTTACACCTCCCACCGACGGAGTCAAGCGTCCGCACCAGCTCATTGGCGTGCGCGAGGTTTCACAGGGAAAGTATGAGTTTGACTTCACACTGGTCAAGCGGTGGACCGATCTCGCGACAAGCTGCGGCGCTCAGATGTTTGAGTGGACGCATTTCTTCTGGCAGTGGGGAGTCGAGAAGGCGCTTCGGATATACCGGTCCAACTCGGACCCCGACTCGCTGCTGTGGCCGTTCGAGACAGGTGCCACTTCCGATATCTATCGAAACTTCCTGGCCCAGTTCCTGCCGGAGTTTCACAAGTTCCTTGTGGCCGAAGACCTGCTGGGCAAATCGCTCTTTCACGTATCAGACGAACCGCACGGCGACGATCACCTGGCAAACTACCGCGCAGCCCGCTCACTGCTCAAGGAGCTTGCGCCGTGGATGAGGGTTGCTGACGCGATGAGTGATATCCGATATGGCAAAGAGGGCCTGACGGACATCCCCATCCCAGTCACCAGCTCCGCCAGAGAGTATCTGGACGCTGGAATCGAGAGCTGGGTTTATTTCTGCTGCGGGCCTCGAGGCCCGTACCTCAACAGGCTGATCGACACACCGCTTGCCAAGATCAGAATGGCCGGGTGGATCTTCTACAGGTTGAAGGCGCAAGGGTTCCTGCACTGGGGTTACAACTACTGGCATAAGTTTCAGACACAGCAGATGACAGATCCATTTACCCAGGATTGCGGCGATGCCTGGCCCGGCTTGGCGCATGGCGATCCGTATGTGGTCTACCCTGGCGAGAACGGACCTCTGCCGAGCATACGCTGGGAGGTGTGGGCCGAATCGCTTCAGGACTATGCCATTCTGCAGACCGCAGGCATAGACCCGGATGATCCAAGGCTTGCCGCGATCCGCGACTACAACGACTTCCCGAAGAATGAGGAATGGATCACGGAACTTCGGGAGTCAGTGCTGCTGGGCTGATGCCTGATTTCGGACAGTATTGAGGTATCACTATGGGTGTGTTGGTTCGTCTTCTCTTGACGCTCGGCATTCTGACTTTGGCGGAGGTTGGTGCGATGGCGCAGGACGTGAGCTACGGAGTGGAGGACTGGCAGGAAGACGGTCACGGTAACCACCGGGCGGTTCTCCGCGTCAACGAGCCCGCGGATGCGGTCCGGGCCCGGATCGAGTGGCGCAGGAGAGACCGCGATCCCCAGGCCAAGCGCATCATCGTCGCGGATGCTGCTACAGGCAAGCCCATAGCCAACAAGGTCGATCTTGCGATAGACCGTTATGTAGGAGAGATCGCTTTCCAGCCTCAGACCGTGCCGGGTGACTACTACGTCTACTACATGCCGTACGTCGCGGGCAAACAGAACTTCGACGATCCAGGAACCTACTTCAAACCGGAGGACACTGCGGATGCCGCGTGGGTTGCCGCCAATGGACTGGCAAAAGAGTCGCTCACGCAGCGCAAGTGGCTGTCGCTGCCGCAGGCAGAGTTGGTTCAGATTCAGGCTCGAGGCGAGTTCCACAGGTTCGACCCAATGGAAGTTGTCGCGACCGATGACGAAGTCGCCGGGATGGTCAACTCCAAACCAGGCAGGTCCTACCTGCTGTTCCCCGAAGACCGCGGGAATGCGATCCGGATGCCCGATGATGTGCCTCTCAAGTGGATTCGAAGCGGACCCGGCGACGAGTTTGTGGGTCAGGCGCAACCGGGCGAATACTATGCGTTTCAGATAGGGGTTTTCGCGTGTAGATCACAGATCGAGGATGTCGAGGTTGCATTCTCCGATCTGAAGTCAGGCGACGGTAAGACGATATCGACCGCCGCGATAACCTGCATAAACACCGCCGGAAACGACTGGCTGGGCAGACCGATCCGACCGAAGTTCTCAGTGGGCCAGGGCATGGTGCGCGCGCTTTGGGTGCTGGTGGAGATTCCTAGAGATGCTGCAGGCACCTACGAGGGCACGGCGTGGATCGCTCCGCACGGGTCCACCACATCGTCGGTGAAGATCAGCCTCACTGTCGCCGGACCGGTAATTGAAGACGGCGGAGTCGATGATCTGTGGCGGATGTCCCGGCTCAAGTGGCTCAACTCCGGCCTGGGGATAGATGACGAGCTTGTTGGGCCTTACACCCCGCTGGTGGTTAAGAACAACACGGTTAGACTTCTCGATCGGGAGGTGCGGTTTGGCCGCCTGTGCATGCCGGAGAGCATCAAGAGCAGAGGAATTGAGATACTCAGCGAACCGGTTCGCCTGAACCTGGAGACGGACCGGGGAGTGATAGGCTGGGGAGGCAGTCGGGCTTCAGCCATTCGCGAGGGCAAGAGTGCTGTTGATATGGGGGCCGAGGCCGTCGGGGGAGGGCTTGCCGCGGGGTGCGTCGCTAGGGTCGAGTTTGATGGGTGCGTTACGTTCAGGCTGATGATCAAGACAAAGAAGCCAGCCAGCTTCAAGGGTATGTGTCTGGAAGTGCCGATTCGCAAAGACGTTGCCGAGTACATGATGGGCATGGCTTTCCGTGGCGCGAAACGTCCGCCGGAATGGAGATGGAAGTGGGGCCAGCGTGCTGACCAGATGGTCTGGCTTGGTGGCGTGGACGCCGGCCTGCAGGTGAAGCTCTGCGGAGAGCGGGATGTATGGGAGCTCTTTAGCCTCGAATACGTTCCCGAGTCGTGGAACAACGGTGGCAATGGCGGGTGCGACATCGTGGAAGACGGGGATGCGGTGGTCGTCAGGGCCTATACAGGCCCGAGGGAACTGGCTGCAGGGGAGACTTTTGAGCTTCGCTTCCGAATGTTGATCACTCCATTCAGGCGCATCGACTCCAACCACTGGAACTGGCGCTATGGCTCGCTGGACAACGGCGGAAACATAGTCCACGTTCATCATTCCAGTCCCCAGAATCCCTACATCAACTACCCGTTTCTGACCGTGGATTCGCTCAAATCTCTGGTGGACGAAGCCAAAGTAAAAGGCGCCGGGGTAAACATCTACTACACCGTTCGCGAACTCAGCAACTATGTTGCGGAGATGTGGCCTCTCAGAAGCCTGGGAGATGAGGTCTTCACAACGAACGACGTACTCAGCTACACCGACAAGGCGGCGTTTCTCAACAAGCCTGGCGGTGGCTATCCGTGGTTGATCGAGCACCTGGTGTCCGGTTACGTACCGGCCTGGCGGCAGCCGCTGGGCGGCGGAGTCACAGACGCGTCGATCGGCACCCAGGGGCTTTCACGCTGGCACAACTACTATGTTGAAGGCATGGGCTGGTTGATGTCGCATACCGGGGTGGACGGTCTGTACCTGGATGGTATAGGCTATGACCGCGAGATCATGAAGCGCGTGGCCAGGGTTATGGCTCGCGAGAATCCGAACTACCGGATCAACTTCCATTCCGGCAATAACTACGACTATCTCGACTTCAAAGTGAGTCCGGCCAATCAGTATATGGAGCACATGCCCTACTTCTCAAACCTGTGGATCGGTGAGGGGTACGACTACAACAGCCTGCCGGACTACTGGCTGGTGGAGATATCGGGGATTCCGTTTGGTCTCACAAGTGAGATGCTCAACTACGAGAACGGGGGCAATGCCTATCGAGGAATGCTCTACGGTATGACCGGTCGGCAGCACCAGTCGGCCCCTGCCATGTGGAAGTTCTGGGATGAGTTCGGGGTCAAAGACGCTGATTGGATCGGATACTGGGACAAGGACTGCCCAGTGAAGACGGGCCGAGAAGATGTTCTGGCGACTGTTTACAAACGGCCCGACAGAACTCTGGTATCGCTCGCAAGCTGGGCTACCGAGAGGGTAGACCTCAAGATGAGAATAGACTGGGAAGCTCTCGGTCTGGACCGCAAGGCAGTCCGGATGCACGCTCCCGCCATTGCAGGCTTTCAGGATGCCGCCAATTTCGACCCGGCGGGCACCGTCTCGGTAGACCCGGCCAAGGGCTGGCTGATAGTCATTGAGCCCTGAATGTCAGTTGCTAAGTGCCCAAGGAACGAGCAGCAATGCTCGCCCTTGGGCACTGTTTTCTCAGATATCGACTAGCAATCGCTGCAGTCGCAGTCTCCGTATTCGACAGTGCAGACGTCTACGCTCTCACACATGTCGCTGTGGGTTTCGACGCAGTCCTCGCATACCAGAAACGCACAAGTGTTCATATCCTGCAGGTCGCCAGACCCGTAATTCCCAGTGTTCCCGGAGTTATCTACGACCTGGGATAGCTCTTTGCCACATTTTCCGCAATGCCCAGTCATCGTCGTAGCCTCCTTTCGTAGGATGCTTCCATCATGTACATACCCAATATCGGGTTATTTCAGACGATGCTACGCAAATAAAATGCACTTTACCAATCGGTATGCTCGAGAGTCAACCGTTTGGGTTGATGCCAGCTTTGCCGAAGTGTGCTCTTGGCAGATAACGTGATATACTGTCTTCATTCATAGGAATGAGAGTGCGCGTAACCGTGAACCGATTTATCATTTACACTTGGGGCTGCCAGATGAACGAGGACGACTCAGAGCAGATCTCGAGTCTTCTTATGCAGATGGGTCTTGCCCCGACCCAAGAAGCAAATGAGGCTGACATAGCTGTACTGGTGACCTGTAGCGTGCGGGCAAAGCCGGAGCAGAAGGCGAAGAGCAAGCTGGGTGAACTGAGAATACTCAAAGAGCAGCGTCCATGGATGATAATCGGTGTGTGCGGGTGCATGGCCCAGCGCGAAGGCAGCGCGCTCCGTAAGGGCCGGCCGTACCTGGACTTCGTGGTGGGAACCGCGGCCATTCACCAGATTCCGGACATCATTCGCCGCATTGAAGAGCGGCGTTCATTTGCGGCCGCTCTGGATATGCCGGAGCAACCCGGCGACGCCGCACGGTCCCTGCCACAGAGAGTAGACCGTCAGGGGACTGCGCTCAAGAGCTTTCTTCCCGCAATGTACGGATGTGACAACTACTGCGCGTATTGCGTCGTGCCCTATGTGCGCGGGCGGGAGCGCAGCCGGCCGCTGGACGAAATCGTGGAGGAGGCAACTCAACTTGCGGCATTGGGCCGGAAGGAGATAACCTTGCTCGGCCAGAACGTGAACTCCTACGGAGCGACCTTGGGGATAAGCACCGATTTCGCTGATCTACTGCGCAAGGTAAGCGAGGTTGCCGGGATCGAACGCATCAGATTCACTACCAGCCATCCAAAGGACTTGTCAGATCGACTCATAGAAGCGATGGCTGAGCTGCCAAAGGTGTGCGAGCACATTCACCTTGCGGTGCAGTCGGGAGACGATGAGGTGTTGGCGCGTATGAACAGGAAGTACACCTCCGCAGTGTTCCGCGAGAGGGTCGCCGCTCTGCGCTCCGCTATGCCGGATATCGCGATTACTACTGATCTGCTTGTGGGGTTTCCCGGAGAGACCCAGGAGCAGTTCGAGAACACATTGAGGCTTGTCGAGGATGTCAGATTCGACTCGGCTTTCATGTTCTCGTTCAACCCCATTCCCCGTACCGCCGCCGCCGCGATGGACGGGCATCTGACGGAGCGCGTCAAGATGGCGCGCCTCAACAGACTCATCGAGCTACAAAACGAGATCACCAGCCTGATCAACGCCTCTCAGGTCGGCCGCACTTATGAGGTTCTGGTTGAGGGAATCAGCCCCAAACACGATGGCCGTCTGACCGGTCTTACGCGTCAGAACAAGACTGCGAACTTTCCAGGCTCCGTAGCTACTGCTGGGCAGTTCGTACGTGTCCGAGCAACGCAGTCCCACCTCTACGGGTTTGTTGGCGAGATCGACAACCACTAACGCATAGCTCGCCCGATACAGCAAGCCGAGAAAAAAGCAAGAAAACTTGACAAAAGCCCTTGACATACGGGTGTACTGGGTGTATAGTAACAGTAGTAATGGGTGTGCAGATCGCTTGTGCGACAGGTGACAGCAGAGCGCCGGGCCGGCATTGGAGAAGATAAGATGTTGGCGGAGGCCGTGTGAGGAGGACGGCTGAGAGTGCGATGTCATTCGTGTCGCCGACCGATTGCGCTGGGCACAACTGACCGGTACGGGTCGGCTGCTGCTTCGATATGTGATGGATGTCGGATGAGGCATTGATCTGTCCGATGCAGTGGCTTAGTGGTTAAGCCATATCTGGAACTAGCGTATGAGAAAGAGGAAATCGAGATGAAGTACTTCAGAACAGTTTTGTGTGTGGTAGTCGTTTCTTTGTTTGCCCTTACAGCGGCTTTTGCGGCGAACTACACTGACTGGACGAGCCGTTCGATGCAGATGCCAACACTTTGCTGCTTCTGCGCTTCGACGACGGTCTGGATGCTGTTACCGCAAACGACTCCAGCGGGAACAACATCAATGGCACTCTGAACGCCGGTCTGGCCGGCCAGGCAAACCATTATGTCGCGAGTGACCAAGCCGGGTTTGGCAATGCGCTGAAGATCGTATACGACGGCGCGTACAAGAAGATCGACCTGCCCGCGGATGACAAGTTGGCGATTGGCGACAAAGATTTGACCATCGAGTGCTGGCTCAAGCCGTATGAGGCGAACAGCTACTGGAATATCGTCCAGAACTACACTGGAGGCGACTACCAGTGGACATTCACCAATGTCGCTGGCAAGATGCGCATGGGCCTTGGCTGGTACAGCGCCGGTGCGTGGCAAGTCGTCCAGGATGACGTGACGGACTGGGAGGCCGGACCGAATGCTCCCTGGGTGCACGCTGCTGTGACTCACGAGAGAAGATCGGATACCGGTGGAGTTGATGTCGTGAAGTTCTGGAAGAATGGCGTCATGGTCTTCGAGCAGGACAGTACACTTCTCGGCCTGCCGAATCCGATAGGCGGGCCGGCAGGAGTGGCTGTCAGGTGGATTGATGGCCATCCGTGGTACAACTTCCTTGGCCAGATGGATGAGCTTAGAATCTCGGACTCGATCCGTTATGGAGCTGCTCCTGTTCCTGAGCCCGCATCACTAGCGGTGCTCGCGATGGGTTGCTGTGCCGCAATCGGTTCTGCGCTTCGCCGCAGATCGAAGTAGGTATATGTTCGTCGATGCTCTCGCCATGGTGCGGGAGCATCTCTGTCTTTGCTTGTGTAGGCCCGATTTGCAGGGGTAATATCTAATGCATACCGAAGAACCGCTTTACGTCCAAGTAAAAAACGCTCTCGTCCAGAACCTGATGTCTGACCCGTTGGGCGACGACAGGCTTCCTTCCTATCGAGACATAACAAAGGACTTTGACGTGAGCACGGTTACTGCCATAAAGGCGATCGACGTGCTGAAGGCGGAGGGCGTTGTTGGAAGCCGTCCCGGCAAGGGGCTGTTTGTCAAAGACAGGGAGAAGCTGTTCTCGCTCTATTCCGCTCCGACGCCCACAGTCGGTGTGACGTTCCTGGATATACACGGTACATCCAGCATGCAGTTGTCCGAGATAATGCGGGGTGTATCAGACGAGTGCGTGAATCAGGCACTCAATATCCAGGTCTTCAGCACTCCCCTCAACAGCACAAGCATGGAAGATAACCCTCTGTTCTGGAAGAACATCCGTATGAAGCACATCGATGGACTCATCATCGCTTCCAGAATGCCCATCAACGACATTATGCTGCTGAGGGAAGAAGGTATTCCGTTTGTGTGGGTCACCGTTGATCTGCCGGATCCGGACATACACAGCATTGTTGTGGACAAACTGTATGCCATCAACACTGCTTTGATGCACCTGTCTAGACTGGGACACCAGAAGGTGGCTTTGCTGTGTGCTGAGGAGGACGAGAGCCTCAGGTCGCAGTTCCACACCCTGTCGGCCGGTTACGGGATGCAGCCGGAGTCGTTCTGTACGGACAATCTCCCGGAAATGGATGCAGGCTATCTTCTCGCCAAGCAGGCTGTTTCTGACTCGAGGCCTGACGCGATAATCACTCGCGGTGCAGAGATGACGGCATCGGCCGTTACGTACTTGTCGGAAGCCGGATTGGAGCTTGGACGGGACATAGGTATGGTGGGATATACGCATTCCTTGTCAGGTTATTATTTGCGTCGGGATGTGACCGTGATCTTGAGTCCGATTGCTGATATGGCGCGCAGGGCTGTTGTGATGCTCAAAGACATATTAGACGGTAAAGATGTGAATCCCAGAAAAGTGCTCATCACGCCCACGATACTCATCAGAGGCTCCTGCGGCTATCCGATGGGCGATGCTGACGAAATCACGATCAACAGCGTGCATGACCTGCTCGCACTGCCCTACGGCAGTTAGCGGCGTCGTGCCTGGACTCTGTTCACAGCGAAAACCAAGACCGCACGATACGGATGCGATAGGAGGAGAGCAACATGAGGAAGACCGGATTTACACTTATAGAACTTCTTGTTGTCATAGCAATCATCGCGATACTTGCCGCAATCCTGTTTCCAGTCTTTGCGCAAGCGCGTGACAAGGCCAGGCAGTCTACTTGCCTAAGCAACTGCAAGCAGATCGGCCTCGCAATTGACATGTACACGCAGGACAATGACGACATCCTGCCCACGCAATACAGTGAATCCTGGACGACGCGTGGGGAGCGTGGTATGACACTTCCCCCGCTTACGCGCAGTATTTCAACTGGGGAAGAGGTATTCTGCCCTACCTGAAGAGCTTTGGCGTGTTTATCTGCCCCAGCTCAATAAAGACCTCTCTGGTGACCGATGAGAAAGGGCTCTCTTATGTAGCGAACGGCAATCTGCTGTTCGGCAAGAGCCTGAACGTGATCAAGAGGCCATCAGACGTTGTAATCGTTCAGGACTACGGATGGAATATCGGTTGGTATATTGCGCTAAGACCCTACGGAGCATTCGATTGCGACGTCGCATCGCCGATAGCTGGCTACACGATGGGCGAGTACTACGCCTATGGTTCCGATCCCAGTGACAAGGCGAAGTCCGGCAACTGGTGGTCCAGGCACGCTGGCGGGACCACGCTGGTATACGCCGATGGTCACGCCAAGTGGATGAAGTGGACTACCCTTAGCAGCACTTGTGCGAAGTGGGCCAACAGCGTGTTCAATCCTGATCGGCTGTAGTATTAGCAGACGTGCGCGCCATTTGACAGATGACATTCCCGAAAGCCATTACTGCATCCGTGCACCCGGCATGCGGACGAAATCCCAATTCTCCAATTCTCAGCGACCAGGGAGGTTTGCTAAGTGAATATCAGAGCCCTATGTACGTTTTGTGACTGGACTGCCTTAGGCGGAGCCTGGGGCAAACCAGGCCTCTACTCGATCCTTGACCAGATGAAAGTCGCCGGTATCACGGAAGTATACATTCGTGCTTTCAATGGAGGACTCGCCTGCTATCCGAGCAAGGTGGCTCAAGTGCAGGACAGGTACGGCTATGACGAGTGGAAGAAGATGCAGCTCTATCCTCAGCCTACGATGAGTGTAGAGTATCTTCGGGTGATGGACTTCCACGAGTATGATCCTATCCTTGATGCTGTGAAGGCCGCTGAAGAGTTCGGAATTAAGCTCTACATCTGGTACAGTATGTACGAGGATGACCACGGTGGCGCGTTCCTCGGGCAGTTTGCCAGGGAGCGTCCGCAGTTCTGGCAGATGGATCGTGAGGGCAGGAGCTACAGCGGCACGCTTGATTTCTTCTACGACGAAGTAAGACAGCACAAACTGGCGGTTGTGGACGAGCTGCTCGCCTACGGAGCCGAAGGTCTGATGCTGGATTTCGTACGCCATAACGCTTGCCCGTCGGCTGATGGCAATGGCGTCCACCGTATGGGGTATAACCCGGAGATCAGAGCACACTTCAAAGGGAAACACGGAGTCGACCCGATTGACCTGCCAGCGGACGACCCAACATGGCTTGCATTCAAGACCGATATCCAGACCAGCTTTGTTAGAGAAATCAGCCGAAAGTTGCACAGCACGTCTCCCGGCAAAGAGCTGTCCTTGATGCTCTGGCCTGTTGATAACAAGAAGTGGCTCTGCCTTGACGTGCCCGAACTAAGCGCAGAAGGCCACATCCAGATGGCAACCTCCATGTCCATAAAGTACAGCATAAGGCCTCAGGAAGGAGTGGACATGTACCACTGCCTCAGGTCACAGGTGGACACCGCCAAGACCAAGGTTGTCCCCGGCATATGCTGCTATGATGGCAACTACCCCGATCTGGTTGATGACTACGTTGAGCGTGCGGAGGCCGAGGGCGTTGACGACATGATGCTCTATGAGTCTGACGCTGTGCTGCGCTCCAAATTGATGATGACCATCAGATCGATGAACCTCGGCGAACCCAAGTACAAGAGGGTTCTGAAGGCGGCAAGGGTTTCCACCGGTTCGACGTTGGATATAGACTGGTCCTGTGTGCCCGACTATGCCGACTTCCTTTTCAACAGCGGTGTGAAGGCGGAGCAGATACCCTCGGAAATGACGTCCGTGAAGATAGCGTATACGGACAGGGAGTTGGTGTTCAGATTCACGTGTCACGATTCCAACATGCCGGCTGCGCTTGCACCGCAGGTGGAGCAACCCGAGAAACAGTACTATCTCGATGTGCTGGGCTCGCGCACATTCTACTACTACGTAAACTCGTTCAACATCTTCATTGACCCGCAGCACTCACACCAGGACTACATTCACCTGGGAGTGTCTCCGGCGAACGAGAGGTCCCAGCACGCCTACTCGGACGAGGAGTGGAACGAAGACTGGAAGTCCTCGGTGACGGCGGAATCAGACAAATGGGTCGGCACAATAACTACTCCTTTCGATTCGCTGGGTGTTCGAGCGCCGAGCCCCGGAGACCGGTGGGGCATCAATCCTCTCAGAGGCATTCGAGCGAAGGAGGAAACCAACATCTGGTTCTACATACTCTGGAGCCTGCCGTTCCCGGACGATATGGGGCATCTCGAGTTTGGAGCTTAGTTTGCGTTGTTCGTGCGTTGGATGCGTCGCGCCTCGTCGCGGGCCAGGTGAGTCTGGCCGGATGAGGCCGAAATCCCAAAGCAACGGTCCTCTATAAAGGAGACAGCAAATGCGTCGTTTGGCTTGGGTTTGTTTCTTGCTCTTGGTATTGACGGTCTCGATGATATCTGCCGCGTTCGGGGCCGACGACCGGACTAACGTGGCACTGGGCAAGAAGGTGGTCACTCTGCCCGTCGTGAACACCACGGCGGCGTTCTTCTCCCGGATTACCGACGGTGATGTGGAGACTTTCGCCGACTGGGGCGACAACTGGAGTGATCATACATATGTGCTCATCGATCTGGAGAAGCCGGAGTTCATAGATCACGTGAGAATCTACTCGGGCACCACCAACAACTACACCAGTGCCTGGGTGAATCTCAAACCGCATTTCGCCGTCTACGCAGGAGAGACGCTGGACAAGCTGCAGTTCCTCGCCGAGCGCAAGCCATTCGCCAACTATGATCAAGCCAGCCTTGCGGACGCCGTCTCGCCGTTCGTCGATTTCAGTGGACTGACCGGCTATGGGCGCTACGTCGCTGTATTCGTGCGCAACTACTGGGGCTGTAAGATCAATGAGATCGAGGTGACCCGGGGCAGCGGCAGCCGTGAGCTGGTTCGTCCTCAGGCTACAATGAGTCTGGAGGAGCTTTGGATGCGAGATGCCTCCCTCAGCGCCTGGCTGCAGATGAACACGGAAGTGGTCACCCCTCACGTCGTCTGGTCGGCGCCTTCGGCCGTCGGCACTGTCAGAGCCTTGTTCTTCACGCACATGGGTCAGTTCAGGGACATCGCCGAACTCAACCAGCGCATGGACCTCAAGTGGGACTGGGTTCCCATAATTTGGAACTCCACTGGCGACCAACCCGAAGTGCCCGCGATGACGATAGTCGAAGAGCAGAAGGCGCTGAACTTGCTGTCTCACGACTGGGACGTACTAATGCTCGGCGCCAGCGTGAAATGGTCAGATCTGCCCCAGAGTGTACGGACAGCCATTCTCGCCAAGGTGAAGTCCGGAACTGGCCTCATATACTCTAACCCGCTGAAAGAATGTATGCTTGGGGATATGGACGCCGTGCTTTCCAGCCTGAGCTCTACACCCGAGCTGCAGTCCCGGGTCATTTCTCGGTTTGCATTGGACAAGGTCCAACTGATGAAGCCGCTTCCCGAAGACATGCTCTCTCTGGGAAACCACGGCAGCGGCAGTGTGGCTCTCCTCAGATACGAAAACTTTCTCTATCGAGAGAAACTCAACTTTATGGGAAGCGCGTTCTTGCCGGAGTTTGGATTCTACAAGACCATGCCGACTCCGAGCGAGAACTTCTACGCTTTTCTAATCGACCTTATATACAGCGTTTCAGCCCGGAAGCCCGCGGTCCGGATAGTCTCAGCGAAGGCCGAGAATGGTGTGCTGGAGGTAGCGGTAGAGAAGGGAACGTCTGGGTGCTGAATCGAGTTCAGCATGACGCTGGTGAGCGAACTCAGAGATAAGAACTATGAGCTCTGCTCAAGCGCGGCTTTCGCCGTGAATACGGACGGAGCAGGCGCAGTCCGCGTGCCGCTGGCGGAGGCGTTTTCGGTTGTCAGGAAGGGCGAAAACCTCGCAAATCTATGGCTCAAGGACATGTATGGCAGGACGTTGGACTTCTGTGTCGTCCCAGTCGAAGGCACACGGCCGGGAATCAAGGAAGTTCAGACAGCAAAGTCAGGCTACCCCAAGGCCGGAGGAACGTTTGATGTGGTTCTCGACTCGGCCTCCGCCGGAGACACCTTGCAGGCTGAAGTCCACGACGGTTACGATCGTCTTATCTGGTCCGACTCCAGGCGTGTCGACGGCGGCAAAGCGCGATTCAATATGGACACTTCAGATGCGAAGAGCAGTGGGGTCTTCTTGTCGGTGACTCTCAAGAACGCCGGGAAGATCGTCGACGTGGTCAAGAAACCGGTGGCCTGCGGACTGGACGATTTCGACCACAAAGTTGAGGAGTTCGTCTTCGACGTGTGGGGCGAAGCGCCATTCCAGTTCAACAGGCCCTGGGCACTGCACGCGCTCAAGACTCAGAGAGATGTGGGCGTTGTGGGGAGTACGGCGTACGCAAACTACTATGCGTCCCAGAAGCTGTCTGACGAGGAGTGGGATGGGGTCTTGGATGACTTCTTTGGCACGTTGGCCGTGCACGGTATCAGGCCGATCTTCCAGTACTCCGCTGGAGTTCTCTCATACCTTGCGAGAGCCGAGGATAATCGACTCTGGAGGCCGGCCGATGAAAGCCGGATGGTGCTTGGAGACGACGCGTTCGTTTCCCAATACGTGTGGCACGTGAACCGGAACGCGGACGTGGCCAAGAAGTGGGGGGTAGATACATACCTGTCCGGCGACGAGCAGCAGAGCTGGATGTCATACGCGCCAAAGAACATCGAGGCCTTCCGAAAGTGGATGGAGCAGTCGTATGCGGGCGACCTCTCGCGGTTCAACAGGAGCTGGGGAACGTCCTACAAGTCATTCGGTGAAACCCAACCGGCTGAGCTGGGCAACATAAGTGAGACATTGGCACGCTCCGACGTGGAGGTGGGCGGCGGAGGCGTTGCCGGCGAGATAAGCAAGGACGATCTGAGAGCCGGAGACGGCGACGAGATCTACACCTTTGCGCCGTGGCTGGAGTACCGCCTTTATATGGACAAGCTGTTCGCGGATATTCACGGCGCTACACTCGAGTCCCTTCAGGAGCGGGACAGCAAGTTCAGGTTTGGCATTGAGGGTACCAGATACGCCGGAGCCATAGGCTTTGACTGGCCCTATCTGCTGGAGAAGGTCAACTACGTGACCTGCTATGACGAGCCAGTTCAGGCGGAAGTGATCAGCACATTTACGGATGCTCTGCCCCTGGTCACCTCAAAGAAACACGGAGCCGGGCGCGCAGTGTTCGTCAACTCATATCTGAGCAACTACAAAGTCTATCTGCCCGATCCGCTGCCGGGACCTTACCACGATCCGATGGCAGGCAGGGAGTCGATGGCGCGTGCGTACCGCGAGGTCTTCCGAAAGGCACTGGGCGAGGACTACCCCCTGCGGGCCGTGACAATTACCACACCGTACTATCCTGAGAAGAGTGCGCCGTACTATCGGATAGGCAAGTTTGTGGGGTCGGACAACGTCGTGTACTACCCGCTGGTCCAAGAGTCATTCCGCACCAGTTACTATGTGCCCCAGGAATCACGCATGCAGAAAGGCCAGGGACTTGACTGCACCCTCAAGCTGGACACCAGTGGCCACATCTATGACGTTCGCGAGAAGCGATATATAGGGTTTGGCGACGAGGTCAAGGCCAATATCTAACCATGTGAGGCCAAGCTGTACGCAGTAACACCCTATCGGGTCAAATCAGTTGCGCTGAAGCTTCCTCAGACAGCGACTCGAGGCAAGGAGCTAAAGCTGTCAGTGTCTGTTTCCACGGACTCCAAGTCAAAGTCGCGGACCAACTCTCACATACAGTTCTTTGGCCCGGACGGCACCGAGGTCAGGTGCTATGCGCATAACATACTAGTTGATGGCAACAGTGGATCTATGGTGACAAAACTCGCGCTCAATGATAAACCCGGCATCTGGAGAGTGCAGGCTACGGATACGGTCAGCGGGCTGAGTTCCTATGCGTTCCTGGATGTCAAGTGATAATCGGAGGGAAATACCTTGTTCATACGCTTGCTGTTAGCAGCGGCAGTGTCGCTGGCGTTATCGGCGCTGCCCGCACTCGGGCTTGTCCACGGCGACGCCGAAGGGTATCAGACAATAGTATCCCCTGACGGTGTGCCGCTCGCCGGTCTGAAGCACGGCAGGGTCAAGATACTGTCCATCGCGTTGTATCCGGCGCATCGCGATTCTCTGGAACTCGCTGACCGGATGGACTGCCTGATCGCGACAATCAGGACAGGGGCCTCCTACTATCCTGACGAGTTCGAGAGACGCACCGTGTATTGGACCGAACTGCGGGTTCCCGAGCCGCGCATGACCAGTGATGCGCTTGCAGCGCTGAGCAGGAACTGGGATGTGATCGTCCTGGGGGCCAACCCCTCGTGGGGCAAGTACCCTGAGGTTGTCCGACAGGCCATCATCGACAAGGTGTCGGGGGGAGCCAGGCTGCTGGCCATCGGGCTCGGAGATGAAGCTCTCGAGGACATGAAGAAGACCGGCCTCGCGTTCGAAGAGCTGAAGCTGAATCTGAACAGATTTGGTTCTATCTCGGAAGTGCGTGGCTTTCAAGACAGATACTACCGTTTCGGCAAAGGTCGCGTTGCCACAGTCAACTATCAGGGCGACAGCAGGTTTGGCTACCTGGTATCGCTGAGCAAAACCCTGCTTGACGACCAGTACAAGTACCGCCGGGTTGCCAGCCTGATCTACAAACTCGGCAAAGGCATCGACGCCGGGGAGATTGAAGAAGCCCGGATGGATAGCGAGACGTCTTGTCTTGTGAGTCTCGCGGAGGCTGACGCACCGCGAGCAGCGGCTTGGCGAGTAGTCGACGTAGACTGTAACAAGATGGCCCAGGGAATTTCTGAGGTCAGGCCAGGCGCACGATCTGTGCAGATCAAGCTTCCGGATCTGCCCAACGGCCCCTACTGCATCGAGCTCGACCTCTCTCGCGACGGGTCAATTGTCGACTGGATATCAGTAATGCACGCGGTGGACAGCAATCCTGCCATCACATCCGCCAAGCTGACAAAAGACACTCTGAGAACTGGCGATGAGCTCAATCTGGACATCGGTTATTCCGATGCTGCCAATCGGTTGTCCCTTACAGTCGACATAGACGACGTTCACGGTCGCCGCTACTTCACAAGGGACTATTCGTCTCTTCCACAGAATATCACGATGCGTGTTCCGGAAGGCTCGCTCAGCGTGTTGAACTATGTCAGGCTGAGCCTGCGTTCCGGTGCTCGGTTGCTCGACAGGAAAACGGTGGAGTTTACGATTCCGGAGAAGGCTGAGAGCAAGGACTTTCAGATATGGTTGTGGTCCGGCGCTGGTGACGATGTCAGAAGCAAGAAGTACCACGACGTCATATACAACTCCGGTGTCACCGGCTTTGCCAACTGCGGGCACGACGAAGTAAGCGCGAGGGCCTTTGCGGCATCCGGCCTGGTAGGCATGCCCTATACCACGGTGTTGGCTGGAACTCTGCTGGATGATGGAATGTTCAGCGAAGAGTGGGTTGGTGGAATGCGAGAACGCGCGCAGATAGCAGCTCGTGCTTTCTCCAAGTATGGCAGTCCGGGCTACACTCTTGGTGATGAGATATACCTGAGCGCATTTGATCCCAAGGGGCGCTTCTCCACCTCGCCCAAGGTCGTGGGGCTTTTCAGGGACTGGCTACGGAACCACTACACGGATATTTCTGCCCTGAACAAACAGTGGGACAGTTCATACACTTCCTTTGACGCGGTGACCGTGCAGGACGAGCAGCAACTGCTTGCCGACGAGAAGAACCCGTCGCCGTGGGTAGACTATCGCATGTTCCTTACGGACAGCTTCATGAACCTCCACTATGATTTCAGGGATCTCATACACACCATCCATCCTGGCGCAAAGGTCGGCTACGACGGCTGCGAGCAGTACTCAAGCTACGACGGATACGACTGGTTCAAGTACACACGTGGACTGGACATCAACAACGTCTATGCTCAGTATCAGATCAAGGGGGCGTACCCGAACAAGATGTTCAATGGCCAGTGCGTGAGGTCGTTCACGAGCAAGGATAACCTGCGCGGCGGCTGGATGAACGGGCTCGATTCAACCTGGGGACTTACCTACACGCCCTGGTATATGGCGTTCGCCGGCTTCAACAGTGTGTGGTGGTGGACCGCCACGTTCCTCGGTCCGGAGTGTGACGCCTATGATATCGACCTCAAGCCGTCGTCCATCTATGCGCAGATACTGAAGACCGCGAATGAGATACAGGAAGGTGCGGGCACGATTCTGAAACACGCCGACCTGGCCCCAGACCCGATCGCGATCCACTACTCGGAGAACAACTGGCACGCCAGTACTCTTTCCAGCGGTATGGGTTTGCACGTCAATAACCTCGGCCTCATCAACGACGACTGGTTCAAGAAGCCTATGTGCGGCAGTGATCCGGACGAACTCAAGCTCTTCGGCGACATCGAGCCAGTCGGCCACTATGCCACCGCAACGAAGAACTTCCTCACCCTCTTCTCTGACCTGGGTTTCCAGCCGGAGATGATCGCTCGACAGGAGATCGAACAAGGCAAACTCAGTGGCGGTCAGTACTCGGTTATGGTTCTGCCGTTCGTGGAGTCGCTGGGTTCGCAGGAGATTGCGAACATCCGTGACTTCGTGAGCAATGGCGGCATGCTTATCGCGGACTACCGGACAGGTATTCGCGATGAGCACTGCAAGTTCTACGACAAGAGCCCGCTTGACGATGTGTTTGGCATAGAGAGGTCTTCCTACGGGGTCGAGAAACGTGACTGCCGGATCAGTGTTGATGACAACTTCGGACCAATGAACGGAGAACTAAGAGGCCTTTTCTGCCATCCGGATATCAAGGTCACCACTGGCACGGCCACCGGACACAACGAGTTCGGTGTCCCTGTGTTCATCGTGAATCAGTATGGCAAGGGCCGCACGTTGTTTCTCAATTCTGATCTTTACGCGTACTTCAACGCGCGGCGCAACGGTGTGGAGGACGACTACAAAGACATCATTCGGGGTTTCATCTCGTTCTATGGGAACGTGAGACCGCCCTACAATGTTACTTCCGATCGCGCTCCGGTGCCGCACACGGAGGTTTTCGCCTATACAGACGGAGACATTGACTACATCGGGGTGATCCGAGATTTCTTTGTGCGTAATCACCGTGACTTCGACGTCAGCGTGCCTCTGAAGCGCTCAGGGCACCTGTACAGCGTACGCGACAAGGCTTACCTGGGTTACACCGATACAGCCCAGACCAGGATGGCCTCGGGCGACGCATCGTTACTCGCACTACTGCCCTACAGGGTGGATGGATTGCAGATGGGCGGCGACACGCGCGTCAAGCGGGGAAACGCCGTTACGCTAAAGCTCCGCGTGAGATCCGGCGATGGTCAGAATCCGGGTAACCACACGGTGAACGTAAAGGTGTTTGACTCCGAAAACCGGCTCAGGTCATACTTGAGCAGAGCGGTCTATCTGAAAGCCGGCGAAGGTGCATACGACATCCCAGTTGCGCTGAACGACCCCAGAGGCAAGTGGTGTATCGAGGCCGTCGAAGCAGTATCTGGCAAGACCGTGAGACACGAGTTATCAGTTGACTAGAGGTAAACAAATGACAAATATGTCTGGTAAAGTAGCTTTGATGGCTGGAGGAGCTGGGTATCTGACCGCTCCGGCGTGCAGGAGACTGGTGGAGTGCGGCGCCTCGGTTGCCATTGCCGATGTGAATGAGACCAGGGCTGCACAGCTCGCCCAGGACTTGGACGCACCGGGCCAAGTGCATTCTATTGCGCTGGATGTCGGAGACGAGAAGTCCTGCCGGTCCGCGGTTGCCGCGACTCTGGAGAGATTCGGCAAGCTCGATATTATGGTCAATTCCACCTGGCTGCATCTCAATAAGCGAGTTGAGGATTTGACCTGGGATGAGTTCGACTCATCGATGCACGTCAATCTGACTGGCACCTTCTTCCTCGCGCGGGAGGCTGCCCATGCGATGCACGACGGCGGGAGCATCATCCTATTTAGCTCAATGTACGGTTTGGTGGCTCCCAGGCTCAGCAACTACCCGCCGCCGATGAATCCGAATCCCATCGACTACGGCGTATCCAAGGCGGGGATTGTCCAGATGACCAGGTATCTGGCGGTCTACTGGGCGGCACGGAACATCCGGGTAAACTGCATAGCCCCAGGGCCGTTTCCGCACGAGCAGATGCGGGTCGACTCACCTGATTTTATGGCGAACCTGGAGCAGTCCGTTCCTATGGGCAGAATCGGCAGACAGGCCGAAGTTGCCGGAGCTGTGCTGTTCTTGGCGTCTGAAGACTCATCCTACATCACGGGCCAGACGCTCCAGGTGGACGGCGGCTGGACGTCGTGGTGAATCGCGTCTCGGTCGTCGTGACGCGCCCGAGACGCTGAACGGCCGTGCTCATGACAACTGTACTGGCTCTGTATATACGGCAAGAACACGCAAAGAATCGGGTTGCCCGCACTACAGTCGCAGGCAAAGTGTACCGAATAATAGACAGTGGACATCCAAGCGATTTCAGGCTCAAATGCCGCATGATTGCCCACCTTGGGGTGCGGGTAGGGAAGTTTTTTGTCAAAAACGGAAAAAAGTTGGCGACAAGCACTTGACAATTGGCCGTACCGGTTGCATAATAACAGTAGTATTACGCGACACAGAAGAGCGGGTCGGACCCGTAGGGCCTTGTGATGCCAATCGGATCCGGCCTGGCAGGACTTGGGTGATTGGTGCAGTGCTGCACGATACATTCTTGGGGGGAGGTGTGGCAGCCAGTACAGTTGTAGTCTGATCTGGCCCGGCATGCGCCTGGCGGTATGCAGCGGCGTTCCGGGCAAAACCTGACGAGTGACCGTCGAGTCATTCGATTATTTCGTGGAAGGAGACATGTAATGTTGAGAAGACAATTGGTGTGGCTTTCTCTTGCTGTGTTTGTAGCGCTTTGCGCGCCGCTGTGCGCACAGAACTACACCGACTGGACCCAGCCGTTCGACGCGGACGCGAACACTCGGCTACTGCTTCATTTTGACGAAGACCTGACGTCCACGACAGTTATTGATTCTGCTCCTAACCCCGTAAATGGAACGCTCAATACGGGGTTGGCCGGACAGGTCGATCACCACGTTGTGAGTGACAAGGCCGGTTTTGGCAACGCTCTGCGCATTCACTATACCGGGTTCATCTACAAGAATGTAGGTTTCCCTGAAGTGCCCTATCCGGACAATGTGAAGTTCTGGATGGGGCCGAGCGACTTTACGATGGAGGCGTGGATTCGCCCGGTCGAGCCCAACACGTACTGGGTCATCTTCGTGAACTATACCGGCGGCGACTACAACTGGGGTATGTTGTACGATGCTGGGAAGATGCGCATGTATCTGGGCTGGTACGGCTTTGGCGGATGGAAGGACGTCACCGACAGTTCGACGGACTGGGAAATCGGTGTCTGGAATCACGCCGCTGTAACTGTTCAGAGAAGATCCGACACTGGCGGGCGTGACATAGTAAAGTTCTGGAAGAACGGCGAGCAAGTCCTGCGGCAGGATGTCACTGGTTGGGGGTTCAGCGAAGGAGGACCCGATCCGGATACTGGCGAACCGACCGCGGTCAACGGCCCCGCCACACTTGGTGGGAGGATGGACGGCCATCCTTACTACAACGTGCTGGGCCAGATCGATGAGTTCAGGCTCTCAGATGTACTGAGGTACGGAACCCAGGAGATATCTATTGGCGGCACAGTTACACTGCAGGGATACGTCGGAGACCTTACGCTCGTCCCGGTGACGGTAGAGCTGAAGCAGGGCGCCACGGTGCTCCAGACTCAGACCGTGACTTTCACGAGCAACCCTGGAATATTCAGCTTCGGCAATATGGAGGCCGGAACGTATGACGTGGCGATATCCGCGCCAGGGTTCCTGAAGCAGGTGGTAACAGGTATCACTGTGGCTGAAGGCGATACAGGCAGACCACTACGTTGCCAGTGACAAAGCGGGTTTTGGAAATGCCCTGAAGATTGTCTACGATGGAGGGTATAAGAAGATTGACCTGCCCGCTAACGCCCTTCTTGGTTCCTATACCGACGATCTGACGATTGAGTGCTGGATTAAGCCCTACGAGGCGAACAGCTACTGGGTTATGATCCAGAACTACACTGGCGGCAACTACCAGTGGAGCTTCACCTATGTTGCCGGCAAGATGCGCATGGGTTTTGGCTGGTATGCCAGCGGGAACTGGCAACTGGTACAAGATGACGTGACTGAGTGGGAGGCGGGGCCGAGCGCGCCCTGGCAGCATGCTGCTGTTACCTATCAGAAGAGGTCAGACACCGGCGGAGCTAACATCATCAAGTTCTGGAAGAACGGCGTTATGGTCTTCGAGCAGGATGTTACGCTGCTTGGTCTGGCGGCGCCAATTGGCGGCCCTGCCAGTGTGGGCGGTAGATGGGTAGACGGTCATCCCTGGTACAACTTCCTCGGCCAGATCGATGAGTTCAGGATGTCCAATGTCCTCAGATACGGAGTGCCCGTGGGCAACATCGCTGGGCAGATTACGCTTCAGGACGTCAGTGCGAGCTTCGCGCCGGTCCCGGTCAAGGTTGAGCTCAAACAGGGGGCCAATACGGTTGCCACGCAGACGGTGACCGTGTCCAGCAATCCGGGTTCATACAGTTTCAACAAGCTTGAACCGGGAACCTACGACGTCTACGCCAACGCGGGCCGATTCCTTCGGCAGAAAGCTTCCGGAGTGGTGGTCGAGATCGGGCAGACCGCTTCTGCCAACTTCTCGCTCACTAACGGTGATGTGAACGGTGACAACACCATTGATGCTGCCGATGTAGGGACTATTATCCCGAACATTGACGAGATCGGTCAGTAGTTCGGCATTTCAAGGATGTGGGGCCGGAAGTCCGGCCCCACACATCTTCCACGGTCGAGGAGTGATACAGGGCCTTCGCAGGGTGTTGGCAGTCCTGGGTCCTGTGGGGTGAATAAGGAGTACAATGATGATGGACAACAATATGTCTAAGACTATCCTTGGCAGAACCAGGCAATCGTTTTTCTGCATTCTGGCCGTCACGGTCATTCTGGTGATTGGTGCTTTGGGAGTATATGCGGCTCCCTGGACGGACAGTTACTACCCGTTCAGAGTTCGCATATCTGTGAGCGTGCCGTCAGCCGGTTCGTATGCGCTCAATCTGACGCCTCAGACGATCACCAGTTGGCTAAATGAGAAGGCCGAGTTCAAGTTCCAGCACGAGTACTTCTCTTATGACAACGTGAAACTCGTTGAGGTCGACGCGGGCGGCAACCTGATCAGCGACAATGTGTCCGCGGCCTACAAGATCGTGGTGGGAACTCAGGAACTGGTAGTGAACGGCAACTTCGAGCAGCAGTCCGGCGGCGTGCCGGTGGGATGGAACATAGACCAGCCGGCATCGTTTGTCTTGCAGCAGAACTCACACGACGGCAGTTGGTGTATGACTGTGCAGGGCACCGCCCAGGATCGGTCCGCCTGTTGGCAGTATGTCACCGTTAACCCCAACACGTGGTATCGGTACTCCCATTGGGCGAAGGGGTCTGGCTCGTCCGCTGCGTATTCCAACGTCAACGACCTATGGTGGCAGCCCGTATCGCACACCTACAGCGATCCGTACATACCTGCAACCGGATGGTATTCACGCGAGTACTACTTCAACACGTGGGACAAAGCGGGTTGGATCAATGACAAACTGCAAGTGCGGTTTGAGCGTATACTGGGGTCCGCCGCTGACGATATCTCTTTGCGCGAGTGCCAGGTGGGGTTCGTCCTGAACGCAGCCTCGAGTGGCACAAAGTATTATGACCTGTACTACTCTCCGCTGGAAGGGATAACACCGCACGTTCCGAGTCAGCAGGCATCTTCCCTTCCGTCTCAGACGCTGAACGTTACCAAGCTTGCAGCCACCGAATGGGTTGAGGAAGACATATCATACTCGCTGCCATCGGGCAGCCTGGGCAGTCTTTGGTATACGTCCACCACAAAAAAGGTTCTGGAGAATGCTCAGGCACCGAGCGCCAACCGTACCAAGGTCTCTATCTCATGTGCGCGTAATGAGTCGGAGGCGCTGCAACTGGTCTTCCGCCCAACCTCGGCGGGAGCGATTACCTCAGTCAGCGCGAGTCTTACTGGTCCCGGCGGCGTAACCGTTCCACAGAGGAATTTCGATATTCGCCGCGCCTGCTATGTGCCTATTCACACTCCGTCGAAGACGGGCCAGTTCCTGACCGAACCGATACGCTCCGCATTCACCGGTAACCTGCCGGATCCTTTGGTGAAATTTGCCCCGGTGTCGTTCGACGCGGGTGATCCCAATATCATTATCTGGGTAGACGTGACCATTCCCAGGCAGATGCCTGCGGGAACCTACAACGGCCAGGTGAACCTGCATACGTCAGCCGGCGTGGTCAATGTGCCGGTTGAACTCAAGGTGTGGAATTTCGTTCTGCCGGAGCGGCCGAGCTGCAAGACATCCTTCCAGATGTCCAGATATGCCAGCGCCGAGGTTTTTCCGTTCCACAAGGTCACTGAGCGCGTGGACAAATACAGCCTGACGAGAGATTATGTCTCCGAGATGGCTCGCTACAAGATAGCCGAGACCAATCCTTTGATTCCTTACGTGTGGTACACAGGCACGCTCCCGGCGTTCCCCGCAGAATACGACGTGGAGTACTCCCGTGTTTTGGATGAACTGAACTTGAGTACTCACTCAATCGGCCACGAGTCCGGCCCTCTTCTCGCAGACACCACAGTGGAGAGCGCGACGCCATATGTGACCAGCTACTACGAGCCGCTTGCTGCTCACTTGGCGGCCAAAGGCTGGCTTGATAACGCGTTTGTTCAGATTGACGAACCGCAGCCCTACGCGTATCAGGGAGTCCGTAACTTCATAGACGCATTCCGTCTGCAGCCGCACGCTAAGGACGTGAAGATGGGTGCCTACGTCTACAACGCCGAGGCCTATGATGCTCTTCGCAACCACGTTGATATTCTCATACCAGAGAATAACGATGCGCTCAACATCGCTTCGCCGGCGGCCATTGCTGCGTACCCGGCCGGCAAAGAGGTCTGGACCTACTACACACAAACCATCCATCAGTTCATAGACGCTCCTTCCATCGACCAGCGGCTTATGGCGCCGAAGGTGTGGTGGATGGGCGCGAAGGGTATGTCCACCTGGGCGATAGCGATATGGTGGCAGGAGAATGAGTACGTAGTCTTCCAGAATCCCTGGGTTAATCCAGGCGGACAATATGGGAACGGCACTCTCGCCTACTTCTACCCGCCCGATCCCAGAGCTTGCCCTGAACTTGATTCAGGGGGCACCGACCTTCCGGAGAAGAACATGAACATCGTCCCCAGTCTTCGGATGGTGCTTCTGCGCGACGGAATCGAGCCCTGAACTTGATTCAGGGGACGTGCATGGGACGCTCAACACTGGTCTAGCCGCCCAGCCCAATCACTACATCGCCGGACAGACCAGCTTCGGCAACAGCTTGCCCTGAACTTGATTCAGGGCTCTGCAAGTTAACTATAGCTTGCCCTGAACTTGATTCAGGGAGAGCGGCGTCTACAAGAAAGTCGCCCTGAACTTGATTCAGGGTTGGGTTTGGAATAGACAGCCTTACTGCCGAAGCGTGGCTATATCCGACTTTGGAGAATAGCTACTGGGTGCTCCTGCAGAACTATACCGGCGCTGACTACAGTTGGTCGCTGGTCTACACCGGCGGCCGGATGCGCATGTCGGTTGGCTGGTATGCCAAGGGCGGTTGGCAGTCTGTTATGGATCCGTCAACCGACTGGGACTTGAACACCTGGACTCACGCCGCGGTGACGTGGCAGAGGGACGCAGAGTCCGGCGGGCGGAACATTATCTTGCCCTGAACTTGATTCAGGGGGAGTTCAGGTCTTTGCGCAGGATGTTACTAGCATGGGCACGCCGGATCCTGTGCTCGGCCCCGCGACGGTGGCCGGGAGACAAGACGGGCACAACTGGTACAACCTGCTCGGCAGTATGGACGAGCTGAGGCTCTCAAGCGGCATCAGATACGGCGGCGACATAAGCTCCCTGGGAGGGTCTATAACTCTCGAGGGCTTCATTGGGAGTTTGGATTTGCTTCCGGTCTCTATCGACCTGAAGCAGCAGGGTGTGACCGTTGCCAGCCAGAGCGTTACTCTTGCCCAGAACCCTGGCGGCTACGCGTTTCTTAACCTCGACCCCGGTGTGTACGACGTCGAGGTGAGCGCTTCCGGATTCCTGAGACGGGTGTTCCCCGGTGTGGTCGTCTGGGCAGGTCAGTCCGTCACTCTTGACACGCTGCTCTTAAACGGCGATACTGATGGTGACAATGAGGTCACCAGTACCGACATGAGCGTGCCGCTGAAAAACGCGGGGCAGTCAGGCGACTAACGCTCGTCGCACGCATCATTGCGATGGAACGGAGGAATCTGCTGAGCGTGCCGAGGATTCAAAGGGCAGATTCCTCACTTCTGCCGGAAACAAGGCCATACCGGCACTTGTCCCGCACATGCCGAGTGGCGGGATCAGTCCTGAATCGGGTTAAGGATGACGCGACTCTACGTTGCTTTGGCATACCGCTTTCCAGCAACGAGTAATTCACGAGGAATAGACTTGAAACCAAGAATAGCAGTCATGATACCGGACTCCATTCCAAACAACCTGGGAAGGAGGATTATCGCTTCTCAGGATATCGAAAGGCTGAAGGGTTTTGCCGAGGTTGTCAACGGCCCAATGCCGGATGGTGATCCTGCCAGGGTCAAGGAGGTCATCGCCGGGGCCGATGGATGCATCACCAGTTGGGATATTCCGCTGCTTACGGCTGACTTGCTCGATCGGGCCCCCTCTCTGAAGATGATCGCTCACGCCGCAGGCTCGGTCAAGAGCATAGTCACCGAGGCCGTCTGGGACAGGGGCATATCGGTAAGCAGTGCGGCTTCTGCAATAGCGGTCGGTGTAGCTGAGCACGCACTCGGACTCATGCTCTCATCAATGAAGAGGTGTTACCAGCTCAACGACCATATCCACAACGGTGGCTGGCGGGATCCAGTGGAGATGGAGCGCATAAAGGAGACTTACCGCATCAACGTCGGCGTTGTAGGCGCCGGGCACGCGGGCAGACACTTCATCAGACTGCTGAAGTGCTTTGACTTGGAGACCCTGCTCTACGATCCGTTCGTATCCCGGCATCGGGCCGAAGAGATGGGCGTGGTGAGCTGCGACAGTCTGGACGATATGGTCAGACAGTCCGACGTAATCTCTCTGCACGCACCAAGCCTTCCCGAAACCCATCACATGATAAACGCGCAGAACCTCAAGATGATGAAAGACGGAGCTATCATCATCAACACGGCGAGGGGTTCTCTGATAGACGAAGCAGCGCTGTACGAAGAGCTCAAGACTGGCAGGATAACGGCGTGTCTGGACGTCACTGACCCGGAGCCGCCTGCCGAGGATCATCCTCTTCGGACTCTGCCCAACGTGATCTTTACTCCGCACATCTCGGGCGTATCCTCTAACAACATCGCCCGCGTTGGTAATCTTGCAGTTATGGAGTTGGAGAGATTCTTCTCGGGCAAGCCGCTGGAGCATCAGGTTACCAAAGAGCAGCTCCAGCAGATAGCTTAGGGACACCGGGGCAGCAGTCATTCACCGGCAGTTTGGAACTACATAACTACGCCTGCGTGGCAACCGAGTGAGCCCAGGAGTACACACAAATGCCGAGCACACATAGAACATGCACCGTCATCTGCCTTGGAGACTCAATCACAAAGGGAGTGCGGCCGGGTGTGGAAGCCGATCAGATCTACGAGGCAGTTCTCGAAAGACTGCTTCGCCATAGGGGTCTGCAGACACAGGTCATCGCCTCAGGGGTTGGCAGCGAACAGACCGGTGGCGCTCTCGAGAGATTTGACCGCGACGTGATTAGCCATCGTCCGGATTGCGTGACCATCATGTATGGCACGAACGACAGCTACGTCTACGAGGGAGAGACGAAACCTCACCTTACGCCTGACGAGTACGCGGCCAATCTGCGCAGGATGGTTCGATTGGCCAAGACATCCGGGATTCAGGCGGTGTTGATGTCTCCCATCCCATTGAGCGCCACCGGCTCGTGGATGGCGTGGAGTCCGTACAAGGAAGAGGGGCCCAATTGTCGGATAGGTGCGTACGTGGATGCGGTCGGCAGGGTCGCGGCGGACGAGGAAGTTCCGATAGTGGACAACTATTCGGTCTGGATGGCCGCGACCACCGGCACAGAGCAGACCATCGATGATCTGACCACGGACGGATGCCACCCGAACCCGGCAGGCCATGAACTCATCGCTCGAACGATGCTTCCCGTGCTCGCGGGACTGATATGATCAACACTCCGATCCATGCATGGGGAAGGTAAAGGCTTGTGGATACAGAGTCAACTGACACCACCTTGACGTTAGCCAAGGTCGCAGAACCATCGTCCGAAGAGGAAGCCCCGGAAAACCAGGGGTTCACCAAACGCCAGATCATGCGCAACATGGTCTTTTGCGTCATGATGGATGCCATCTTCATGATGGGCTGGGCTGACACTCAGATGGCGCTGCAGCCGCTTCTGGTATACCTTGGGGCAAGCAACACGACAATTGGCATTATCACCGGACTCAACTGGGCGGGCTTTCTCGGGATCGTTACCTCTCCGTGGATTACCCGTCGCTTCCACTACAAGAAGCGCTACTTCTTCGGTGTCAACATTCCATATCTGGCGCCCCTTGCCCTGGCTGGGGTTGGAGTCCTTCTTGGTCACAGTCTGGGCTGGTCGAACTCGACTATGATCAGCTTCCTGCTGGTCGCATTTGTCGCGCACCACTTGTTCGGGGGTTTTGTTTCGCTTCCACACACAGAGTACATAGCCGCCTGTATTCCGATGGCGTACCGGGCGCGCCTCACCGGTCTGTCATTCGGAGTCGGTTCCGTCCTGGGGCTCATATCGGCTGCTATTGGCCGCCACATCCTTACCCACGTATCCAAGCCGCAAGCTTACGGTTACCTGCTGCTCTTGACGTGGGTGATCATCCAAAGTGGCTATCTTCTGGCCCTGTTTGCCAAGGAAAAACGGACCCCGGTTGAGAAGTCTCCGCCTGCCTGGTCGCTGGCGATGCTCAAGGCGTTCTGGAACGACAAGCGTTTCATCAACTATGTGGTGCTGACGTCTATTGCGACGATATGTATGGGTTCCAACACGATCAACTTCTTCAATGTCTATGGACTCAAAGTGGTCAAGATGCCCGACGTCACGGTGCCCATCATGGTCAGCATCACGCTGTTAGTAAGGGTTTTCTGCGCGGCGCCGCTGGGCTGGTTGACTGACTGGATCGGGCCCAAACGCCTTTTGCCGCTGTGGTCGCTGGTTGGGAGCGCCGCATTCCTTCCCGCGATACTAATGCCGACGCCAACCGGGGTCTACGTCAGCATAGGACTGGGAATCTTCTATCTGGCAGGGTTCAACGCGGCGTCGTCCGTCCTCGGCTATGGCCTGCCGAAACCCGAGCATCGTGGAGGACATTTCACGCTGCAGATCATCTTTGGGGTTGCTGCTTTGTCGGCTGCGGCAATGCTCACCGGCAAGCTGGCGGACATGTTCTCCTACAGGACCGTATTCATCGGCATCTTCGTTATAGGTGTGATAATGTATCCGGTATCACTCTACATGATGAGGATTATGCCAGACAAGGCCAGTGAGTACTCCTGATGCTCTGGCTTTTCATTTCGTAGGGGAGCACTTCCACGTGCTCCCTGATGGCTCCAAATCCGCGGGAGAAACCACGTCATCCTGAACTTGGCTGCCGGACCCATCCCTTCTCCGGATGGGTGCCGGATCAAGTCCGGCATGACGTAGTTTACCGTGTGGCTGAGGGCGGAAGCATTGCCTCCGCCCCGTGGAAGCGTCGGGATCATACCGGACAGCTTGATCAGCCTCGTGAGGCTCCGGCGCCTGCCATCTGCCTTTCGGGCGTGGTTGCCCAAAGGGCCACAGGAGTCGGGTGTTCGGATGCCGGGGTCTTAGCACGAGCATTGTCGCACTCGTACTCCTCACATTGCGTGATGATCTGATTTCGGGGGAACGCGCAGTCCGCGTCGTTCTTGCAAACGTGGCACAATCCACAGTTCATGATAGTTCTCCTCATTGAGCAATTCGGGTTTCGTCGTTGAAATCCGTCTTTGAACTACTACTATTATAGCATATTATGGCTGTGGATGCTACCTGTCTATACCTTGATTTTCTGTCTGTTTGTTGCCGTAGGGTCGGCCAATACCCTACAATATACGCAAGCTAGCAGCGGTTGCCTGGAGTGTGGGTCTCTTGGAGATAAAGGACGTCAAGGATTTGAAGAAGGTCACCCCAATGGTGGCCCAGTATCTGCAGATCAAGGAGCAGTATCCGGACGTTATCCTGATGTTCCGGCTCGGGGATTTCTACGAGATGTTCGGCGAGGATGCTGTCACCGCCTCCCGTGAGCTGGAGATTGTCCTCACTTCTCGCTCTCAAGGCTATGCGGCTGAAGTGCCGATGTGCGGGTTCCCTCACCATGCCGTTGAACGCTACGTCGCACGTCTGATTTCCAAGGGCTATCGAGTCGCCATTTGCGATCAGCTCGAGGATCCAAAGAAGACCAAGAAGATAGTAAGACGCGGCGTCACACGTGTGGTCACGGCTGGCACAGTGCTCGAAGACAGCATGCTGGACGGCAAATCCAACAACTACCTGGTGGCCGTCTGCAGCGAGCCCGAGGTCTATGGCGTTGCGGTGGCGGATATCTCCACCGGCGAGTTTGCGGTGACCGAAGTATCCGGGCGTGACGCATCTGGGCGGCTTCTGGAAGAAATCGGAAGATTGGCTCCGGCTGAGGTTCTGCTGCGTGAACTCGACTGGGATCTGGCTGATCCGATCAAGCAGACCACAGGCGCGACCGTGACTCGCTCCGAAGAAAGTGCTATATACCACCGCCCTGCCAAGGAGACTCTCACCAGCCAGTTTGGCACTGACTCGCTTCGTGGCTTTGGGGCCGAAGATATGACCGCCGGCTTGGAGGCTGGGGCAATACTGCTTGGCTATCTGAAGGAAACGAACGCCGGGGCCCTGCAGTCTATCGCGAATATGAGCGTCTATTCGACCAGCGAGTTTATGGTGCTCGATGCTGCCGCGAGACGGAATCTGGAGCTGACGCATTCTATGAGCGCCGACACCAGGGGCGCGTCGCTTCTGTCCATCATCGACAAGACACGAACTGCCATGGGCGGCAGACTGCTGCGCAAGTGGCTGGATCAGCCTCTTCTGGAGGTCGGAGCCATCAACCGCCGTCTGGACGCGGTGTCCGAACTCTACAACGACGCACTGCTGCGGGGCGAACTGCGCGAAGTGCTCGGAAGCATCCAGGACCTCGAGCGGCTCATGGCGCGCATTGTCGCGGAGAGCGCGAACGCGCGCGACCTGGTAGGGCTGGCAGAGTCTCTGAAGCAGCTTCCTGCACTGCAAGGTGCGCTGATCAAGGCAGCGAGTCCCCGGCTGCAGTCGCTATCGGGCGAAGTCGAGTTCCTTGAGCCGCTGGTCGAGCTTATCGACCACTCCATCGTGCCGGAGCCGCCGCTGACCATCCGTGATGGCGGCATCATAGCGCCGGGATACAGCGCCGATTTGGATGAACTCAGGAGCGCCTCAACTGACGGCAAGGGATGGATTGCCAGGCTGGAAGCCCAGGAGCGCGAGCGCACAGGCATCAAGAACCTCAAGGTTGGCTATAACTCCGTGTTTGGATACTATCTTGAGGTCACGAAGTCAAACCTCGAAGCCGTTCCGGAGGACTACATACGCAAACAGACCACCACCAATGCCGAGCGCTTCATTACCCCCGAACTCAAAGAGATGGAGGCCAAGGTTCTTGGTGCGGACGATAAGGCCAAGGAACTCGAGTACACTCTTTTCTGCGAGGTGCGAAGTCAGGTGGCTGACGAGATGCGATCGGTTGCCTCAGTGGCCAGGGCGGTGGCAGAGGTTGACGTGCTTTGCGCTTTGGCGGAAGTCGCCGCGTCGCGTGGATATGTGAGACCGGAAGTCAACGACGGAGCTGATCTTCGCATCAAGAACGGAAGGCATCCGGTCGTAGAGCAGTTCATTGCAGAGAGGTTTGTTCCAAACGACACCTTCGTCGACTGCGACACAGACCAACTTCTGATAATAACCGGTCCCAACATGGCCGGAAAATCCACATATCTGCGGCAGGTCGCGCTCATTGTGCTGCTGGCGCAGATGGGTTCTTTTGTGCCAGCGGAGGAAGCGGTAATTGGAGTGGTGGACCGCATATTCACCCGGGTCGGCGCGCACGATGAGCTTGCCAGCGGCCAGAGCACTTTCATGGTGGAGATGAACGAGACCGCCAACATACTCAACAATGCCACGATGCGCAGCTTGATCGTGCTGGATGAGATTGGCCGAGGCACTTCCACATACGACGGCCTGTCGATCGCGTGGGCCGTGGCGGAACAGATCAACCGCCTCAAGGCGCGAACCCTCTTCGCCACCCACTATCATCATCTCAATGAACTGGAAAAGCAGCTTACGGGAGTGAAGAACTACCGGATAGCTGTTCGCGAAGAGAAAGACCGCATCGTGTGGCTCCGCAAGATCATGCCTGGCGGGACGGACAGGAGTTACGGAATTGAGGTAGCACGTCTCGCGGGCCTGCCTCAGGAGGCGATTGAGCGGGCCAAGGATATTCTCAAGGAACTGGAGTCTAACGGCGCGAGCGGAAAGGCTGTGGCGAGAGGCGCGAAAGTGAGCGTGAAACAGGAACGCCTGCAGCTTTCGTTGTTCGAGGCGGAGCGTGACCCTGTGATGGACGAGCTGGAAACGCTGGACGTCTCGGTGATGTCCCCGATAGAAGCCATGAACAAACTCTACGAACTGCAGCAGAAGGCGAAAGGAAAGTAGGCGACGCAATCTGCCGATGGAGGACCGACGAATGACCAATCATCGTGATCTCGCGCTGGCGGCGATGCGGGGCGAGGCCGTGGACAGGGTTCCATTCAGCGCCCGAATGGACCTTTGGTATTCATATCATAGGAACTGCGGAACACTTCCCGCGCCCTACGAACACGCCGAGCTCTGGGATATTCAAAGAGACTTGGACATCGGCATCTTTGGCTTCGGGGCGTGGGACATCTCGTTCTACAAGTCGCAGTTTGCTGATGTTGAGATCGATACCAGCACCAAGTATGGCGAGACAGTCACATACATCGTCACCCCATACGGCGAGCTTAGCTCCGTGGATGTGATGTCCGAGGAAATGATGGACGCTGCCGGCACCGCGGCACGGACGGTGTTTCCCTTCAAGAGTCCGGCAGACTACGATGCTTTGGAATACCTCTTCGACCACACGAAGATCACCGAGAACTATGATGTCTATGGCAGGTTTGTGGAATCCATCGGTACCGACGGTATCGCGCTGCCTTTCTCGGGACATCTCCCGGCTCATCAACTGATGATCAAGTATATGGGCTATGAGCAGTTCTACTACGAGCTCTACGAGAATGAGGCCAGAGTTGAACGGCTGATCAGCGCCATCCAACGGCAGCAGAGCGAGATACTTGACCTCGCGAGTCGCTGTCCGGCGCAGGCCATCGAAATTGGCGCGAACTACGATGAAGAGATGACTCCGCCGCCCGTCTTCGAGAGGTTCTTCGCGCCATTCTACCGGGATGCGCGTGAGGTGCTGAGCAAAGCAGGCAAGATACTGGTAGTCCACGGCGACGGCGAGATGAGGGTTCTTCTCAAGCTGCTGATGGAGTGTGGGGTCCAGGTGGTCGAGGCGCTTACTCCTCAACCAATGACGACAATTGACCTGCGGCAGACTCGAGAATTGTGGAAAGACCGCGTGACAATGTGGGGCGGGTTGCCCTCCGTTATATTCACGCCGGTCTTCAGCGAGTCTGAGTTCGAGAGTTACCTGCAGAGTATGACCGATGCCCTCGGGCCGTTGGACCGATTCATCCTCGGTTTCGGGGATAACGCGCCTACCGACGCGCTATTCGACAGGATTAGACGAGTAGCCGAACATTCTCGCAGCCTTACGGGCGGCGGTGCGCATACAAACGTTCGCTGAAGGTTCGTTCGCGTCCGCCAAGGCACGCCGCTTCCACGACTGGTGCCGGCGCCCCACCGCCATTTCATCCCCAACTGCTGCCACTTGCCCAGCCCGGCAGCAAGAAAAACGAGGCTCTATGAGATTTCTTGTGGGTAGAGATGCAGTTTGCCGTAGTTAAACAGTATGGCTACCCTGAAGTTCTCGAATCTTCGAAAGCCTCGTGCATTGGCTTTTAGTAGTTGAATCATTCCGTTTATGGACTCCGCATAGGAGTTGGTTATGTTGTGTTTGATATATGCCAGCAATCCGTCGATATGGTCGGCAAGCATCTCTGTTCAGCCATGGGGCGGACCCCTTGGAGGGTACGGACCTCAATAAGTGGTCAACCCTTACGGCGACAGTCGATGTACTTGCGGGTGAGACGTATATCAAGCTGCAGTCTGACGGCTTTGACGCGAGTAACAACCCTCTGAGCGTTTCATACGACTACCATGATACGTCGCCAGAAAGATGGACGTCTGGCACCGGGCTTGGGCTCTATGGCCTTGGCGGCGACCCCTCAGCCGACAATGCGGGTGTTTCCTGCACGGCGGTGGTCACAGCGGTGCTCTCTGACGGGTTCTACTTCGGGTCAACCGACCGGACATTCGGCATTCGCGTCGTGGGCGTCAGTTCCGGAGTGGCTGTCGGCCAGAAGGTCAGTGTTTCGGGCACTGCTGCCGACACTTCCGTCTGGTGAGCGCTACATCTTCGCGGTCAAGCATGTGGTTGTTGGCAGCGGGTCGATTGCCCCGCTGGCGCTTAACAACAAGGCTCTCGGCGGTGGTGATTTCGGAAGCATCAGCGGATCCAGGCAACCCGGCGTCTGCCGGTGGTATAGGCTTGAACAATATTGGCCTCCTCGTGAGGACTACTGGGAGAGTCGGCGAGAAGAATCCGTCAGCGGGATGGTTTATGATCGACGACGGATACGGCGCAACCGTGAAAGTCTATGGAACGGTTCCATCTGGCGCCACTTACGTGACTGTCACAGGCATTAGTTCCTGTGAGAAGATCGGCGGGGATACGTTGCGAGTTGTTCTCGCCACGCTTATTGCCGTAGAGACCGCAAGTCGAGATACCGGCAGTCAGAGTCAATGGATAGTGGACACTTGACCTTCAGGCGGTGTGTGTCCGAGCATTCGGCGATTCTGACTCCGGCGACTTGCTCACCCTTGACAAGTCGACTCGGCGATTGCCGGACCTCCCGTTAGCCGGAACTATAGCATAAGGAGATTGTGTGATGAATACCAGAACAAACCGCTCGGCCTTCACCCTGATTGAGTTGCTTGTTGTCATTGCTATCATAGCCATACTGGCAGCGACTGGCGTTCCCGGTCTTTGCCAAGGCCAGGGAAAAAGCAAGGCAGACCGCGGACTACAAACCCACGACCAAGACTGATTTTCTGGTGACGTGGGGCCAATATGGCAGACGGCAGCTATGGATGGAACGCCAGCCCTGTTCAACACTTACGAGTCGCCTCCAGTGCCGTATGAGCGATCTTGACTATCCGGCGGCAGACAGTATTCGCCTGTGATTCCACGGGAGCCAACTGGATATCTCTGCCCAAGGGCGTTTATTGGGACATGGTCGGTGAACTACGACGCAGATGGTCTCAACTTCGTGTTTACGGTATCTGTGAAGTCGAGCTGGAAACCTACAGGATCAAGCGAACGGGATGGCAACATCTTGCCGTGACGACCGTGTGGAGCTCTATCTGAAGGCCTCCGAGGATAGTCCCTATTTTCACTATGCCGTGAATGTTCTGGGCACTTTCGCTGATGAAAAGATACAGGACCGCACGTGGAACGGCATGGCAACCAGCGATGTCCGGATGGCAGCGAGATTGCTGGCGGGTCCGGATCAAGATACCGTATTTGGATATAGGATTCGATTCCTCTGCGAGCACAACCTTGAAGGCTTTGGTGGCGGTTTACAGTGGTTCGCCGGTCAACAGTTTCTACTTGTCTTGCCGTCATTACTCCGTCTGCATTCGCCGTGGCGCCATTCCAGACTTTGGTTCTCTCAAAAGTCCTTGCCGTTCGTGGAGAAAGTGGGCATCGGGGCCGTTAAGTATGATACACGAGGAAATGTGTCGCTCCCTGTTGACTGCGTGGTCAAGAATCCGACTGCCGAAATCCACGCAGTTGAAGTGGGGGGAACCAAGATTGAGGTTCCCGGGAGTTCGTCCCGCACTGTTGCCGAGAAGATCCTGCCGGGCAGGGACAAGATAAGCACGGTTAACCTGCAAACCAGATTGAGGTCGATTCCCGGGGGATTCTGGATAAGCCCATCCACCTGCTATTTGATGGGAAGAAGTTGCCTATCGGCGGTAAGGTCGCTGTCATATCGAGAAACAAGAACGCCATCGTGTTGCAGTCGGTAGGCGAAGTCGATGGAAAGTCTGTCACGGTGACCGCGGATCATCGATATGACGGTTTCACCTGGTACGATGTAAAGATCTCATCGAAGAACTCCTTTGAATACGGACACCTGGAGGTGGTCATTCCTCTGAAGCTGGATCGTGATATCCTGCGGCAGTCACGATGGATTGTCTTGGGATGCTGATTTGCCGAAAATCGCCCGCCAAGCCCGTAAGCACGCGTCCCTACAGTGAATGCCAGACGTTCGGTAGAATGCGGGAGGCCTACGGACAAGACCGACTTGCCCATGACTTCATATATGGGGTTGGCCACCGATACGAACGAAGCATACCGCGGTCTCTTTGTATGCAACGAGGGCCCGGTGGGCTGGAATCTGAGCAACTACGATCGAGGCTGCGGAGTTGAGCGCACTCCGGATGGCCGTGCTACGATTAGACTTCGAACTAGTGACGGCAAAACCCGATGGAAGCGCCACGAGGTAAACTTCGGATTCGGAATGATTCCAGTTCCGCTTCGCAACGACACTAGAGATTTTCACGCATACTACCGGATGGACTGCAATAATCACCGCAAAGCTTATGTGCCAACTGCGACATCGCCGACAGGAGAGAAGAGCAGCTTCATCCAACATCTTGCGGGCAGCGGCGTGAAGATTACTCTCGCCCACGAAAACTGGACCGACTATCACAGCTACTGGGTGGGAGCCAGAGAAGATGACATGCCGCATTATGTCGCCGCGGCGAAGCGCCAATGGTTTGAAGACGATCGCGTATTTCGGCCTTCAGATATCCAATATGATTCCGGAGTTTCCACTGTGTCACGATCTGTTTCTTGCCAGACCAAACGGATACCCCGATCTTGGAGGGTATAGCTTGGCGATCTACCAGGGAGTTGGAGACCCCGAACAGCTATCTTACGGTGTCTGCTATAACAGCGAGTTTGGAGACTTCTTTGCGCGAGGCATCATACAGGCCGTCCGCCACTATGACGGCAGCGGAGTGTTCTTCGATGGTGGGCTGGGTTGGACTGCGTGTGTTAACGCAAAGCACGGATGCGGCACGGTGGATCCGTATGGACGCCTGATCAGTACGTTTGCTATCCGAAAACATCGTAGACTGATGGAGTATATCTACAACGAGGGCATGAAGAAAGATCCGGAGTTTATCATCGATAGCCACTTAGGATGGCCCGACCCGTTAAGGATGGGGCTTATCAGCGCCTACTGGACTGGAGAGGGCTCCATATTCAAAGAGCCCATGGCCAGAACCGAGCCGGGCGCGTTGCGTGCGATGATGAATGGAAAGCTTTATGGCGTTCCGTGCGATCTGCTGCGAAGGCCGGAGACTCCCATCGTCACGACCTGGGCTCAGGGGTTGCTTGTGGACGCGTACACTCGCAGCGTGGCGCTGGGATACGGCAACTACAGCCAGCGAATGTGGGCGTTGTATGACAAGTATCAGCTCTCGTCCGATACGTTTACTGCGTTCTTCAACAAAAAGAGCCTGGTGTCAAAGGACAATGACGAGGTCTTCGTGAGTTACTATGATACCGAAAAGGCGCTTGTGCTGGTTGTCTCCAACTACTGGTCTGACAAGCCGCAGAGTGTCACCCTGGATATGAGCGCGTTCACTGGACTCTCGACTGCGTGCAAGGACTATTTGGGCAATTCCGACGTGGAACTAACCAATAACAGGGCATCCGTGACGATTGACCCTATGGGGTTGCGGCTCCTGGTGATAGAGAAGCAGTAGTGGTCGGCGGCGAGGGATGCCGCTGTCAAGCCCATCGTATGTCGCGAGTGTTCGGGCTCGCTTTACCGGCACCGGCTCGCCATCGGTCAGCCTGTGGCCACGGCAACAACGGCCCCTGCCCGCAGGCGCAAGGCGCACCTCCCACGTACTACGGATACGAGGCCAGGGCGACAAGCATCAGCAGCGGCTCGCTTGTGCTGATGATCAACCGCGTGAACGCCGACGGCACAGTGACCAGCCTATACACAAACGCTTCGAGCCCGCACACTGGCGTTGATCTCGCGAAGTGGTCCACCCTGTCTGTCAAAGTGGACGTCGGCTCGTCCAAGACCGATCTGACGATAATGTGGGATGGTGTCAGCGCGAACGGGCTTCCTGTCAGCCACTCGGCAACGGTCAGTGACTCATCGGCCGACCGGTGGACCCAGGGCGCCGGCATTGCTCTGAGCGGACACCCGGGCAGTGGGCCCGGCGGTCTTGCGGTGGATGATCTTACCGTTATCGGCAGCTACACTGGCATAAGGAGCTCGAAACTGGCTCCGGATGGAGTGCCCGTGAACATGGAAGGAGCGGTGATCACGCGATCCTTTGCCGATATGTTCTATGTCGAATCGGAAGATCGGTCTCACGGAATCCGGGTCAACTGGCCCAACAACAGACTAGCGGCGGGCTCCCGCGTAACTGTGGCTGGGGTCGCGTCGACCACAAATGACGGCGAACGCTGCATAAACGCTAGCGCCGCGGTGAGGACGGCAAGCGGCAGCATCGCTCCACTGGCGATGAACAACGCCTCGCTTGGCGGGGCCGACTGGTTCTATGACCCACTCAGAGGAACCGGCCAGCGCGGGGTCGTGGGAGGCATCGGGCCGTGCAACATAGGGCTACTGGTGCGGACAACCGGGGTTGTTACAGAGCAAACCGGCTCTGGCATCAAGATCAGCGATGGTTCCGGAGCGGATATGGCGGTGAGTGTGCCATCGAGTATAAGCCCCGTGCCAGTTGGTTCCTATGTGGCGATAACGGCAATATCCTCTTGCACGAAGGCGCCCGACGGCAGTCTCCATCCTCTACTGCTCGTGAGAGCTTCCTCGGACATTGTGCGAATCGTGGAACCATAGCGCCTGCAGCGGGCAATCGTCATCAGAGCTGCCGTCAATGCGAGAAACCACGTCACCCTGAACTCGTTTCAGGGCCCATCCCTTCTCCGGATGGTTGCCGGATATCCTGAACTTGATTCAGGACCGGCATGACGTAGTACTCGGCGAGACGGCGGCTCTTACGGCAATCGTTAGCCGTCTCGTTTGACAGCGTATCCTGCCAAAGACCATAATTGGCGTTGGCAGGATGCGCGTTTGCTTCGCCTGCCTGGCAGCCGCCGAACACCAACAATTGCATTCAGGAGAGATATTCCTATGCTTTCGCAACAAGTCTCCCCGTCTATGACCGTAGAAGCCACGCCCGAAGAGGTCGGAGCCTATCGAAGCTTCCGCAAGAGGCTGATCGCCGACCGCAGCCGGCCAACCTACCACTTGGTGAACCCGGAAGGCAGGGCCTTTCCCGCCGACCCGAACTGCGCCATCTACCACAAAGGCTTGTATCATCTGCACTATATCGTCGACGATGGCGGTGGGTGCAGCTATGCGCACGTCTCGAGTGCCGATATGGTGCACTGGCGCTGGCATCCCCTGTCTCTTAGCCCTCAGACCATGGGACACGGTATGTTCAGCGGCACCTGTTTTCTCAACAAAGAGGGCATTCCCACCATCATCTACCACGGTTACCAGTCAGAAAGGAACCAGATTGCCATCGCTGCCGACGACGAGCTCGATCACTGGAATGCACCCTGTGCGATTGAGCCGCGTATCCGTCCAGGCCAGGACGACAGCCATATAGCTCACTGGGACCCGGACTGCTGGCTTGAGGGCGACACTTACTATGCCATCTTTGGAGGTACTCCCGGCAGCGGCAAGCCGCCCACTCTGATGAAGTCGACGGATCTGCTCCACTGGGACTATGTGGGCTTGTTCATGGGCACCGAGATGCCGGACGTGCAGGCTGACGAAGACGTATCCTGCCCGAACTTCTTCAAGATCGGCGACAAGTATATGTTGCTGTGCATAAGCCACAACCTGGGCTGTCGATACTATCTGGGCGAATGGGAGAACGAGCAGTTCAAGCCGGATTTCCACGCGCGAATGAACTGGGGTCAGAAGGGCGAAGATTTGGCATTACTGGATTTCTTTGCGCCCGAGAGTCTGCTTACGCCTGACGGGCGACGTGTGATCTGGGCGTGGTGTATGGGTGGCGGGAACAGCCTGTGGGACGGTATTCAGAGCCTGCCGCGCGAGTTGAGCCTTCCCAGCGATGGCGTGCTGCGCATCAAGCCACTGCGGGAGCTTGAGCAACTCAGGTATGGAATGACACTCGAGTCGGACATAACCGTCGAATCCGGCATGCCTTACCGCCTGAAAGATATCTTTGGTGACACCATCGAGATCATGGCCACTCCTGCACAGGGCGATGCCCAGAGCTTCGGCATAATGGTGCACGCCGGCGACAACGACTCCAGCGGCATCGACGTTGCCGTCGAACCGGCGAACAAGACGATCAAGCTCGGGGATACGGCCGCGCCGTTGGAGTTAGAGCCGCGTGAGGACATATCTCTGCGGATATTCGTTGACAGGCGTATTGTGGAAGTCTTCGTCAATGATCGCCAAGCCATGCTCAAACAGCACGACTACGAGCCTGAAGACATGGGCGTGTGCCTGTTCTCCCGCGGCTCCGATACGCAATTCAGAGAAATCACGGCTTGGAAGATGGCTCCCTCGAACCCGTGGTAGCGCATTCACCCATCCCGTGTCGAAAGTGGGCCGGGATGGGTTCATGTCAGACCGACAACTGTCTTGATGTGCTTGCAATCCCAGAGAGACGGCATAGGCCTGCTCGATATCATCAAGCGGGACAATATTGCCTTGCGTAAGGTAGTCGTCCGCCCTGAGGCCGCCGGTTCGTATTAGATCAACGACCCTGGCGTGCGATTCCTCTTCGTCATAGCCTCCGTTGAAGAACGTGAAGCTTCCTCCGGGGAGCAGTGGGTTCATACTGTAGATGTTGTAGTCGTCGATGCCATAGACGCCAACTGTTCCGCCTGCACGCAGCATTGGCAGATAGGTGTTCAGGTTGTCCCTCTTTCCTACTGCGTCGATTATGAAGTCGAAACCATCGGGGTAGTCGGCCTTCAGACTGTCAGGCGCAGAGGCGGCGGTAGGCCTGGACACTCTTGTCCAGGCACCGTGCTTGTCAGGCGCCGTGCTCTTGTAGTCGCGGAAGTCGGTGGCTCCAACCCTCATCGCAGCCTCTTTTCTTGCCGTGGATCCGACCACCAGAACCGCCTGCGCCTCGGCGTTGGCTGCCTGATTTGCGATTGACAGCCCATTTGCCCCCGTGCCTAGAACTAAGACTCTGCTTCCTTTGTGTATCCTCATCCGACTGACGTAGCTCAGAGTCTCTCTCCACGTGATTATCATGGTGGCGGCTGCGGGGTCGAAGTTTGGTGGAATGACCTGATTCGGTCTGTACGAATTCCAAAGGCTGCGCTTCAGTCCATCTGCGCGCATAGCCCAGTGATCGCGGGCAATTCCGTATTGGGCGAAGCCGCCCCAGCTTACAGACAGCCCGATTGTCGGATCGGCTGGTGCGCTCACTCGCGTGACCAAGTCCCCGACTCGCAGATTCCTCACCTTGCTACCGCATTCGATTACGCGACCGATGCTCTCGTGTCCCAGGATCGCAGGGTACGTGCATCCCCAGGGAAACGTATTGCGTATGAGATGAGTGTCTGTCCCGGTGCAGGTCGCTCCGTAGAGATTCTCACACAACGCGTCATACTCGCCCGGAACGGGCTGGGGGATGTCCCATATCTTCAGCACTCCAGGTGCTTCAATCACCGCTGCCCTCATCTGCCTGCACCTCCTGGTCCCGCATAGGGCCACGCAAACGGCAGCCCGAACGGTTCTTCGTAAGGACGGAACGGGACCATCTGGTATATTTCAGCAAGACGCCCCAGCAAATCATCAGGCAATGGCCCCTTCTCAGCCGCGGCCACGTTCTGCTCCACTTCCTCCAATGACTTTGCGCCGTTTAGGACGCACGATATCGCAGGGTTCGAAAGCGTGAATCTCAGAGCCATCTCCGGCAGCGGTATGCCTGTTTCGTCCAGTAACTGGTAGAGCATCTTATACTGCTCTCGCCGCGGCTTGCTCATCCAGAGAGCGCCACTGTCGATCTCTTGATCATAGCGCTTCGCCAGAGCCCCCTGCTGAAGCGGGGATCCGAGGACGATACCCATGCTCATTTCCTGTGCTGCAGGTATAATCTCTATCTGTGCTTCTCGCCAGAGCAGGCTATAATCGAGTTCCACGTGTCCCGACAGGCTGCCGGTCGGGGTAGTCGGCAGGAAGTGCAGCAGGTCCATGGCTTTCTGAAATGCTTCGAGTGCGACCTGGCACTGCTGCAGGCAGATCACGCTCGACTCGTTATCCTGCCTCAATTGTCCGATTAGCACAACCATCTCCGCGGCGGAGTTTCTGAGACTGATCAGGGTAGCTTCCGGCGGCCTGCTATTGTTGGCTGCCAGAGCGTCGTCGCACTGCTCAACGAGCGCCTTGACCTGAGGCAACAGTGAATCGATGGCCGACTTCAGATCGCGCGGCGCGCCCTGGTAGATCAACCACTTCATCTGAGAGTGCACTCTGCGGAGGAACTCGCCTCCCCTGGCAGCCCAGACTCCCGACAGGCCCTGCGGCGTAGCGATCCTTATGGCTCGGGTTCTCATAATCCCGGGCAGGCTTACCTGTGTCTTCATTCTCGCCCCGCCGTCTTCCTGGGTCCAGTTGACCGTGTCGCCGGTTGTAAGCTCCTCCGTGATAAGGGTCGCTCCTGCGGGGATTCCGAGCCCCTGTCTATCGATGGAGATCTCGCCCTGGCTGCCGGTGAAATCCCAATTGGAGTAGACTGTGAAGTAGACCACGCCGTTTGTGGCAAAGTCGCCGAACCGTTCCACCCACACGTTTGCTGTCGGGCTTTGGGCTAGTGTTATCGGCTGCCACCCGGCGCTGCCCACCTCGAGAATCCTGGGCATCCATTCTTTGTAGACTGGTCTCGCTTCCTCGATATTTGCGGCATTGTTGTATATGAAGTCGGCGGTGCCGGGATACATTCCCCAGGCAAGACAGTTATTCATTGCCCTTTCCCTGCTGAACCACTCAGGAGCCGTGTCGTCGGAGAGCATGAAGTAGTCCAGCCAGCTCACGGGCTTCTGGTTGGCCATGACCCTGAGATACGGCCAGAAGCTTCCTCCGCACGTACCACCGAAAGTCTCTATCCCGAACGCATCCAGAAACGGGTGAAAGAACTTGTCTCCTACTGGATAGACGTTGGCCAATATCAACTTGTCCCGTGCTCGCAGGAAGGCCGACAGGTCGCGAACGAACTTCCACTCGCCGTCGCCGAGCAGCGAAACCGGCGTCTTCGTATCGTGGCTGAACGTAAGCCCTGCGTCGGAATATGCCCAATGCGCTCGACGGTAGTCTTCCCACTGCACTGATATGCTGGCGGACAGACTGTCCAGGAATACTCCGCCTGTCTTGCCGTCCCCTGCATCCAGGCTCTCCAGCGTAGACGTCACAGCGTTCATAAGCCAGGAGCCGTATCCGCCAGGTATGTCCGGGTCCAGAGACGCTTTGAGATGAGAAGCCTTTGCAGCCCAGAAAAACTGATCCGTCCAATGCGACCATATCCAGTTGCCATTCTTGTCACAGAGGGCCGAGGCCTCAACCGCATCGTAGAATGCAGGGTTCTGATAGCGCCAGGACAGGAACTGTGTCTCGAGCTCCTCATAGCCCACGCCTGCCTCCCACGGGAAAGCGGCGTTCGGAGTGTCGTCGTAGCCCGTGAAAGCCGCCCAGACGCCGCCGAGTTCTATGTAGTTTAACCCGTATATGTCGAATATGTCGTCATAGATCAGCTCAGCGTCGCTCGCTGTGGCAGCTTCATCGAACATGAAGCCGAAGTCCCACGGCTCCGACACAGCTCCGCAGTCCAGTCCGAGCAGCCATATACCCTCGCGACTCGCATACTTGTGGAAGGTCTCCGGATAGATGTCATAGTAGTTCCGCGCCGCAGACCGCAAACCCCAGGCTGGGTCGTTGGCATAGATTATAAACTCAACTGTTGCTTCGTTCGGCGATTTCGTGAGGTCCGGCGACAGCCCAATCTCGAACGAGACTTCGAGGTAACCTTCGCCATTACGCAGAGGTACGTACGAGAACTTGTAGATACGCGGTTCGGACAAGGGGATCGCCATCGATATTGCCGCGTTGTCTGACCTCATTGATGAGAAAGGATACTTGGATATGTATCTGTTCAGGCTGTACGGCGGGTCCCAACCGTATAGCTGCGTAGTCTCGTATGGGTAGCCTTCGGACAGTTCCGGGTTTGCCGGCACGATATCCAGTGTCAGATTCCCGCTCCGGTTGTCACGTAGCGCATCGAGGCGCGAGAAATTGACGAGCGTGCCTGTGCCGGTAATGCTATACTTGTAGGTATGGTCAGGCGAATAAGTGTGAGGCGCCCAGGTCTGACCGTCCGGGCTTCCCAGCCAGTCCACAGGCGAGCCGTCGATGAGGACGTCCCAGAGCGTTGAGTCGTTGTAGGGTTTCTCCATCCGATACAACAAGTTGCCGCCGGGATAGCCCGGTGCGCTCCAATACTCCGCGAACTCGGCGTCAGCCCACCATCCGCTTGTCTGTCCGACCACCTGAGACACAAGCGGAAACCCCGACGCGGTTATGTCATATACCTCGCCCGCCAGCAGCCTGCAATTCTCGCCTTCTGCATCATTGCCGTTGATTGCCAGGGTCGCCCCCAGTCCCTCCAAGAATATGGTGCGAGACGCTCGCAGATCATCGTCCCACTGCCACAGACCGCTTCCCGCGTGCAGCGGGATCCGGAAAGACACTACCAGGGCCCGGTCGCGGTGCGGGCTGGAGGTGTCCAGTACCCGGGCGCGGCAGGAGATGTAACTGCCAACGGCTTTCAGTGATGGGATTATTTGCACCTGTGAACTGGCGGTGCTGAGGGTGCCGGTCAGGTGCCCCGCACCGTCATACGAAAGCGTTCCTTCTGCCGGTTGCGGCGCCGTACCAGCGGCAAAATCTGTTATAAAGAAACCATGCTTTCTGATGCCCGCAGCGAACACATATCCGGACAGAGCCGTGCTCTGCACAAGGCCGCTGGCAGTGTCGAGCGACAGGCCGAGGTCACCGGCAGTCAGGGAGGCGGTGCCGGCGCACGCAGTCAGACTGGACAGTCCCACAGCGGCCGCTGCAAACGCTAAGAGTATCCTGCTAACACGCATCAAACTCTCCCGTGTGCCGACATTCACTCAAGTGCAACACTTAGATCTGTGCTTGTTATCTCATTGTCGCCGTCAACGTCCCCGTTGGTCAGCGAGACTGAGCAGAGAGTCTCGGAGTCGTCGCTTACCATCACACCCGGCACGACCTTTCGTAGCCAACCATTCGCTGAGACGGCTACCTCGTAGATGCCGGCGTTGAGTCTCGGCCATATATAGTTGCCACTGCCGTCCAAGAAGACGCTCACGCTGGCAACTGAAACGCCGCTCTGCATCAACTCTATCTTGACGGGACTAAGAGACGCTTCACCCGCAAAATCCGACAGCGTTACGTGCACCTTTATCCAACCCGGTTCCGGAAATGTGGTAGGTTCGACAGCCATTCCCTGTGTCCAGCTTACCGGTGGCCTTTGCACATCTGTCCAGGTGTTGGTCGGTTCGTCCCACACTTTAATTCCTTCCGACGGGTTGGCCACCAATCTGCCGTTGAGCCAGCCCAACGCGTGCTCTCCTGTGCCGGGGTCAGCCAGGGTGATGTCATAGGAGCCGTCAGCCTTCAGACGAACGATGCCCTTGCCGGCAGCGTAGTCGCCTATGTAAACTCGACCGGATTCATCCCACGTGAAATCTGTTGGGTTCAACATCCACATGCTGCCGAGGTCGGCGAATGTATCGAGGAAGGTGCCGTCAGCGTTGAACCGGTAGAGCTTCCTGTCGGCGCCGGCCATAACATACAACTTGCCGTTTGAGCCCCAGTGAAGATCGCTCGCCTCGCCGGTGGCCGTGCCATTCGTGATCAAGATCTTGTCGAATGTTCCGTCCGAATTGTAGCGAGCCACTTGCCTGCCGACTCCAGTCGTGACGACCACCACACAGAACTTGCCGTCCGGGCCAATAACGATCCTCAGAGGTTTGTTTGTGGTATCGGAGATGATCCAAGCGGGGTCCACCGCGCGCGTTGTGGTGTCGAATCGCAGGACTTTGCCGCTGCCATAGTCAACGACGTAGAGCTTTCCGGAGTCGTACATAAGCCACTGCACAGAGGCTATCCTGGCGTCAGAAACAGTGACACCAGCGGAGGTGCCGTCATCGTTGTACTTCACTGCGACGGCGCCCTTGCCCGTCCAGAAAGCTGTTTGCCCAGCAGTGGGCCAAGCCAGAACGACAGCCAAAGCGACCCACCGCAATAACAGGCTGCGAACCGCAAACATCGCGTCTCCTTTTCAGGTCAGTATTTCCGCCCTCTGTATATCCCAGCGCAGGCAGCACATTATCCTCACTGTGCTGTATAATATGATTATGTCAAGTACAACATACCATGCTTTTCGCCTGTTGTCAATGGATTTCCTGCATATCGGGCGTCCTCGCTTACGAACGGACTGAAGCACCTTCGCGCAGTCACGCGATTGAGGCGGGGATGAGCTGGGTGAGAGTTTGGCGGCAAGCAGTAAAGGTCTTGTTGCACGAATTGACTTGTGTGTCCAGTATGGGACATACTACTAGCATTTGAGACAACGGTGATCCGGCTTTGCAGGCCAGACCGGCGTTGGTGGTTGACACAGCCGCAAGGGATACTCTAATGTCCAGATTCGACACAGACGCTTTGACCGATGTCATACGCTCTCGCCGATGGTCCGAGTCTGACGAACGGAGGGGGGCTGCTTTTCGATGCAGAGCTGACTCCCCTGATCAGGGAGCGCGCGCGGCGGCGTGAGGGTCTGATCGAGAATGTCAGGGCTCGCTGCGACTCCATCGTGCGGTCGTCCGCGGAGTTTGACGGACTGGATGACTTGTCTGTTCGTTACGATTCACACATACACGCGCAAGAGGCCGCTGATGTGGCCGAGGGCTATCTTCTGACGTCAGAACCAGCTTATGCCGACTGGGCCAAACGCAGGGTTGACGCGCTCTTGCTCAGAGATTCCTGGAAGTTCCCCTGGCATCACACGTGCCTATATATGGATCATTGCATCGCCAACGTCGCCGCTCACATCGCAATGGTGCACGACTATCTCGGAGCGTGCTATACTGCGCAAGAGAGCGCGCAACTCGCCAGTGACCTGCGAAGGCCTTTCTTCGATCTTTGTCTATCCGCCATCCGCGGTCGAGTGGAATGGTGGTCAAAGGCTGGTCTGGAGAGCAACTGGAAGATAATGTGCTTCGGAGAGTCTGGTCTTGCCATCTGTGAGTTCGCGAATTACTGGCCGGAGGCCGCGGAGGCGCTCAGCGAGTGTGTCGCCGGTGTATGTGAGATCCTCGACATGGTTCCCCCCGAGGGGGATTGGCCGGAGGGCGTCGGATACTGGTTTGGCACGCTCCACATGGGGCTGCGTTTTGCCACCGCGCTCCGAAGACTGACGGACGGGTCGGCAGACCTTTACCAGCACCCAGCCCTCAAAGCCACCGGCGACTTCCCGGCGATGCTTTCGACTCCTTCGGCTACTACCTACGGCTTTGCCGACAACGGGACGCAACTCGGGCGACGGGAAATCGAGGCGCTTCTGCTCTTGGCCAGGGAGAACAACAGGCCGGACTGGTTAGCCTGTGCGCGATGGTTTCCCATCGACTCGCCGCTGGGTCTGGCGCTGGACGATCCAGATATCGCTTCCGAGCATCCCCGGCGGAAGTCGTTCCGCTTCCCCAGAACAGGCGTTGGCACCGTCCGCGCGGGATGGCAGAAAGATGACATGTTTGTTGGCGTAAAATGCGGACCATCGGACGTTGGCCACGGCCATCTCGACGCGGCTTCGTTCGTCATTCAGGCTGCAGGACAGACTCTGCTCCGGGACGAGGGCTTCTGGCCGTACTCCGCTCAGCTTGACTTCTTTGATTTCGACGGTCCGAGGTGGGACTTTGACGGCGCGTCCACCATAGGTCACAACACGCTGCTGGTGGACGGCCAGGGGCAGGTGTGGGGTAAGGATTACCCTGGGTGCATAGTTCGAGTGGAAGAGGAAGACGGTTTTGGCATGATTGAGTGCGACGCTTCCAAGACCTATGGCACCAGGCTCAAGAAGTTTATCCGCACCGTTGTCGCTCTCTGGCCGGATGTGGTCGTTGTCCGCGATGTTGTGGAATGTGCGGGGACGCCGGGAAGGATTGAGTGGCTGATGCACCACGCTGGAACAGCTTGGAGCGAAGGGGACACGACCTTCATCGAAAACGCAGGTGTGCGAATGTCTTGCGTACCATTCCTGCCTGAGAAGAGTTCGGGCTGGCGAGTGACTGATGCCGTTCGCACAAGCTGCTACCCAGGCTCCGACAGTCTGGCCACTGAGGTCCAGTCCGTGAAGTATCGAAGTTTCTCGCCGTTTCCCGCTTCTGAACGGTTCGAGTTTCTGTTTGGGTTCCGAGTTGGGGGAGGTCTGGCAGCCGATGACTGGCGGTTCAACCTCGCAGGTAGTGGAAGCCAAGATGATTGTCCGGCGGAACACACCTCGGGACTGCGCACGTTCTCAGCGTGGGAACTGAGCGCAAACGGCTACCAGCCCGTCATCGTGCCTTCGGGCGATTCGCTAGCCGTCCTTGATGGCGGCGCAAGTTGACCAATCTGTGTTCTATATGCGTCGGGACTGGTTTTCGTCCCGACGCGGTTCAGCACAAAGTCATCGCAACTACACCTCGAATTCATCGAGCATGATGGGGGATGCGCTTCCCGAGTACCACGCCGCGCTTGAGAACTCCCATGCCTTCCGTATTGCTTCGCCCTTGACCCGTGCCCGTGATTATCGCACACGCCCGATCGTGAATGCAACTACAGCGCCTGGCCCCACCTGCTTCGGGACGAAGACCAGTCACCGAAGCATACCCCGTGTCTCCGGATGCTCCCACCTGCTACGGGACGAGAACCGTCCCGTAGCATAGACGATGGTCCGGGATTTGCAGTCCCGGAGCTGGTTCCGAGTGTGCGGGACCCTGTATCAGCACTTGTATGAACGAACTGGGGACGGGTACCTGTCGATGGGCATATGTGGCGACGGCAGGCTGCGCGGCACATTGGTCTCAACCGAAATTACACTTCCTCCCCGATCCATACGCTCATAGGCTACGCCCTCTGCAACAGACGGCGCTTGCACATACGGCCAGGAAAGGAGTATGATATTCGAGTTTGCTTACATTATCCACGTTATGAAGCTTATATAGGCGATATTTTGTCGGATACCTGAATGATACTGTTCTGAGATTGAACGGAGTATATGTGAGCAGGTGGAGTGAAGCTATGCGTTTGCGAGGCTTCGGTTTCCGGGCCGGGAACAACTGTTCTTCGGCTATCTTGCAACCATGATGATTCCGGGCTCCGTGACTATGATACCGGTCTTCATACTGTGCAAGATGCTCCACTTGATCGATACCTACACCGTCTTGATTCTCCCGGGCATCTTCAGCGCGTATGGCACGTTTCTTCTCAGGCAATTCTTCATGAGTTTGCCTCGTGACCTTGACGACGCTGCCAAGATAGACGGGGCGTCACTGTTTGGCATCTTTTGGAAGGTCATACTGCCGCTTTCCAAGCCGGCGCTGGCCACGCTCACGACTTTTACGTTTATGGGCTCGTGGGGCAGTTACATGTGGCCGCTGATTGTCACCAATTCCACTGAGCTGAAGACTCTGCCAGTCGGACTCGCCTCGTTTCAGAGCCTTTATAGCACAAACTGGACCCTGTTGATGGCTGCTTCCGTGGTCGCGGTTGTACCTGTGATACTGGTCTTTCTGCTGAGCCAGCGTTACTTCGTGGAAGGTATCCAGATGGGTGCTATCAAAGGATGACCGGTGCGTGCCCCCGGTCTTCTCGGACCGGCTGCAGACGCAATCGCCTGGCCACGAACGGGATATCTTCCTGGTGGCGAGGAAAAGCGGAATCTTGCAGGGCAGTCAGAAAGAAGTAGTTGACGGTCTCCACGGATATCTGGTATAATCAACACGTTAGCGCTCCCCTGTAGCTCAATCGGCAGAGCGGCTGGCTGTTAACCAGTAGGTTCCTGGTTCGAGTCCAGGCGGGGGAGCCAGTTTT
>CAYSLA010000004.1:2457-52343 GCA_964431685.1 uncultured bacterium | reverse complement strand
CCCAGGGGTATATCCTGCCTTCGGTTCCACGAGCCGCCTTTTCCCACTGCGCTTCTGTCGGCAGAGACATTCCAGCCCACTTCGCGTAAGCCGACGCATCAGTCCAGGTAACCATCACCATCGGATGATCGTCCTTCCATCCCGATTTCGGCGCGGGCGGCATCTCTCGGTACGTTTCTTCGCAGAACTTGCGATATTGTGCAACGGTCACCTCATGCTTGTACATCCAGTAACCGTCCAGATAGACCTCTCGCTGGGGTTTTTCATCATTGAACCTCTCAGCCCCCCATTCTGGATTCTCATTCAGTAGCTGTGCGACATCATCATCACTGCTGCCCATCAAAAACTCACCCGCCGGCACCCACACCATCTCCGCGCCGTCTTTGGGGTTGACCTTAACGTCAATGGCCTTCGGTCCGGGTTTGGCGTTAGTGCGCATACCACTGGCATCTTGGCCGGATTTGTTGCACCCCGACACAACCATACACGCCAGCGCCAATACTACTGCAACAAAGAACCATACTTTCTTCATCCTAAATGCCTCCAATAATCTGCGATTGCTCAAACTGACGTCAGGCAGTTTCGTTGGTTGCCGATTTGTCAGCTTAAGTGTAGGATACCACCTTGTTCGGTTGATGTCAATATTCTCCACCGATCAAGAAGATTCCTTCTGTCATTCCGACAAGAGGGAAAAGTCTCCGGGGATTTCTCCCTGCGGTCGAAATGACATTTTGCGTTGCTTTCTATATGTCGAAGTCGGCTGCTATGAAAGTGTGGTCAGACGGTTTCTCGAGCATGCGGGGCGCAATGTCGATCCAGGAGTTGACCGACAAGTCAGCCAGGGGCTTGCTGGCGACGATGTGGTCGAGTCTCCACCCCATCTTCCGCTTCACCGCGTTCGGCACTCGATAGTCCCAGAAGGTGTATTGGTACGGTTCGTCAGGGTGGTGTTTGCGGAAAACATCCTGAAACGGCCAGGACATCGCCGCTTCGAAGGCTTTCTGTTCTAACGGATGATAGCAGACGCTGCCCAAAAGTCCTTCCGGGTCGTATACGTCTATCGGCTTGGGAGCCACGTTGAAATCACCCGTCCAGACAATCTTGTCACCGGCCCCGAACTCCTCCGAGAGAAGACCAGGAATGCCCGCGATAAAATCGAGCTTGTACTGGAATCTGGGGGAGTCAGGCGAAGTCCCTTGCGGCACGTAGGTATTTAGCACGATCACATCGCCGAACCTCGCTCTTATCACCCTCGCTTCCTCTGCCGGAGTTCCCAGACCTTTGACGACGTCATCAGGGGGAGTCTTGCTGATGATCGCGACTCCGTTATACGACTTCTGTCCATTAAACACACAGTGTAAGCCGGCGTCCCTGATAGCGTCCACAGGAAAGTCGGCGTCGGTGACTTTGGTCTCCTGAACACAGAGCACATCACAATCATTCGCCGCAATCCAGTCCAGGATGATTGGCATTCGTGATCTGATTGAGTTGGCATTGAAACTGGCCAGTCTGAACACTAGCAGGCACCTCCTCCTGTGAGTCTGGCGGCAAGATTCAACCTACTCATCGTGCAGCCGATTGGCCGTGAATCTCACACGCGGACTGATTGTTCACCGCAGACCCGATTTTCTCGCCTAGTTCGACACACTGAGCCAGGTCCGCCTCTGTCGGAACGTAGTTCACGCGCAGGCCGTCATGCAGCAGTTCCACATTCATTTCCGTCAGACCTGCGTTGACCAGCTTCACTGCCTCGCCGCCCCAGCCGTAGCTCCCGAACGCCGCTCCTACCTTGCCCGCAGGACGCAACCCCTTGAGATAGGTGAGCACGTCCGCGACACGAGGCATAAGACCGTTGTTCAGGGTCGGCGAGCCAACAACCAGTGCTCGGCTGTCCTGAAGCTCAGTCACGACGTCGCTGCGGTGAACTGACTGCAGGTTCATTAACTTCACCGCAACGCCCTGCTTCTGAATGCCTTCCGCCACTGCCTTCGCCATCTTGCGGGTGCTGTCCCACATCGTGTCGTAGACAATAACAGCCTTGGAACAAGTCACCTGCCTGCTCCACTGGTCATAGCAGTCGATGATCTTGGCCACGTCTCGTCGCCAGATTAGACCGTGGTCCGGCGCGATCATATCGATGCTGATGCCACTTTCCTTAACGGTCTGCAGCAGCTTCTGGATGAAGTTTGAGTATGGCAGTATGATGTTAGCGTAGTACTTCCTGGCCTGATAGTAGAGCTCACCGGGTTCCACTTCATCATCGTAGCGCTCGCTTGTCGCCCAATGCTGGCCAAAACCATCCTGCGAGATCAGCAGATTCTGCTCAGCGATGAATGACATCATGGAATCTGGCCAGTGCAGCATCTTTGTCTCCAGGAACTGCACTGATCGGTCGCCCAACTCAAGCTTGTCGCCGTTTGCCACAACCTCCAGCGGCCAATCAACGCCTTCGTGGTGAGCGAGCAGAGCCTTCTTACCATTTGCTGAGCAGAAGACCTTCTCCGGACGCACCAGATCAATGACTTCCGGCAACACACCCGTATGGTCCATCTCAACGTGGTTGACCACAATGTAGTCGATGTCGCCAGGATTGGTCACCTGCGATATGTGATGAATCAGATCATCAAAGAAGCCTTTCTTCACTGTGTCAAACAGGACAGTCTTGGTGTCTCTTACCAGAAACGCGTTGTAAGTAGAACCGAGCTCGGTAAGATACCCGTGGAAATCGCGAACATCCCAGTCGATTGCTCCAACCCAGTGGACTCCGCTTTTTACCTCAATCGCTTGCATACACATCCTCCAGACACAGTTGATCCCTGAGGCAATGATACTTCAGGGATCAATCGAGCGTCAATCAAGTTTGGTGAAACTATCTTTGCCAGCGCCGCAGTCGGGACACACCCAACTGTCCGGAACATCATCCCACGCCGTTCCAGGCGCAACGTCGTTATCCGGGTCGCCCAGCGCAGGGTCATAGACATATCCGCAAAGGTCGCATTCCCATTTGTCCAATTTGGATCCTCCAGTCTAAACATTGACGAACTACGAGCTATGCTTCGGGACAGTTCCCCGTCCCGAAGCATCTGCCTTTCCCGAAGCATAGCCCTTGTCAATACTCAGCGACTGCCACCAGCAAACAGTGTCAGCTCTTCCACAAACCGTGCAGGTTGCAGTATTCCCGTGCGGTGACATTTGTTGCGTTGATGCAGAACAACGTTTCGGGAGCGTCACCAGGATTCAGGAACTGCCTGTATGCCTGGCCGTCGGCAAGAAGCTCGATCCATTCGATGTAGTGCTTCTCCTCCATCGGATGTGCGACGCTGCCGACGGTCACCTTGTAACCATCAGCCGTCTTCTCGACGACCGGAACGTGCTTTTCTTTAGCAGCGTCCACGGTATTCTCAGTCATAAGCTTCATCTGCTCACCACAGCAGACAAGCTTTCCAGCACCCGCGTGCAGCACTTCGACGATGATCCCGCAATGGTCGCACTTGTAAACCTGAAGTCTTTCAGTCACTTTGTGTTGTCCTCCGGTCAGTAGTTTTCGCCCAAGAGCTCAAAATGTGCCTGAGCGTGATTGCACGCCGGACATACCTTCGGTGCGTCCGTACCTTCACTCAGATAGCCGCAGTTGCGACAGCGCCAGACTACCTTCTGCGGCTTCTGGAACACTGTTCCTGCCTCGATGTTCGCGGCCACTGCGTTGAAACGCTTCTCGTGCTGTCTCTCAGCGATCGCAATTGCCTCAAATATGTCCGCGATGCTGTTCAGGCCTTCTTCGCGCGCCTTCTTCGCAAAGTCCGGATACATCGAGGTCTGTTCGTGGTGTTCGCCTGCGGCGGCAGCTTTCAGATTCTCCAAAGTAGTGCAGATCACACCAGCCGGGAAAGCCGCCGTGACCTCCACATCGCCGCCTTCAAGCAACTTGAAGAGTCTCTTGGCATGCTCCTTTTCCTGGTTTGCGGTCTCCTCAAATATCCAGGAAATCTGCTCGTAGCCTTCCTTCTTTGCCTGGCTGGCGTAGTAGGTGTACCTGTTCCTTGCCTGCGATTCGCCCGCAAACGCGGTCAGAATGTTGGTCTCAGTCTGAGTCCCTTTTACCATAGTCTACTCGAAACCTCCGTGTCTGGTATTATTGAAGTCAGTATTCCCACATTTGAGTTATTCTATTCCACCCGATATTCCTTCATTTCCCAAGCGGGCGTCTTGGCCTAGAGAATGGCCACCCCCTGCCCCACAAAACGGCATCAGCGCTATAACACCACTGTGCCCACTGACCGTTATTGACACGCATTCGTAGACTCCATATAATTGGATTCAAGTTGTTCTATTCGAAAGGAACGGGTATGCTCAAACCGGAGGATTTCTTCGATCTTGAGGGGTTCGAATACAGGGCGGTGTTCGAAGACTGCGAGTACGTCTGGGAGGCATTGCGGCGCGTAGGCAGATTTGCCTTTGACTACATAATGGCTATGGATGCCGACTGTCAGATAGCCGGCACCGTTATGAAGGGCGCGTACGTAGATGACAAGGACGCTGTGGTCATCGGCGAAGGCACTGTGGTGGAACCAGGCGCCTTTGTGCAAGGCCCCTGCATAATCGGCAGAAACTGCCAGATACGGCACGGCGCATACATCCGCGGCGACGTTCTAGTCGGTGACAACTGCATCATTGGCCACTGCTCTGAGTTGAAGAACACGATCATGCTGGATACGGCACAGTGTCCGCACTTTGCCTATGCAGGTGACAGCATCCTCGGGCGCGGAGTGAACCTGGGGGCTGGTACGCGTCTATCCAATGTGCCGGTGGTGAGCGTCAAGGACCCGCAGACTGGCAAACGACCATCAATCAAACTAGTCATCCAGGACACGGTTTACGACACAAGCCTGCCGAAGTTTGGCGCCGTCCTCGGCGATGGAGTGCAAACGGGCTGCAACACGGTAACGAGCCCGGGGTGTCTGATAGGGAAGAACACACTGGTCTACGCCAACCTCTCCCTGAAGAAAGGATACTACGGCCCTAACCAGGTCATAAAACTCAAGCAGCAGACCGAGGTGGTCGAACGTCGATAAGGCGCCGTTCAGGCAACTGCCGGAAATCACCTCATTGATTCAGATGCCACCCTGCAGAAATATCGGTGCACGCGGGCATCATTGGTGAGCTCTGGATGGAACGCAGCCCCCAAACAGGAACCCTGACGCACCATCACTATTTCGCCGCTGTCCAGCCTCGCCAACACTTGTGCGCGGCCTCTGACTGCCGTAACGTATGGGGCCCGGATGAATACGGCACGCACCGCACCATCGCATACCTCGGGGATCGCCAAATCGCACTCAAAACTATCGACCTGCCTGCCAAAGGCGTTCCTGCGGACAGTTATGTCCATCAGTCCCAGGCGCTGCTGGTCGCTGTCCTCAATCTCGCTGGCGAGCATGATCATTCCCATGCACGTGCCAAACACGGCCATCCCGCGCTCAACCCCGCGCCTGATAGCCTCATCAACCCCATACCTCGCCATCAGCTTTCCAACGGTCGTGCTTTCGCCGCCTGGAATTATCAGACCGTGAAGACGATCTATCTCCTCCGGCATCTTCACAAGATGAGCTTGTACCGACTCAATCTCCTCGAGAATTGCGAGGTGCTTGTGATAGTCACCCTGAAGCGCCAACACGCCGATACGAAGAGACACTTCCGCCTGTGCGCCAGCTCTTTCCACGCCCGCGACGGAAGCGTCCAACACCGCACTCACCGGCCTACCAGCCCCTCACGGAGAGCATGTCTTTCTCGTCCAACTGCCTGATATCCAGTCCCTCCATTGCCTTGCCCAATCCCTTGGAGAGCTCTGCGATCAGCTTGAAGTCCATGTAGTGTGTCGTGGCGTCAACAATAGCCTTAGCGCGGACAGCCGGGTCTTCGGACTTGAATATCCCGGAACCCACAAAGACCGCCTCGGCGCCTAACTGCATCATAAGCGAGGCGTCGGCGGGAGTCGCGATGCCGCCCGCGGAGAAGTTCGGTACAGGCAGCTTGCCTGTCTTATGCACTTCTACCACCAAATCATACGGCGCGCCCAGGTTCTTTGCCTCGGCCATCAGTTCGTCCTGCCGCATGTTCTGAATCTTTCGCATGTGGCTAACGACAGTCCGCATGTGCCGCACGGCCTCAACAATGTTCCCCGAGCCGGCCTCACCCTTGGTGCGAATCATAGCCGCACCTTCGCCAATACGGCGTAGCGCCTCACCAAGATCGCGGCATCCGCATACGAACGGGACTTTGAAGAGGTGCTTGTCGATGTGATACATCTCGTCAGCAGGAGTCAGGACCTCGCTCTCGTCCACGTAGTCGACGCCAAGGGCCTCGAGCACCTGAGCCTCCGCAAAATGGCCGATTCTAGCTTTTGCCATAACCGGAATGCTGACTACATTCATGATCTCAACGATCTTTTCGGGATCGGACATCCGGGCGACTCCGCCCTCTTTGCGGATGTCTGCAGGAACGCGCTCCAGTGCCATTACCGCGACTGCGCCGGCATCCTCAGCGATCTTCGCCTGATCGGCGTTGGTGACGTCCATTATCACGCCGCCCTTCAGCATCTCTGCCAGGCCTACTTTAGTGCGCCATGTGGACTTCTCTTGCTCTACCATCGAAAACTCACCTTCTTCGATATTCTATTATCTCTGCAAATGGAGACTCGCTCGTGATTATCTCAATATTATACCAAATTCCCCACTCGTGGGACAAACTCAGCGCGCCGCCATTTAACCTGTCTGACCACGTGCGACCTGACTGTCACGGGAAGCGTGGCTCCCCATATCTGCCTCACGGCTATTCTTGGTTAGACTCCCCGCCAGACTATGTCACCGTCATCAGTCTTGCCAGGTTCCTTTGTCTTCTCCACGCCGCCGTCATCTTTCAGGTTCGAGCCGATGCTGTAGAGGAGGAAGCCTTTGTCCGTGCGCTTGTATTTGAACGGCCCTCCGCTGAACGGATCGAGTGGAGCAGTCCATTTGAGGCCGGAAGCCAACACGGAGAGGGAGGCCGGGTAGGTTCCGTGTCGTTGTGCGTAACGGTGCAGTGCAATGAATATGCGGGTGCCGTTTATGCGTGCAATGGTATCGTCACGACGCATAACGGGACTGGCGTATCCTGGCATGAGAATACGCGTCGCAACGAAAATTCGTGGCACAGCCTGCACCTGCGCTTCAAAATGACGGGCTTGGCGCTTCATCTCTCTGTAAGGCAGTGATGACCACTTGATCTGCTCGCGCGTGAGCCGCAGGTAGGTGAGTTCATCGGCATAGAGAATCGGCCTGCCAACTGTCTTCAGATACGCCCAGATGAGACTTCGTTGCCAACGGCCATACTCGGTGTTAGTACTGACTTGGGCCGCAATTTCGGGGTTGCTGCGCACCTCCCGGAAGACCCGAAGATTGAAAGTGCGTTCGCCCTCTAACCCATTTGTGAAGCCTGGATGCAGATCAACCTGTGCAAGCTCACTGTCAATCGATATCGCCTGTTCGTCTGATAACCTGCAACGCCCAACTACCTCCGTTGCAGATCGAGCAGACATGTTTACGATCGCAAACACTAAAGACCTTCTGCGGATCTTTGTCTAGGCCCTGCGACGCAAGAGAGCGAAAAGCGATCCAATACCGCCGGTCAATGCAATGAGCGATGATGGCTCCGGTACGGGCTCCCACAGCACCGGAAACAATGAATCGCCAGACGCCTGCCCTACTATTTGGCCGTAGTTGTTGATTCCGTAGGCTCGTCCCTCACCTCCAATGTCAGGTAGAAGTGACAAACCGTGGACACGGTCCCAAACGAATGCACTTGTCTTCTGTGCAGTGCCTAAGTTACTAACCACGTGTCCAACGACCTGGCCGGAGGCATTAATTCCCCAAGCACTTCCACTAAAAGTACTAGGGTATCCGAACAAAAGGTCGATGGGTGCAGCATCTAGCGAATCCCATATCACAGGGCGCGTCCCGGAACGCCCTGCGGCGACTCCACTATCGTTGATCGCATACGCGATGCCTGAAATGCATCCGGGAAGATTCTGATAGTATTCTAGTCGAACCGACAAAGTCAAAGGGTCTATGGTCCAAAGCGTAGCTGGGCTCCAAGGGTTGGAATGTCCGACAAACTGCAGGCTGTTATTGACATCAAACACTTCTGCTCCATTGCCATTCATGTCTATAAATGTGCCATCTGGAGTCCACGCGCACGCAGCAGAGCCCGCGCCGTCTCTCGACTTGCGGCCTGTCACCCACCCTGCATCATTGATACCGAAGGGCGCACTCATGCTTCCAAGGTCACGCATGATGTACCCTGAATACAAGAAGCCATATCCGGGACCGACGCGGTTGATTCCTATGATTGCGCCACTGGCGTTGATGCCGCTCGCTTCTCCGCTAATCCCGCCAATCAACTCGCACAACCCATTTCGCCAAACCGCTGCTCTGGCGCCGCTCACCTCAGTCATGCCCACAATCGTACCCGCATCATTGATTGCGTTAGCTACTCCGACCGAGGCACCCGCAACTAGACCCAGGCGGACCATGCGATACTCTACTGCCTCTGCACTAATGCTTGCCGCAAACAGCACTACGACCACAAGAACTGCACATAACAACTTTCTCATCGTTTCTCCTTTTTGCCCCTTTTCGGATTTAGTGTTCTTCAGGATGTGCAAAACGCCAACTAATGCCAAAGCAAATCCCGAAGGTGTGGGGGCCTCTGGCCTCATTATATCATGCTTTCCTACTACAGACCATTTATATGCTATCTTCGTCCGTCACAGCACAATCCCCTCTTTCATAACCGTTTTCGGATACGGTGACGTCTGAAAGACCGGATTGTGCCATTGTTCTCTTGCATAGACCATCACTGACAACACGACACCGCGTTCCAACTGCAGGCCACAAACATCGCGGTGCAGCTCACGCTCTTCTTGCGACGATAGCTTCTGGTCGGTTATTACCACCACGTCATAATCGGAGTCTGGCTGCCGCTGGCCACGTGCCGCAGAGCCATATAGCACAAGCTCCGCTTGCGGGTCACGCTTAGTTACGATATCCTTGAGATCGAGCAGCATTCTCTTTTCGAGATCGCTCACGACTCTTACTCGGCTCAGATTCCTCATGGCAATCATCCTTTGAGTGCATAGCAGCGTCCTGAACGGTACTCTGCCAAAGTTTCGGGACTTCCGTTCCGCCGAGCTCCACTCAAGTCCCGAAACACCGCACACCGCGGCCGGGGTTCCATTTCGGGCGCGACTCCAAGTCGCGCCCGATCATCCTGTCCACTGTCAACTACCCACTGTCCACTGCCTACTTGAGCGCTTCGACCTGCTTCTCGAACCCATTGACCTCATCCAAGCCGTCGAGTACTCCCAGTTCGAGGCGGTAGGTTCTGGTCTCACCTGGCTTGAGGAACTGCAGGGTTCCGCGAGCTCGTTCACTGCCGCGTCCCTCTACGTGGCAGTTTGCAGGTTCCATTCCTACCACATACTCCCTCGCGCCGTTCATCTTCCACTGCGTGAAGAACGGTAGTTCCTTCTTGTTGTACTTCACATAGAAGCCGAATGCCTGGCCGCCGGGGAGATTGCGGTTGATAAGAGCCGCGAATGTGTTGCCGGCCTGGTCGGTTGCCATGTCGTGATAGTAGCAGCGCTCGTTGTACCCGACTGTCGGAGGGTCGTTGCGGTAGTAGTGCTCCTTGTCAGTCTGAGCAACATCGTCTCTCGGCACAGCCTCGACGGTCGGCGACACGAGCTTGGACCCGGCGTCCACGCAAGGGTATCCACCGTTGATGTGGTAGAGGATCATGTGGGGCGTGCGCTTCGAAGATTCGTTGGTGACCGTATCTTCGATGGTGAACGAGTTCTGGCCCAGCACTGCGCTGATTTTGCGTTCCAGAAGAATGTTTTCGCCAAACAGCCGTGTTTCCCGCATCTTCCCCGAAGCCCACATAACATAGTCGTCGCCCTGCCACGCGCCATCAACGTATAGATTTGTCGCAGGGGTGTGGGATACACGTCCGTGAAGTCCCAGTGACTCTCCATCGTCCTCACAGGGCGCCCCCGCGTAGGTCAACCCGCAGGTTGTCACCAAACCACCTGGGAATGTCCGAAGCCAGCCGAGACCAACCGGATCGTGAAATGCCGAAGCCGCTTCTGTCGATCCCGACCTCCAGCCCATTGCGCGCCCGTTGTGCTCGGCGACGGTGATGTCCATTCCACGGCCAGGCACCACGTGGAAAAGAAGTCCGGAACCGGTGCGAAACTCCACCACCTGCACACCGTCTTCATGTCCGTCACTGAATCTCATCAACCGTGTCCCACCAAACTGTGAGACATCTCCACATCGATCCAGTATCTCCTGCTTCGTCATATTCTTGCCATACAGAAACGCCATGTCAGCCTCCTCCAAAAGCACGTTCTCGCATGCATGGTTACACGGCAACAGCGGCAAGTCCTTCTGCAGCCTTGAACGTGCCGCCGGGTGACTGGTATAATGTGCAGGTTATGCTAGCAAAGAGAATAATCCCGTGTCTGGATGTGAAGAACGGCCGTGTGGTCAAAGGCACGAACTTCCTTGACCTGCGCGACGCCGGTGACCCTGTTGAACTAGCCGCGATGTACGATCGGCAGGGCGCGGATGAAGTAACATTCCTGGATATTACGGCAAGCCACGAAGAACGCAACACCATTGTCGACGTCGCCAGCCGAACAGCAGAGAAGGTGTTCATTCCGTTCACGGTCGGCGGCGGCATCCGGGCGACGTCCGACTTCCGGGAGATACTGAAGACCGGAGCTGACAAGTGCAGCGTCAACACAGCCGCGGTTCTTAACCCGCCGCTCATCTCTGAAGCTGCCGAAATGTTCGGCAGTCAGTGTGTGGTGCTGGCCATTGACGCAAAACAGGTCGAAGGCAAACCCGGCAAGTGGGAAGTCTACACCCACGGTGGCCGCAGACCCACCGGCATTGATGCGATCGAATGGGCAAAACTGGGACAGGATCTGGGCGCCGGTGAGATCCTGCTGACCAGTATGGACACCGACGGCACCAGAGCCGGATACGACATCGCTCTCACCCGAGCGGTCTCCGAGGCCCTCGGCATACCTGTCATAGCCTCCGGCGGCGCAGGCACCCTGGAGCACATATACGAGGCGCTGACGGAAGGTATGGCCGACGCCGCTCTTATCGCATCAATCGTACACTACGGGGAGTTTACCGTTTCGCAGATAAAGGAATACCTCGCCTGCAAAGGCGTCGTGGTCAGGAGAACTCAGCTTGATTAGTCAGTTTCTGGATAGTCTGAAATACGACAGCGATGGTCTTGTACCTGCGGTCGTCGTCGATAACGAGAATGGGGACGTGCTGATGGTCGCGTACATGAACCGCGACGCGGTGGAGAAGACGCTCACATCAGGCAGGGCCTGCTTCTGGAGCCGTTCGCGCCAGAAGTTCTGGATAAAGGGCGAGACTTCCGGAAATATCCAGAAGGTAGAAGCTGTGTTTGTGGACTGCGACAAGGATTGCCTGGTGGTCAAGGTGGAGCAGACCGGCGCCGCGTGTCACGAAGGCTACCGATCGTGCTTCTTCCGGCAGGTGGACGGGAATGGCGTGGAGACCGTCATCGGTGAGAAGCTAACCGAGGCTTACTGAGCCTGTAGGAGTTCGCTGAACACGTCTACACGTCACCCTGAACTGGTTTCAGGGCCCGTCCCTTCGCCGGGTAGGTGCTGAATCAAGTTCGGCATGACGTGCTATCTAGTCAAGTGCGTCCGCGAAAGACGCCAACTGAACGCCGGACTCAGATAGCTTGGCCATGATAGAGGTGTCGGTTAGGGCGCTTGTTTCGTCTTCCCATTTGTAACCCCATCCGTAACGTGCCTTAGTCACCTCGTCGGCGAACCCCGGATGGCACATCAACTCATTTACGCCGGGGCGAAGCCGGTCCAGTATTCGCGAGAGGTGTACAGCGTTGAGATTGCCGGAAACGCCCAGGCCCCAGAAGTGGTCGCTCGTGCGCAGCCCGGAGTCCAGAATCAGCTTGCGCGCTCTCCGGCTGAGCAAGCTAAGAATCGCGATCTGAATGCCCCTTGGGGTCAGAATCCCCGGTCCGGGTCCACCGATCTCCAGTGGACAGCGAACCACTCCTACGTCTGTTTCACTGGCGAGTTTGAGCACATGCTCCATAATGCCGGGAAGCACATGCAAATGCTGGTGAGAGTCCACGTGGGTAAAGCGCAGGCCGGAGGCCATTGCGCACTCGAACTGCTTCTCGATTTCGACCTTCGCTGCAGCCACCGCACCACGTCTCGACAGAAGGTGCCGAATGAAGCTCGTATAGGAAGCGGGCAGGCTGTCACCATACATCAAGGGAAAACAAAGCGTCGGGTCGGATAGCGGTGGTTCGCCTACCAGCGAGATATGCAGGCCGACTCCCAGCGCGGGTCGCTCGGAAGCAAGACGCGCTGCGTGGTCGAACGCGGCGCCATTGGGCATGAGACTTGTGCTTCTTACGATTCCACGGTCAACTGACGACACAATCCCGGTGTTTATTGACTCGGTCAAGCCAAAGTCGTCGGCGTTCACCACCAAAGTCTTCGCTGCTTTTTCCATACGCCTCTATTCGATAACTGAGCATCTCCGCCAGTATTTTGAATATAACCGAGTTGCTCGCAAGCGTAGACACACCGGCCACGCGGGGATAGTAATCCATACCGATCTCTGAAATCTTCGCGCCGACCCTGGACACTTCCAGGAGAAACTCGGCGTCGATGAACGAGCCTTCGGAGGTCAGAACAATCTCATCGAGCAGTCTGCGCCGGAAAAGCTTGAATGCGAAGTTAACGTCTGTCACGTGCAGGTTGAAGAACACGCGAATCATACGATTGTAGACCTTGCTCATGAGCTCGCGCTTCCACGACTCCGCCCGCGACTTGCGCCACCCGATCACCACGTCGGAATCTTCGCACAGCGGAACAGCGTTCAGCGCATCGTCCATCTTGATCGGCAGGTCGCTGTCCATATACAGGACCCATTCCTTTGACGCCAATCCAAATCCGGTCTTGAGCGCACCACCAAGTTTGCGGTTCACAGAATGATGAGCCACCACAAGCTCTGGAATCCTCAGCGCCATCTGGTCGACGAGTTCGCCGGACCCGTCCGTGCTGGCATCGTCTACAACCACGACCTCCACGTCCGGCGTGATGATCCTGCCCACGCGCAGAGCTTCGGAGACAGCGGTGCGGATATTTTCGAATTCGTTGTACATCGGATATACGACGCTCAGTCCGTTAATCATCGTCGTTCCACTCGCTCCTTCACAGCTCGATTCCCAAGCAACACAGCATCGCCTATGGCGCCCAGCCGCACTGTCACGGCATCTTCAATCGCCGCAGTGTCCTTGGTCTTAGACACCACTATCACCTCACCCGCTCCGGACAAATACGAAGAAACCAATGCGGGATCTTCGGTGCGTACCACCCGCTTCCCCAAGTAGTATGGCACACTCGGCTTCTCAATACAGTATTCATAGACGGTTGCTTTCGGAGCGTACGTCCTTATGGCATGGGCAATCTCTCACCCGCTGAATTGCACGCTCGCGACGGGGGCTACGCCGTAAACGATCAAGACGGCGAAGACTACCATACCGCCCGCTATCAGCCAGGGCGTCCGGTATCTCCACTTGGCGCTTCCGCATGCAAATAGCGCCAGCGCCATTGTCAGCACAAGGACAGCCCCAAGAACCAAGGCAATCACAGCCGCATCCGGATACTTTCCTTGCGCAGCTCTGAGCAAGAAATAAGCTATGCCTACGGACATCGCGAGCGCCGCGATCAGCCCTCCTCGCAGCCCTTTGTTCAGAGCCTTGTTGTTTGTCCACTCCGACAGGTACGCGCCGACCAGCACAGCGCACGCCGCATACATCGGAAAGATGTACGTAGGAAGCTGGGTCTTCGACAAAGAAAAGAAGACGAATACGACTGCGGCCCATGCCACGCACAACCGGGCGCAATTGTTCTTTCTTCCCACCACCACAATCGCCTGAGGCAGCAGACAACTCCAAGGGAAGAAGAAGCCAAGGAGCACCGGGAAGTTCATAGAATACGAATACCACGCCCCCGTGCTGCTCTTATGCTCAGGCTTCAGGAACCTTTCCAGGTTGTTTGCCAGGACAAACTGTTTGGTGAATTCTTCCCTGTGCATGGAGAGCATGTTGGCGTACCACGGCACCGCAACTGCCAAAGCGCCAATCACGCACACCGCAAGCCATCGAGAGAACAGCACGCGCAGGCTCTTCGTCCAGATCGCATACACCAAGAACGTCACAGGCAGCAACACGAATGCAACCGGCCCTTTGGTGAGGGCGGCAGCGCCCATACAAGCGCCGCACGACGCACTCCACAGCCACACAGGACGCTCATCGTGCATCCACCTAATGAAACAATAGAGACTTCCAACGAGGAATGCCGTTAGCGTCATATCCGTAACCGAGCTGCGAGCCAGCACAATCTGCTGCAAGCTCGTCGCCACGACAAGCCCGGCGGCAATACCGGCAGGACGCCCAAATGCTCGTAATCCCAGCAGGTACGTCAGCGCAACGACAGCCAAGGCAGCGATAGCGGACGGTAGCCGCGCCGATAGTTCTGAAACGCCAAGAACCCGCATGCATGAGGCAGCGAGCCAGTAGTACATTGGTGGCTTGTCGAACCACACCGAACCCCAATAGTGGGGAGTCCCCCAGTGCCCGGACACCGTCATCTCTCTGGCGATCTGGGCATAGACCGGCTCATCCGGATCTACCAGAGGATATGAGCCAATGCCCGCAAAGTAGATGACAAACAGGCCAAGAGCAATAAGAACACCTGCGCCCCAGTTTCGAGATGGCTTCGGCGTTTGCATATCCAAGGACTACTTGAAGAGCGAGGTTATGGATTGATCTTCGTGGATTCTCTTGATCGCCTCGGCAAACAGGCTAGACACTGAAAGAACCCTGATCTTGTCCGGTGCGTCCGCGGCGAGCGGCACGCTGTCAGTGACAACAACTTCCTTGATCTCCGGCATGCTCAGTTTGTCAAACGCGCTTCCCGTGAACAGACCGTGCGTCGCAGCAACATATATCTCCGGCTTGCAGCCGTTCTGAAGCAGAGTCTCAACGCACTCGATGATGCTGCCGCCAGTCCGGATCATGTCTTCAACTATGACCGGAGTCATCCCCTCAACGTTTCCTGCCAGGTGGGTAACGCTGGAGACATGGTGATCAGGGTGGAACTTGTAGCCTACCGCGAGCGGAGCGCCAACTCTGCTTGAGACCTGGCGCACGTGTTTCGCCCTGCCTTCGTCCGGCGACACAAACACCATATTCTCCAAACCCTTCTTCGAGAAGTACGAGCTGAATGTCGGTATGGCTGTGAGATGATCAACCGGAATGTCAAAGAAACCCTGGATTGCGCCCGCGTGGAGATCCATAGTGACAACACGCTTTGCCCCGGCAGAGGTGAGGATATCGGCAACGAGCTTCGCGGTGATCGGCTCGCGAGGGGCGTCTTTCTTCTCCTGGCAGGCGTATCCGTAGTACGGTATAACGACATTGATGCTTCGCGCACTCGCCCGCTTCAGCGCGTCAACGAGGATAAGCAGCTCCATGATGTTCTTGTCAACCGGAGGGCAAGTGGGCTGAACTACGTAGGCGTCAACACCGCGCACCGACTCTTCAAACTTTACATAGCATTCGCCGTCGCTGAAGCGCTTGATGCTCAGCGCACCCAGTTGAATGCCGAGATAGTCGGCAATCTTCTGAGCAAGCTCCGGATTGGCTGTGCCTGAGAATAGTTTAAGATCGCCGTCGATAACCAAGTCTGCCTCCTAGCCAGTTTCGCACCGTACACCACAAATACCTCTCAGCTCACAGCCGGAGGCACTAACCACACCGTTACTGCAAAACGACCACAGCGTCTTGACCGCGCCGCGGTACGCGCCGTATCTTCCCGTGCTTATTATATACCGACCATGCGCCTAATGCAAGAAACGCGCGGTGAGTCTTCGTTGACAGCGGCGCGCACCTGGTGCTAGAATCTGCCAGACCATGCAACTTCACAGATCTACTCCCCAAGACAGAGCACGTTTCAACGCTTTTCTGGCGGCTTTTCCGACAGGCGACCTGATGCAGTCGTATGAATGGGCGGAACTGAAAGCAAAAAGCGGCTGGACTCATATACCAATCCACGCGGAGAGAGAAGGCAGCCTCGTTGCTGCCGCCTCACTTCTGAAACGCAACATACCTCATACCAGCAGAAGTATCATTTACGTGCCAAGAGGTCCCGTCCTGGACTGCACTGACAGCGAGCTTGTCGCGGCTTTCTCAGGATTCTTGAGGCAGATCGCTGTTCAGGAGAGGGCCATCCTGGTCAAGATCGATCCACCTATTCCTGTGGAAGATGCAAACTCTGAGCAAAACCTGCGAAAGAGCGGCTTCATACAAGTTGGCGATGGAGGATTCGGCGGAACGCAGCCCAAGTGCGTTATGCAACTTGACCTGTGCACAGGGGAAGAGGAATTGCTCGCATCATTTAAGCCGAAGTGGCGCTACAACATCCGGCTTGCGGAACGCAAGGGTGTGCGGGTTGATCTTCACTGCAGCCGCGACCGGCTTCCAGTCTTCTACTCTCTGCTTGAAGAAACCTGCGCTCGAGACGGATTCTTGGTTCGCGGTATCAGATACTTCGAGAACATGTGGGATGTGCTGGCGGACGCCGGATATATGCAGCTTGTCCTGACCTACCACGATGACTCTCCTGTGGCCGGTGCGCTGGTCTACAGATTCGGCGACAGGGCCATGTATACTTACGGAGCTTCCTCGAACCTTCACAGGAATGTGATGCCCAACCACCTGATGCAGTGGACAATAATCAAGTGGGCTCGAGACGCGGGCTGCAAATGGTATGATTTCAGGGGTGTCAGCCCTCGCAGGCAAGCAGACCCTGATGATCACCTGCAAGGTCTCAACAGATTCAAAGAAGGTTTCTCGCCCAGATTCGTTGAATATATCGGCGAGTATGACATGATTATCTCGCCGTTCTGGCACTGGATGTGGGAGTTCGCGCGACCGCGTATGCAGCGTCTAATGAAGGCTCGATCTCGTGCCAGGCAGTCTGCTTCAGGAGATGTGTGAGTCATCGTGAGCATTCCTGATGTCTGGGTCGAAGTAAATCTGGGGGCACTACGCCACAATGTAGAGGCTGTAAGGAAACTGGTTGGCCCGAATGTGCGTATCCTGGCCGTTGTCAAGGGCAACGGCTTCGGACACGGGTATGCCGAACCAGCAAGAGCGTTTGTGCAGGCCGGCGCGGACTACCTCGGGGTCACGAGAATTGATGAAGCGATAGCGCTGCGTCAGGCGGGAATCACCGCGCCCATTCTGGTATTTGCCCCGATCTTGGCCGACAATCTATCCGAAGCCGTATCTGCAAGATTGGACATCACTGTAACCAGCCACGCATCCCTGCGCGCGGCGGCCGAGTGCGCGAGAAGCCTTGGCACGGACATTCCGGTTCACATCAAAGTGGACACTGGAATGGGCAGGCTGGGAGTCGAGCACTCTGATGCCATTGGCCTCATAACCGACGCCGCTTCATCGTCCAGCATCAGGATTGCCGGCCTGTACACCCATCTGGCGAACGCTGGCCACCGTTCGGCCCGGTCCGCACTCACTCAGCTTCAGGTTTTCCATGAGGTCATCGAACGTGCTCGCGATCACCGTCTCCCTACCGGGCTAATTCACGCGTGTAACAGCGCTGGTCTGGTCAGGTTCCCAAGATATCGTTTCGACATGGTCCGCGCCGGAACCATACTCTATGGGCAGCATCCTTCTGCCCGCGTAAGAAAGGCGATGAAGCTTCAGAATAGCTGGGTTCTGAAATCACGTGTGTGCGACATAAAGCAACTGAGACGCGGCACACGTGTTGGCTACGGTGGGGAGTGCACACTAAAGCGCGACACTCTATCCGCCGTCATACCGGTGGGCTTCGCGGACGGTTTTACGCTGGCTCCGGAAGGTCCTCTCTATCGAATGAACCCACTCGTCTTCGCCGTCAAACGCGCCCGCAGAAAGCCGCATGTCACCATACGCGGAAAGCGTGCCAATGTGCTTGGCAGGGTGGCAATGCAGTTGGTCGTAGTCGATGTGACCGACATACCGGAGGTGACTATTGGCGACGAGGTGATTGTACCTGCGATGCGCATACCAGTGGGCGCGCAGATACCGAGGGTCTATACTGATGACTAGGAACTCAACATCTGTTTGAGTTTTCTGAGAGCCTTCTGCTGCAACCGGGACACGTGCATCTGCGATATATTGAGCTTTTTCGCGACGTCAGTTTGGCTCATGTCCTCGAAGTAACGACAGTAGATGATCATCCACTCCCTTGGATCGAGCCGCCCCATGGCCTGTTCCAGGTCGCCGTAGTCCTCTATGGAATCAAGGGCTATGTCGTTGCCTCCGAGGAACTCAGCGAGCGTCATTTGGGCGGAGTCGCCGTCACCGGCAGTCCTGGCGTCCAAGGAGACGGTGTCATAGGCGTTACCAAGTTCCATCGCCTCCAGCGTCTCCTCTTCGCTTACACCAAGATGCTCTGCAATCTCCTCGATCGTGGGGGTCCGGCCGAGTTTGCGACGCAGTTCTTCCTTGCTCTTGTTTGTCAGGATGTTGAGTTCCTGAAGACGTCGGGGAACCTTCAGAGACCACGCACGATCTCTAAAATGACGCCTTATCTCTCCAACCACTGTGGGCGTAGCATACGTCGAGAACTTCGTGCCGCGGGCTGGATCGTAGCGGTCAATGGCATTGATCAGGCCGATAAGCCCAACCTGCACGAGATCCTCTACGGGCTCTCCGCGATTGGCAAACTTGCCCGCCAGGTAACGGACGAGGTTCTGGTGCATCAACACCAGCTTGTCACGATGTTTCACGTCGCGGGTGGCAATGTATTCCCGGAATATTCGGTCGGCTTCCTCTTCGGAGTGGTCGGGAACGCCTTTAATCTCATCCGGCGCACTATCGTTCCCTGGCATACTTTACCATCCGAACACTTGTGCCGCTATCAAGAGCAGATACGGTGACCTCGTCCACCAATAGCGTAACAAGGAGCGTCCCAAGTCCATCTTGCTCATCGTCCGGATCAGCGGCCCTCTCTCCGCGTGGGCCCGCATCGTCTATTATCTCGATGTAAAGACTGTCCGGGCGAATCTCACTTCTGAGAGTAATTACGGTGTCCGTGCGGCCATTTCGCTGCGCCCAGTCAACGCTTGTGGTGCAAGTCTCACCGACAGCCAGACGCACGTCCTCGACGTCATCGTAGTTGAATTTCATCCGGCTTGCCACACCAAGTATGGCAAGCCGAGCTACTCCCACATATTCGGGCTTGCACGGGATCCTCAGATCAACACAAGCAACGCATTCCTCGGTCTCCAAGTCTATTCGCTCTCCCTTCCGAGGCCCTGCATAGCTTCTTCTTTCTTATCGTAGATGTCAAAGATATGGTCCAAACCCGTGATCTCGAACACGCGCCTGATCCTCTCGCTCGGGCAGACAAGCAGGATGTTTCCGTTGACTTCTCGCATACGCTTCAGTCCACCGATGAATACACCAAGCGCCGAACTGTCGAGATACACGACGTCAGTCAGGTCAACCACCATTTCCTTGGAGCCACTCTCTATCACGGCAATCATCTGCTGTTTGAGTTGCCGTGAACTGTAGACGTCTATCTCGCCCGACAACTCCATCACAGGCAGAGAGTTGCCCTCGATGCGTGTATCGATACTGAAACTCACTTGAGCATCACCTCTGTTCTAGTCAGGCTCTTGTCTCGTCATCGCTGGAATCTCCAGTCTCCGCGCACTTGTGAGCGACAGCCTTCTTGCCGGCATCGATGGCGTCTTGCACCTTCTCCTTCGTGACTTCGAGCATCTCACGGCTCTTCTTGATCAGTTCTTCCCCTGATTCCGTCAAGTCCTGAGCAACCTTTGTTGCTTTCTGCTTGAACTCATCCGTAGCGTGTTTGATATCTTCTCTGGTCTCTGAACCGGCCTTGGGAGCCAGCAGGAGAGCCGTTGCCCCACCAATGATGGCACCGATACCCAGGCCAAGAAGGAAGTTCGCGATAATGTTTCGTTCGTCGTGCTGATCAGACATGTTGTCACCCTCCAAAATAGGATAGATTCCGCAGCAACAATCGTTCCACCACGTATTATATCCCATCCGACAGCAAACCACAAACACTTTTTTTCCACGAAGACAGCGCAGCGTAAGAAAGACGCAGCATTCAGGCCTGCTTCTGTCTGTGTCAAGAGTCCCGTTCTGGTGGTGTCGGCTGAGTCACGTCTTCAGCGGCACCAGGGGCCGATGGCCTAAGCCTCTCCAGTCTCTGCTTGAACCGCGCCTCGTGTCCGTTATCCGTGGGTTCATAGTAAGGCCCGGTGGCAGAATCCGGCAGATATTGCTGCTCGACGAAATGTCCCGGGTGGTCGTGTGGGTACTTGTATCCTTTCCCGTGCCCCAGCTTCTTCGCTCCAGGGTAGCTGGTATCGCGCAGATGCACTGGCACCGGCGGAGATTTCATCTCAGCTACGTCTCGAAGCGCCCGGTCAATCGCCAGGTAGCTGGCGTTGCTCTTCGGGGCACAGGCAAGATATGTCACTGCCTGAGCAAGGGGTATTCGAGCCTCAGGCATTCCCACGAACTGCACTGCCTGAGCTGCCGCGTTGGCGATGACAAGTCCCATCGGGTCGGCGTTTCCTATGTCTTCGGATGCGGCGATAACCATGCGTCTTGCCACGAACTTCGGATCCTCGCCCGCTGAAAGCATCCTGGCCAGCCAGTAGATCGCAGCGTCAGGATCAGACCCCCTGATCGACTTAATGAACGCCGATATTGTGTCGTAGTGACTGTCACCGTTTTTGTCATAGCGCATCACCCGTTCCTGCATCGCTTCTTCAGCAACAGCCACCGTGACTCGCCTGCTACCAGTGCCCTGCTCCACAGGTGCAGCTATTGCGGCAACTTCGAGGGCATTCAAGGCATTTCGTGCATCGCCTCCGCACACATTCACAATGTGCGCCAGGGCGTCATCATCGACAACCACATCTATCCCGCCAAGACCTCGGCCTTCATCGGATAGAGCGTTGCGCAGGATGGACAGAATGTCCTCATCAGAGAGTGGCTCGAATCGAAGAATTCTGGAACGTGAGATTAGAGGCGAATTGATTTCGAAGTATGGATTCTCCGTGGTTGCGCCAATGAGGATTACACTACCATCTTCAACGTGAGGCAGCAAAACATCCTGCTGAGCCTTGTTGAACCGGTGAATCTCGTCGACGAAGAGGATGGTGCGGGTGTCGTGCAGTTTGCGCCGTTCTCTAGCATTCTTGACAACCTCACGCATTTCCGGAACGCCGCTGGTCACTGCACTAAAGTTCTCAAAGCGGCAACTGGTAGTCCTCGCGATAATCCACGCCAGCGTGCTCTTCCCACAACCCGGCGGTCCCCAGAAAATCAGGGACGAAAGCTCGTCACGCTCTATCATCACCCGCAGCAACGAGTTCTCCGCCAGCAGATGGCTCTGTCCATAGAACTCGTCTAGTGTGCGAGGCCTAAGGCGGGAACTAAGCGGTTGCCCCGCCATTGACGCATTGTCTTCGTGTTCAAACAAGTCGGTCATTGACTCCAAGTCCAGTCCGTGATGCTTAGAGAACCAATCCAGGATACATCATTATAGCAAAAAACAACTGGCCGCACCCTGATCGGGCACGGCCAGCCGATACGGAAATCACGTTCGAGACGTGTCATTTCGACCGCAGGGAGAAATCCCCGGCCAGGAGATTCCTCACGTTCGTTCGGAATGACAGATGGTGTCGCACGGAATGACAATGGTATTCATTCTGGACAACGAGGGCGAACGCTACATCATTCCGCCCATGCCGCCCATGCCACCCATACCGGGCATTCCACCGCCCATGCCACCCATGCCGCCTCCACCAGGAGGCATCGCGGGCGGACGATTCTTCTCAGGCTTCTCCGCAATTATGGCTTCTGTGGTCAAGAGCAGCGAAGCGATGCTGCCTGCGTTCTCAACAGCCGCGCGAGTGACCTTCGCCGGATCGATGATACCTGCTGCAACCATATCCTCGTACTCGCCTGTGACTGCGTTGAATCCGAATCCCTTCTTCAGTTTCTTCGTCTTCTCAACGACAACAGACCCATCGGTTCCAGCGTTGGCCGCTATGCGGCGCGCCGGCTCTTCGAGCGCTCTGCGGACTATCTTCGCGCCCAGGGCCTCGTCACCTTCGAGCTTCGCCTTATCAAGTGCGGCAACACACATCAGAAGCGTAACGCCGCCACCCGGCACTATCCCCTCTTCAACCGCGGCGCGAGTCGCAGAGAGCGCATCCTCGATTCGAGCTTTCTTCTCTTTCAGCTCGGTCTCTGTTGCGGCGCCAACTTTGATAACTGCGACGCCACCGGACAGTTTGGCGAGCCGCTCCTGGAGCTTCTCGCGATCGTAGTTCGAGTCGGTCTTCTCGATCTCAGCCTTGATCTGCGCAATTCGCCCTTGAACGGCTGCGGCCTTGCCTGCCCCTTCGACGATCGTGGTGTCGTCCTTGGTGACAATAACCTTCTTGGCCTGTCCAAGCATGGTGAAGTCGACGCTATCCAGCTTGATCCCGAGGTCCTCGGTGATGAAAGTTCCACCCGTGAGAGTCGCGATGTCGCTCATCATAGCCTTACGCCTGTCGCCAAAGCCCGGCGCCTTAGCCGCGGCAACATTCAGTGTTCCCCGGAGCCGGTTGACCACAAGCAGCGCCAGCGCCTCGCCTTCGATGTCCTCGGCCACTATCACCAGCGGTCTGCCATTCTGCGCGATCTTCTCGAGGATCGGGATTATGTCCTGTGCGGCGGAGATTTTCTTCTCGTAAAGAAGGATATAGGGGTTCTCAATGACGGCTTCCATCCGCTCGGCGTCCGTCACGAAGTAAGGAGAAAGGTATCCCTTGTCGAACTGCATACCCTCAACCCACTCCAGGCTGGTGTCCATGCTCTTGGACTCCTCAACCGTGATGACTCCATCCTTGCCAACCTTCTCCATCGCCTCAGCGACCAGATCACCGATCTTGGCGCTGTTAGCCGATATGCTGGCGACCTGTGCGGTCTCGTCTTTCTTCTTGACAGGCTTGGACATCTTCCGTATCTCTTCGACGACAATGCCAACTGCCTTGTCGATGCCGCGCTTTACCCCCATCGGGTTCGCTCCGGCAGTCACTACCATTAGACCGTCGCGCAGGATCGCCTGAGCGAGGACAGTTGCCGTGGTGGTTCCGTCTCCGGCCACGTCATTGGTCTTTGACGCGACTTCCCGAAGAAGCTGCGCGCCAACATTCTCAAAACGGTCCTCGACTTCGATCTCTTTGGCGATGGTCACACCATCGTTGATCACAGTTGGGCTGCCAAACTTCTTTTCGATCATTACATTTCGGCCTCTGGGACCGAGCGTAACGCCAACGGCATCGCCCAACGCATTTACTCCCCGCTCCAGCGAGCGACGAGCTTCCTCTTTGAACTTGAGTTCTTTTGCTGCCACTTGTTGACTAGCCCTCCTCTATTTCTTTTTGCAGCTCTTGCAGCTGTCCAGAATAGCCAGAACATCTTCCTGGCGCAGGATAACATATTCCTCCGTGCCGACCTTGACTTCCGTGCCGGCATACTTGCCGTAGATGACCTTGTCGCCAACGGCAACATCCATCGGAGCTTTCTTTCCGGAATCCAACTGCGTACCAGGTCCAACCGCGATTACGTCAGCCTGCTGCGGCTTTTCTTTCGCGCTGTCCGGAAGAACAATCCCTCCGGCAGTCACTTCGTCAGCCGAAACACGCTTGGCAATTATCCTGTCTCCCAATGGCTTAAGCACTTCAAAGCACCCCCATGACAGATTTGTATTGTTTGTTCGGTTAGCACTCGCGCCATACGAGTGCTAACCGAACGCATTTTACCTGCTTTTTGCGCTGCTGTCAAGCGCGAATTCTGCTATTTGAAATAATCTTTGACAGCGAGTGCAGGCTGGCATATCATAACTACAGAGCCCGGGCACACGAAACCCGCAGGAGCCGAAACCAGTAGGGCAAACGTGTTTGACGAAATGAGGAGCGCGATCTGTGAAACAGTTGGCAATGGTGAGAGAGAACTTAGACAGTCTTCCGGCAGTGGTTCTTCCGAACGGCTACTCCATCCGGCATTTCCTGCCGTGTGACGAACAACTCTGGGAAGACATCCTCAATCAGGCGTTTGGTGAGAGCGACGCACCGCGCAGTTTTCACGATATGATGGCAACGGATGCCGCCTGCTCACCTGAGCGGATACTGTTTGTCACCTGGAACGACATTCCTGTCGCTACCGCATCGGCCTGGTACATACCTAAATGGGGAACCGACACCGGATACGTCCACTGGGTAGCCACCAGACCTGACCACACCGGCAAGAAACTCGGCTACTGGGTCTCCCTTGCTGTGTTGCACAGATTCGTCTTTGAGGGCCGAAAACGCGCGATGTTGCGGACCGACGACCACCGCGTGCCCGCGATAAAGACATACCTCCAACTGGGGTTCATACCGTACCTACTGGAAGACGACCAGAGGCAACGGTGGAGAACCATCATTGAAGCGAACAGCTTCCAGGCGTTCTGCCCAAGTCTGGACGACATCATCGCTGGTCAGTGCCACGGCGAGGCCCAGCCCTTGTAGTGCCGTTTCCAGAAGCGAGACCATAGAGTTGCCAGAAAGTTCGCGGAACCTCTTGACAGACTTGCACGTATGCTATAAAATGATTTGGCACTCTGCAGTCGAGAGTGCTAATAGTAAGCCAATCAATCAATCTCACAGGAGGTGGCAAATACGCAATGAACATCAGACCTCTCGGCGACAAAGTGGTCATCAGGCCGCTTGAAAGCGAAGAAGCGACTCCCGGCGGCATCATTCTTCCGGATACGGCGAAGAAGAAGCCCCAGGAAGGCGAAGTAGTGGCTATTGGCCCAGGCAAGGTTCTTGAGGACGGATCCAGGGCTGAGATGGGCGTCAAAGTTGGCGACATCGTAGTTTACGCCAAGTATGGCGGCACGGAAGTCACGGTTGAGGGCAACGATCTGGTTATCCTCGATCAGGACTCAATATACGCTATAAAGACCAAATAGGGGGGACAGTTAACAATGGCAGCCAAGATAATCAAATTTGACGAAGAAGCCAGACGGGCACTGGAGCGGGGGGCTAGCACCGTTGCCGCCGCCGTTAAGGTGACCCTCGGACCTAAGGGCCGCAACGTAGTTCTCGACAAGAAGTGGGGAAGCCCCACTATCACCAAGGACGGCGTGACCGTAGCCAAGGAGATCGAACTCGAGGACCCGTATGAGAATATGGGAGCGCAGCTCGTACGCGAAGTTGCCTCCAAGACAAACGACGTTGCCGGGGACGGCACCACGACGGCAACAGTTCTCGCCGAGAGCATTGTGCGCGAAGGACTGCGCTATGTTGTCGCCGGCGGCAACCCGATAGCTGTGAAGCGCGGTATCGAGATGGCCACAGAGAAGGCCGTCGAAGAGATCAAGAAGCTCTCCATCGCGGTCCAGGGCAAGGAAGAAGTCGCACAGGTCGGCTCGATAGCCGGCAACGACCCTGAAATCGGAGACGTGATCGCTGACGCCATCGACAAGGTCGGACGTGACGGCGTCATCACTGTAGAGGAATCCAAGGGCACCCAGACCACTCTCGAAGTCGTCGAGGGCATGCAGTTCGACAAGGGCTATATGTCTCCTTATATGGTGACGGACGCTGAGAGAATGGAAGCGGTGTTGGACAACCCGCTGATTCTCATTCACGAGAAGAAAATATCCGCTGCTGCTGATCTCGTTCCGGTGCTCGAGAAGATAGCCGCCGCCCGAAGGCCGCTGCTGATCATCGCCGAGGACCTTGAGGGCGACGCGCTGGCTACCGTGGTCGTCAACAAACTGCGTGGCACTCTGCAGGTGGCTGCTGTCAAGGCCCCAGGCTTTGGCGACAGACGCAAGGCGATGCTTGAGGATATCGCGGTTCTCACTGCAGGCAAGTTCATCTCCGAGGACCTCGGCATCAAGCTCGAGAACGTGGACCTCACTATGCTGGGTGAAGCGTCGAAGGTGGTGATAGGCAAGGAAGACACTACCATCATCGAGGGCAAGGGCACTGCCGAATCGGTTCAAGGCCGCATCGCTCAGATCCGCAAGCAGATCGAGACCACCGACTCTAACTACGACCGCGAGAAGCTCCAGGAGCGACTGGCCAAGCTCTCGGGCGGAGTTGCAGTGATCAAAGTCGGTGCAGCCACCGAGACCGAGCTCAAGGAAAAGAAGCATCGGTTTGAGGATGCGCTCTCCGCTACCCGTGCCGCTGTTGAGGAAGGCATTGTGGCTGGCGGCGGCACCACACTGATCAACATCATAGGCAAGTTGGCCAACATTGGCGACACCGATGATGAGAAGATCGGTGCGGCTATCGTCCGCAAAGCCCTGGAAGAGCCTCTTCGCCAGATCGCGGAGAACGCCGGACACGAAGGCAGCGTCGTCGTTGAGCACGTAAAGAACGACAAGAAGGGCATCGGCTTCAACGCTCTTACCGAAGAGTACGTTGACATGGTCAAGGCTGGTATCGTTGATCCGGTCAAGGTCACCCGAAGCGCACTTGAGAACGCCGCCAGTATCGGTTCGATGATCCTGACAACCGAGTCTTTGGTTGCTGAAAAGCCTGAGCCGAAGTCGGCTGCACCGGCAGCTCCCGGCGGCTACGATATGTAGCTCGTCAACCGACGCCCCCCACGGGGCAAGGTGCAACGTGCGGACGGCTCCCTCTCCTGAGGGGGCCGTCTTTTCTTTTGTCGTCTAAGGTTCTTCCCACCCAACACCTTCTAAATCGATCCTGTCCCGCCTTGAGTTCCACCAGTTTTACTCTTCTATGTTGACTAGCGAGCGCGAGTATGGAATAACATCCTGGAACGTTATGGGTGGGAGATACTTATGTCTATACGCGCACCTGACCTACTTGGCGTACTATCCCATGCAATCGATGTCTCTTCTGATTGCGTCCACTTGCATTCGTGGCGTGTTGCGGTGATTTCAAAACACATCGCAGATATTCTGCTGCCGGAGTCTTCCTCTGACGTTTTGATGGCCGGACTTCTACACGATTTGGGGAATGTAGGAGCATCCAGGCACATTACTGAGTGCATATCGTCTGAGGAACAGGCTGATGACCCGTACATACGCGACCATAGTAACAGGGGCGCGGCATTGGTGGAGTCCATCCCCGGGCTGACCACGGCAGCCGGTTTCATCAGGCATCATCACGAGCGTTGTGACGGATCGGGGTATCCAAACGGTCTGGAAGGCGAGTGCCTGAGTACAGGGACTCGCATTTTGGGTATGGTCGATTCTCTGGTTCTTTCTGGGATCTTCACGCGGCCTCAGGCTCTCTGGAGTATGACTACGGACGTGCGTCACCAGATAAACAGTCTGTGGTCTACAGATCTGCGCGAAGCTCTGGAACAGTCCGCACAGGATGCTGACTTCTACCGGAGTGTGTTGACATCCCAGAATCTGCGTGAGAGTATCTCTCGTGAGCTTCAGACGCTTCACGTTCCGGACGAGATCAACTGCGACTCGGGCCTGGAAAGACTATTCGTACTTGCCGCAGTCTTGGTCGACATGAAGGATCCATCCACCAAGGGGCACTCTTTCCGCGTAGCCTGCATAGCGGAAGAGATCGCTACGAGCATGGGATTCGACTCGGACCAGGCTCACGTGGTCTATCGTGCGGGCCTTCTTCACGACATAGGACGCCTTGGCATACCTACCTCTCTGTTGGTCAAACCGGACGATCTGAACGAGACAGAGATGAGACTGGTTAGGAAACACGCCGAGCTGACCCGTGCGACAATCGGTTGCCTACCAGGCAGGCCCGAACTGAGCGAAATGGCCTACATAGCCAGTCACGATCACGAGAGATACGACGGTAAGGGCTACCCCGACGGGCTGTCTGGAAACTCGATCCCGCTCGCATCGAGAATAATAACCGTCGCCGACGCTTATGACGCAATCACCTCGGCTAGCAACTACCGTCTGCTAAGCCCACTTGGAGCTACTCTACGAATACAGCAAAGATCGGGCACTCAGTTCGACCCCGCGGTTGTAGAAGTGCTCACGTCTATCGTCAGCCGATGTGACGATGTTTCTACTAAATGGGCGGCGTGAGCCGCCATTCTCTTTAAGAAAGAGCAGACTACAAGAATGGGCATACGTGTACCGGATCTATTCGCGGTTTTGGGATATATGGCTGATCTAGGACAGCCTGGAGGTCCAGCTCACGCGTGGCGAGTGGCAACTCTTGCGCACAAAGTAGCAGTTGATATCTGTCCCCAAGACGCCTTGGAAGTCTTTCTGGCCGGACTTGTGCACGACGTAGGGGTTATTGGTGCTTACAAGCACGGCACAGAGTACAAATCGCTTGCTGAGCAAAAGAACGACCCGCACATACTGTCCCATCCCAGGAGGGGCTCCCTGCTGGTTGAGAACATCACAGGAATGGATAAGGTCAGCACTTACATTGCCACGCATCACGAGCTCTGCTCTGGCAAAGGATATCCGGATGGAATATCCTCGGAGTCACTGCCGATGGGCGCGCAGGTCTTGGCCACTGCGGATGCGCTGGATATGGCAGGGTTGTTTGTTTCGCAGGCCGCAGTTGTTGACCGTGTTCTTCGAAGCTCAAAGGCAAACGGTCTCGTGTGGTCCGAACAAATGTGGGAAGCAGTTGCGCGAGTTGCTCTAGACTCAGACTTCCTGCGAGACATCTGTCTACCCAAGTCTCTCAAGGAACGCACGTTGAGTGTCTTGGATACCACTTCTGAGGATAGCGAACCTGATAGTGACACGATAGTTGAAAGGCTGTTTCATCTCATCGCCATCCTGGTGGACCTCAAGGACAGTAACAGCCGCGGGCACTCTCTTCGGGTGGCCAATATGGCGCGCGAAGTCGCTCGGGCTATGGACGTCTCCGAATCCGATTCACACGCTATATATCGGGCTGGTCTCGTTCACGACTGCGGAATGCTCGGGCTTTCTGCTGCACTGCTCAGCAAGACCGGAAGGTACTCCGACGAGGAGAGCAGGCAGGTGAGAAAGCACGCTCTACTCACGATGGACGTTCTGAATTGCCTGCCTGATCGGGAGGAGCTCAGCGCCATTGCAGACATCGCCGGCCGCGACCACGAGCGTTTCGACGGCAGCGGATATCCGGAAGGCCTTGTCGGCACCGTTATTCCGCTGGGATCCAGAATTCTGGCCGCAGTCGACGCCCACGATGCCATGCTGACAGCTACGAACTACCGACTCCTGACTCCACGATGTGCAATGCTTCGACTCGAGCAGGGTACTGGCACACAGTTCGACCCGGACGTTGTGGCGGCTCTGACCTCCGTCGTCAAGTACGGCGAAGACGATAGCAGCTCAAAGGCTGCCTGAAATTCGGGCTTAGACAGACGACCTTCCTTACGTGCATGCAGGAATCGTGCGATCTGGCGTCGAAATGAAGACTAGACCACTGTCCCTGGGTCCTGCCAGTTGTGCGTCTCATGGTTCTGCAGCACTCGTTCGGCATGCCAAGCATCTTGTCGTTCGAGACGTGCGCCAGGCAATGTGGTCAATCGGAGGTAACCTGCCCAAATGCATCCAACTACTGAACTGATATCCCAGAAGAAGATCGTCGCAGTGCTTCGAGGCGACTCGACTGAGAAGGTGATTAAGGCCGTGGAAGCGCTGGTAGACGGCGGCGTAACGTGTATCGAAATTACGTACACCACCAAAGACCCTCTCTATATCCTTCGCCATTTCGCCGAACGCGACGACATCCTGCTTGGCGCAGGCACTGTGCTTAGCGAAAAGGCTGGACGAGAAGCGGTCGCAGCGGGAGCCAAATTTCTGGTCAGCCCGTGCACTATCCCGGAGGTCATTGCCCTGGGTCAAGAACTCGACGTGCCAGTACTGCCCGGGGTCTTGACACCCACTGAGGCGTTCCAGGCTATGTCCCTTGGCGCTGAGGTACTAAAGCTCTTCCCCGGGTCCGTCACCGGCCCAGACTACGTCAAAGCTCTGCGAGGGCCATTTCCCAACATGAAACTCATCCCAACCGGCGGGGTCGACAAATCCAACATCGGAGAATGGTTTCGAGCGGGCGTTGTCGCGGTAGGTCTGGGGAGCAATCTAGCGCCCAAGTCGGCGATAGACAAAGAGGACTTCGGCACCGTAAGGAACCTTGCCGCGGAGATAGTGACTTTGGTGGAACAAGCATCCCTCTGACTGAAAGCACCGCACCGCGCGGAAGTCGCTGATCCGGAACGTGTACGCGCCGACTGACCAAGTGCTACGCCGACTTGGTGGGCCCGTATGCGGAACTCAGAGCCTGGACTTTCGCGAGTCGAAATTCACCGTTGGCGGGGGATGGTAAAGAGCATCCATCGTGGATGGATGCAATTTCCTGCGTCGATCAGCAGGGGTTCGCACGCCCAGTGCGCAGCGCAGCGCGTAGGCAAACCAGCCCGCCATACTCGCGGAGGGCCGGGTGTACAGCGACGGACAAGGCGCGCTGTGCTTGAGTCTATACCCGCCCGATGATCCTCCGGCGGATTGGGCCAGAAACGCGAGGGCTTTTGACTTGTCGCGTGTACGCAAATCGTTGATCAGGCTAATCGATGGCAGCGAGCCTGATTCGCCGCTGAGCGTGCCAATCTCATATGCCCGCAGGGACTGCTGCGGGTTGTGTTCCGACTGAAGCCATAGAAGAGTGTTGGAATAGGCGGCATCGGAATCTGAACATATCCCTATGTCAGCAAGCAGCTCAATGCTGCCCCGCGGGTCATCACCGAGTTCCACATTGCCATCAAGATCAGTGCTGAACGCAAACATCTCACCAAACGGCCCTGAAGTAGTGAAATGCTGCCTGTGCGCCGCCCTGACATCCTGTGCAAGGACAAGCGCCTCCTGAGAGCGATCGGGGTCGTGAATGCGTCTGTACATGTCCGCCAGTGCAAGCAGGGCTTGCCAGACGATTGCGTTAGAGTAACACAGATAAGACTGTCGGGCGAAATCGCCCGATGGCGTCAATAGAGTCTCAAACAACGGAATTTGTGGGTGTCGCTGCGCTGCCAGCACTCCTTGAATCGTGTTGATCCCGGTTTGGATTCTCCGGTCATACAGAATGGAAAGATCGTCTGTTGCCAGCACATACTGCTGCAGCGCAATAACTGGGGCACACAGACGATCCAGTCCCAGTCCCGGTTCCAGCAAGACTCCATCAATGAAACGGCATCCCGCACCGACATTCGCCAACTGACAGGTTAGAGCACACACCAGTAGTTTGCGAGCTTGAAAAGGGTCTATCTGCAGCACCGCCGGGAGCGCCCACAGCATTGCGTCCGAATCGAGATATGTGCCGCACGTGTCATTCTTAGAGTACCTTGAGGACGTCAGAACATACTCCTCAGTGTCAAGAGTGATTGCCTGCGTGCCAAAGTAGCATGCAAAAGAACTCGTATTGAGCGCATTAGCCAGTGCGTCGTCCTCGCAGTCGATCCTGCGTGACTTCAGCCAACTCCGCAGATGCGAGAGCAAACGATCCCACCCCTGCATCTTCATCTCTCGAGCACAGGCGATTGCCGATACCTCTTTCGAAGCAATACCCACATAAAGAGGCAACTCAATGGACTCGCCGGGGTTGAGGTCGAGCTCTGATACCATATCGACGGTCAGCGGACGCGTGGCATGACTTAACGCCTCGGCGCCCCCGGATACCGAAGTCTCAGCATCAAGACCCGAGTCAATGGTCGTGGTCGTCACAGAGAATCCGGGAGTGAATGCGAGAGCAAATAACGGTACGTGACCCCTGAACTCGAAGACCGGGCTCTGAGGATCGAGTTCCGACGGATAGGCGAAACTAGACCCAAACATCGGCTTGCTCAGCCTGGTGGTCACGCCGGACCGGCCCCAGGCCGCTCTGAATCCGAACCTGACGTGGCGCACAGCGTCTTCGGAGGTATTCCTTGCAGTCAAGACGCACACCAGGCCTCGTCGTTCCACCGGCGCAAAGATGGTATGCGTAACTTCGAGACCGTCGAAAAGACACTGCATGCGAGGCACCCAGAACTCGAGCAGTTCGCCTGTGACGTCATCACAACTTACGCCACGTCCGTCGACCTCGATAAGTGGTTCCAGAAACGAAGAATTCTCAGGCCCTTTGACTTCAATGCAACCGCGGAATCCAGAATGCACGAAACCGATGCCGTTGAGCGCTCCAGTCACAGCCGAGACTCCCGCCAGACTCACATATTCGTTACCAGTTAGAAAACGCTCGGTACTGTCGCCGCAAGACACGTCACTCACCCTCTGACCCTCCGAAGCCACTGTCGTCCGATATGAGCCGTGAGACTAAACCACTGAGGAGCTTCGGATAGAAGTAGGTAGACTTCTGCGGCATTCGCTCACCAGCTCCGGCCACATCCAGCACCGACTTGACTTCCATCGGTCCGAGAATGAAGGCCGCCTGCTTTGATCCGCTCCTGACCAGCGATATGGCTTCTTGCGCGTCACGCGTGTATTGGACATAAAGCTGGCTTCGCAGGTCCTCATCAGTTATCCCCAGTATGTCCCGCATTATAACTCTGTGAAGCAGGTTCAGTCCCAGTTTCCGTCCGACTTCGCTGCCTTCTGCCGGCACCGGAACATCCTGTTTGAGTCGCAACACCCCTGCCCGTCCGTCTAAGAACACCCCTACTTCGTTGGATTGAACCAGTTCGGCAAGTTCCTCAGGCGCACACTCAAAGCAGTCAAACGCACTTTCCAGCTTGTGGTAGATATCGTAGACCGCGCTGGCAGGCAGACTCCCAATCACCCTGTGCGTCGGCAGGACCGTGAGGTCTTTCTCATACACATTGACAAGCGTCATCAACGCATAGTCGCAGGCCAGATCTCCGTAGGGCGCGGTCGCCCCAGTCTCCTCGCGAACCTTGTCTCTATACGCCAGAGCCGTCTCATAGCGATGATGCCCGTCGGCAATCGCGACCGTCTTGTCCGAGAGACAAGCTGCTGCTTTGCGTATGACCGATTCACTGCTCACGGAGGAGAGAACGTGACGCACGCCGTCTTTGTCAACAACATCCTCAAGCACGGTTGATTCCGAAGCCATCTCGCCTGCCAGATCTGACTCATCCGCGTACAGCCCGTAAACGCAGTCCAGATTAGCATTAGTTGCCCTGATGGTCTCCCAGAGTTGTGACTTGGGTTTTGCGAGAGTGAACTCGTGCGGAACGATTACGCTGTCTTCGTAATTGTGCAGTTGCACCGCGCACACAAACCCTCGCACGTGTCGCGGCGCTCCTGCCCTCTCGAAGTACTGATCATACACATACATCGAGGGAATGCGATCAGTTGCCATCACGCCTTCGGATATCCAGGACGCGAGCAGCTCCCCTGCCCTAGTAAAGCGGTTGACGCTGTCGTTATCCGACTCGTGCTCTTCGCCAAGTATCAGGCGAACAAAGTTGTATGGGCTGGTCTCGTGGTAGGCTCGCCTGTCTTCGGGAGAAATCACATCGTATGGCGGGCACACTACTTTGCCGTAGTCACCCACTTTCTTCTGGCAGTATCTTAGACCCCGAAATGCAGCTATCCGAGCCAAATCAAGTCTCCTGTCTCGCGAGAGCTCCCAGTCCTGGCAGTACTTGTGCCAGACGGGGCTCAACATAGAGTATTGTGCATTGAGTGGGACTATTATAGCAGAATCAGGGCTTGTGACAACAGAAGACCGAGACCAGCTCTGAGAACACCGAGGTTTGGCCCGACGAGGACTGGCCGGTGTGGGGATCAGTAGCGACAGGCAAAAGGCGGACGAAAGAGGACGGCGTCAGCCGCACATCTGCTGCGGCCATACATCCGAACACTACCTCATAGTGAGGCACTCGCGCTCGGACCCTGCCGCAAAGCAGTCGACGAGTGCCTCCATATTCGGAACTACGACGACATCCATGTCTTCAATGCAGTCCAACACGTCATCGGGGGCGTGTCCTTCTTCCGCATGTCGCAGAAGCTCGAACTTTGTGCACGGAAATCTTTCGACGTCGATGTAGCTCGACAGTCTCTTCGATGCAATGTCACGATATTCCTCTGAGTTCATTCTACCAGGTTCCTTTCCACGCGTGGCCGATGTGAGTAGAGCCTCGGCCGTTGCTGGTTGATAATCATCATCATGCTAGTATTCCACACCTTGCGAGGATTGATACAATGAATGTTGCGGCACTGCATAACCAGCAGGGATTTACGCTCCGTCTGTTGAATGTAACATCGTGTGGATAGAATCCTGGAGGTAGCATCAAGTGAAGACCGTAGTAACTACAGAGAAAGCACCCGCAGCAATCGGCCCGTATTCTCAAGCCATAAAGGCCAATGGTTTTCTCTTCATATCGGGCCAGATTCCAATTGACCCGCTGACTGGTCAGATAGTTGCGGTAGATGTCGCTGGACAGGTGAGGCAAGTCCTGTCCAACCTTACGGCTGTCCTCGACGCAGAGGGGCTCACGGTGGCTGACGTGGTAAAGACGACGATATTCCTTACAAGTATGGACGATTTCAAACAGGTCAACGATATCTACTCCAGTGTGTTTATCGCTGACCCACCAGCGCGCTCCACTGTTCAAGTCGCAGCACTGCCCAAAGGGGCCAAAGTCGAAATTGAGGCTATAGCCGCAATGGCCAAGTGAAGCATCTGTGTCTGCCAATTGGCCAACGTCTACGCCGCATCCTTGATCTTCTGTGCATAGTGGTCGGGCACAACAATGTGTGACGTGCGATGGGGCCGCGTGTAGTGCTGGTCACAGGGCGGCCGTTTGCTAAGCTTGATTGGAGCTGGAACCGCATTCGAATGCGGTATAGTGCTCAGAACGTGCCTGATGCAGTTGAGCCTTGCGCGGCGTTTATCGTCACCGTCGACCTGGTACCAGCGAGCCTCAGGAATGTCGGTATGCTCCATCATAGCATCTTTCGCTTTGGAGAATTCGACCCACTTCTCCCGGGACTCAATGTCGATGCTGCTGAGTTTCCATCGCTTCAGAGGATCTGATGCACGCTCTTGAAAACGACGTTCCTGCTCCATATCATTTATTGACAGCCAGTATTTTAGTAGTATGATGCCCGAGCGCACGAGCATACGCTCAAAATCCGGACACGCTCTCAGGAACTCCCAATACTCTTCGTTTGAGCAGAAACCCATCACTTTCTCAACCCCGGCGCGATTGTACCAACTCCGGTCAAAAATCACGATTTCACCCGCAGAGGGCAAGTGCTGGATGTAGCGTTGAAAATACCACTGCGTTCGCTCAGTATCGGACGGGGCACCAAGTGCAACCAATCGAACGCCCCGTGGGTTCAGGGGCTCGGAAATGCGTTTGATAACTCCACCTTTGCCAGCAGCATCCCTGCCTTCAAACAGCATCACCACTCGCGTGCCGCGCTCTTTTACTGAGTACTGGAGTTTCACGAGTTCGTCCTGAAGCCTGCGCAGCTCTCTCTCATACTGCTTCTTCCCCAGCCAGTCTGAACGACCACGCACCGATGTCAACAGGGTATCCGACTTTGGAGTGGGCTCCAGGCTGCCGCTCTGTACCGAAATCCGGGGCTTGTTCATATTGTGTGACCACCTGTGAGGACCGTGCAGACCCGATATGCGCGTTCGTGGGACCTCATTGACGTTATCGGCAAGCAGAGGTGGAATCATGATACTACGGGGGAGCACTGGCCCGAGACGCGGCATCGTTTCGGGCCAGTTGTGTCTCTGGCGTGCGGATTATAGACTATTCGTCCTTTTCCAGATTTTCGGATGGTTTGCCAGATGGTTTCGCCATCCCGGAGTTCTTGTTGTCGGCATCACTGGCACTGTCGTCCTCGTCGGACGATTCGCCGCTGATCACACCGTACTCCACGCCGGACTCGTCTCCTACTCGAGGGCTGCGCCGCTCGGCGCGCTTGACCTCTTTGACGATCTTATATGGCTTGAGGAAATCTGCGAGAGCAGTCTCAATTGCCCTCCTCGCCGCATCTACCTGCAGGGCGCTGCCCTTGGCTCCGCGGCCAAAGGATCCCTGCACACGCTTTGCATCGTACTGCTTCGAGCTCTTTATATTGATGTGATTCTTCGCATCCAGAAGCCATATCTTGATCTTCGCGTGCCCCTCGTTCTGTGCGGTGAAGAATGTGGTCTTGACACGCTGAGTGCTGTCTGTAATCAGCACAAACACTATCAGATCGGTACCAAGTTTCTCGCCAATCTTGTAGAACGTATCGCGTTTCCATTCTTCCTCGTCCTTCAGATCAATCGACAAGGCTCTGATGGCGCTCATCACCTCATCAGGGCTAACGAGCTCGAAGCCTCGCTCACGAAATTGTGACTCCAGTTCGTTGTACGAACAGTCAATCTGGGAGTTTCGGACTTTGTCCCACTTCTCACCAGTGATGCTCACGACCGGCATTACCGCTACCTTGGTAGCAGCAGGTGTATAGACAGGGATCTCGTCCGCGACCACACAGACCGCGGGAATGACAAATAGCACAGACAACAGAACAGACACGAGCATTCTTATAGCAGTTCACCTCGCAAGAATTGTCCCGACAATTACAAACTACCACCAATGCGATCGTTTGTCAATAGGCACTGAAGTCGCAATGTCCGTCGAGCATTAGCACCAGCCGAGGCTTACAAACTATCGGCAAGCACCGGCCTATAAAGAAGAACAGCCTTTTGCTGGTAGAATTACCGGTTTTCGTTCAGACTGCTCATTTTAGCGTAATCGCCTCTAACTGCCGTGGAAGAAGTAAGATGGAAGCCAGAGCAGGCGTGGCGGGTAGACGCATTTGTGATCCTCGATGTCTGATCTGGCGCAAAACACCCGTTTCCGAACATGCGGAGGAGGTAGACGTAGAAAATGTCTAGATTCACAATCAGAAGGCGCAGAGGCGGCTTCACCCTTATCGAGATTATGATCGTCGTTCTGATCATCGGTATCCTGCTTGCTATAGCAGTGCCGAACTTCATGAAGGCGAGAGAGAGCAGCCGCACCAAGTCGTGTGTTGCTAATCTCAAACAGATTGAGAGCGCGAAGGAACAGTGGGCTATGGACACGCGAGCCGCCAGTGGCGCCGCGGTAACGGACGCCAATCTATTCGGCGCAGCCCTGTACATTAAGGTAAAGCCGCTGTGCCCGTCAGGTGGCGATTACACCATCGGCAACGTCGATGCAAATCCGACTTGCAGTATAGGTGGAACGCACGCCTTGTAGAGCAGCGATCTAGCTCTGCTTAGTACTCTCTTCGCGGCTCAGTCCAGTGAGACTGAGCCGCCTTTCTGCGTGTGGAGGTTGTGTACCTGCCGGGTGCTGTGCGATAATATCGCCATTATGGCGACTGGAACCAGCAAGAAGATCTCGAGGGCCCACCTCCTCAAAGGCGATGACGAATACCGCAAACAGCTCGCTCTGCGCGAATTGCTTGACAAACTGGTATCCCCAGACTTCGCAGACTTCGATCTTGAGCAGATAGAGGGAGACACTGCTACGTGCCAGAGAGTGATGGCAGGGCTGAACGTGCCTCCGTTCTCCTCCGGCCAACGCGTGGTTCTGGTCAAGTATGCAAACAAGATGAACCCCGCCGAACAGAAACTTCTGGCCGGGAAACTTGCGTCTATCCCCGACACAGCGTGCCTGATTATGGTCAATCCCGCGCCTGAGCGGGATAGAGGCAGACCGAAGAAAGGCTCGGAGATAATTGGCGACCTTTCAAGAGCCATCCGCAAAGTCGGAGAAGTAAAAGAGTTTGGTGGTGAGAAAGGGGCAAAGGCTGCTGAGCTTTCCGTTCCTTTCATCAAGCAGTGTTTTGCGGATGCTGGAAAGACCATAGACGCCAGGACAGTTGAGCTATTCCGAAGGCGCATCGGCAACGATTTTGCGCTCATAAAGACTGAGAGCACGAAGGTGATCGACTATTCCGGGCAGGCAGACAAGATCACTCCTCAGATGGTTGAGCACGTCACCTCAGAGACGCCGGAAGAGAAGATATTCAAGACCGTTGACGCAGTTGGTAGTCGAGAAACCGCATCGGCCATCAGAAATCTGCATGAGTTGTTCCAATCCGGGGCCGACCCTCGCACTGAAGCCCCCTCCGCTCTCTCAAACATAGCGAGGCATTTCAGGCTGGTCTGGCAGATGAGGTTTCTGCAGGAATCGGGAGTCCGCGGGGTCAGCCGACAGAATATACCCGACAGCATCAAAGACGCGCTCCCAAGAGACCCCAACATTATCGATGTTCTGGCCAGACAGTCGTGGCAGGAAGCCAAGTACGCCCAGCAGGCCAGAGCGTTTACCTACGATATGCTGGCGGACGCGTTTGCGGCGATCGAAGAGGCAGACTTGAGACTGAAGGCAATCATACCCGGCCCAGACGACCCACAGGCCATCCTCGAACTCCTGATAATGCGCCTGTGCAGTCGGCGACGCCAGACTGTATCGTAGCCTAGAAAACTTCCTCGTGCAACCGGTCCGCCGGAACGGACTCTATGTGCGGCCCTGGATGCCTGGCCGCGTAGCCCAGAGCGACAATGCCACCTACGCCGAAATCCGGCGGAACTGAGCACGTATCGCGCACGACTCTTTCTGCATCGATCCCGTCTTCGATAACGCCGCGGATACCTACCCAGCAAGACCCCAGCCCCTGGTGCGTGGCCTCCGTCAGAACATTCTGGATAAACGCCGAAACGTCTTCAATCCAGAAGTGGTCCAACTGCCTGCGGTCAAAGCACACGATCACAGCCACAGGAACTCGTGAAAGAAAACGCGTCCACTTGTGTATTGCCGCCAGTGATTCAAGACGGGCCTTCTGCCTGACGACTATGACATGCCAGGCACGCTCGTTGTGGGCGGACGGTGCACAGAAGCCGGCGGCCAGAATCTCCTCCAGAACGGACTCCTCAATCGGCTGATCCCTGTAGAACCTGACGCTGCGTCTGTTGGCTATTGCGTCTAACATGTATTCACTCTACTCCAATGGTACGCGAACCGCATAAACTCTATCGTTGAGCCGTCTGCGCACAGATGACACTAGGCCATAAACCCGATCCTTCGCCTGTCCTCGCGGAGCAACTCGACAGCTACCTCCCCTGCCACACGAGCGTTCTTCCTGAGCAGTGCGATATTAGCCGCGACGCTCCTTCCCCCAGTAAGCTCGGCCACTTTCGATAGGAGAAACGGCGTTACGTCTTTGCCCTTAATGCGCAGTGCCTCAGATTCTGCCAAAGCCTTCTCGATGTCCGCCGCTATGTCAAGAGACTGGGGCGGCTGAACTACCAATACAATTCCGCTGCGAACCCCCAGACTCCCGCGAAGCAGTTTTACCATCGCCCCAAAATCGGCTGCGTCCTCCACTCTGGGAACCTCCAGACCGGAGTCGCCACAATAGAACGCAGGCAATGTGTCTGTCTGGTAGCCGTACACGTTAACACAGTGGGTCTCCAGCCATTCAGCGGTCGCAGCGACATCTAACACCGCCTTCGGGCCAGAGCACACCACAACCGTCGGAACGCGAGTGAGTTCCCACAAGTCAGACGAGATGTCCACCGGACATCCCCTGTGAACTCCGCCCAACCCTCCGGTTGCCATCACCGAAATACCTGCGGCTGCAGCAAGCCGGGCAGTAGCCGAAACGGTAGTGCCACCGCTCAGTTTTCGACTAACAACGTGAGCGAGGTCTCGAGACGAGACTTTCACCGCAGATTTGTGCGCGAGACGTCTGATGTCGTCGCTCGACAAACCAATCTTGATCACGCCATCGATCACTCCGGTAATCGCCGGTATGCTGTCGCTCTCGCGTACTGCGTCTTCCATCGCCTGAGCGGCTTCCACAGCCGATTCGGGCGGCAAACCGTTCGCGATGACCGAGGACTCGAGGGCGACCACAGGCGCGTTGTGGTTAAGAGCGCACGTCACGTCTTGTGCAATCTCAAGGATGTCTTTCATCTACCCACCACTTTCAGCCAGTACTGCCGGTTGCGTGGGCCGTCGAACTCAGCGAAGTAGATCGACTGCCAGGTCCCGAGCTGCAACCTGCCGTTCTCAACAATAACAGTTAGAGAAGGGCCAAACGTGCTGCTCTTGACGTGTGAGTCCGAGTTGCCTTCACAGTGCCGATAGTCCCATCGCGCCGGCACAATCTTCTCGAGTGTTCCCAACAAATCGCGCACGACATCCGGATCGGCGTTCTCGTTTATGGTGACAGCAGCGGTGGTGTGCGGAACAAATACGCACAGAAGACCACTTTCAACACCGGTATCGGAAACATACTTCTGCACCTGAGAAGTTATGTCCACGAACTGGTTGCGTTGAGTTGTCTTTACAGGGAATATGTCCATCTTCTATCAGCTCCTCACGTAGGCTACGCAAGGGATATTATAGCAGAAGCACACAAATCCTGGGGCTATTCTAACTGTAGGTGACAGCTCAGTCTCGCCAAGTACTACGTCATGCCGGACTAGATCCGGCACCCATCCGGAGAAGGGATGGGTCCTGAATCAAGTTCAGGATGACGTGGTTTCTCACATAGTCTGAGCTCTTACAACTGTAGAAGCCATACGTCAACCGTCTCACCACGCTTCTTCAAGTCAGTTTGAGGTGGGATCACAATGAGCGAGTTGGGCTTTGCGGTGACTCCGTTATCAGGCGACACCCTGTCAAAGGCACGCACAGCGCAGCGTTCACCATCGAACCAGGTTACAGCTCTGAAGAGACTATGGCTTGTTTGATTGGGTTTGATTGTCACACGAAGTTCTGCCTGGACCATGGTTCGGTCAATACGTCCTGCCCGCTGCATGCTCATCACTGCAGGACGCACAACAGCCTCAAACGACTCGAGGAGTGAATCGAATCCTACGACGAATACTGGTCGGCCGTTCACAGTCCCGAAAGCCGTCGCTGCGCCTGGTTCCATCTGCACGCGCTCGAACACCACCTCTCCGACGTTGCCCAGCGCGGCAACCGCAACATCATGCTTCTCGTCCGGTCCCATCACGACAACCGCAATGTCGAGTGGTCTGCATTCGGCGAGTGCTCGCTCCAATCCAAGCCGTCCGGTTGTCACGTGGCGCAGATCGGCAACCTCGCATCCTGCCTCCGTCGCCATACCCGTCAGCACATACCTGCCGGAGTTGCGCATCTGGCCCGGCTTCATATCATCGAGAATGTCCACCAGACCCTCACCGACGGTCAGGATCGACATATGCGGCTGAATCGAGACCTTGACACCGTGGATGCCCAGCGAAGCTAACACGCCCATTTCGTGGTGGCCGATGGTTGTGCCAGATGGTGAAATAACGGAGCCTGCGGTCAGGATTGCCCCCGCTGGTTTCGCATTGTGCCACGGCTTGACTTCCTCAAATACCAGGAGCAACGGCCCATCTTCGGGACGAAACGTCTCGGAGGAAGTCAGCACTGCGTCACTGTCCTGAGGTAAAGCCCAACCGCGCTTCACTCTTGCGGCGGTTCCGGGTTCCAGCTTCCGCAAGGACCCCGAGAACGCTTCGCCAGACACACCCAACTGTCGAGGATTGCGGCGGTGTGCACCGAGAGTATCCGCCGACATTACCGCATATCCGTCAGAAAGAGCAAGGTGATGTTCGGGCACATCGTGCGTGACGGCCACATCCTCCGCCAGAATTCTGTTGTGAGCGTTGATCACACCGACGGTCTGGGTGCCAAGCAGCGGCGAGTGAGACACCACTTCCTGCCTGGCGCGCACAAGATCAACTATAGTCTTCTTGCCTTGCATTTCCACACGCTATATCTGCTTCCAGTTGGGTATCTCACCGACACATAGTCTTTATCACGAGTTCACGCCGACCGCAGTCGCAGTCGCGCCAACTCCATCAACCGCTTGTCCGAGTCGGTCAGATCTGACTCGGCAAAGGCTTCCAGTATATCGAGCACCCGCGCGTAGTCGCCGTTCTGAGCGGCAGTATTCGCTTCAAACCTCAGCTTCTCTATTTCGCAGGCCAACATCTGGACGTCCTCAACCCTCAAGCATATCTGTGTATATGCCGGGGTCGCTTCCAGGTATCTCCGTGGCCCCGGCGCACTTGGCGTAGTAGTCCAGTATGTGCCCCCCACCGATGATGCCGTAGACATACCCCATATCGCGCATGCCCTCCAGGCAGGCAAGCAGGAGAGCTTTGCCTATGTTCTTACCCCGAAACTTGTCCGAAACGCCCGTAGGGCCGAAGAAGTCTCGACGCGTGCACTCGTAGGCTCCGAAGCCCACAATGTGCATCTCACACGTGGCAACGTAACAGGTGACGGGCTGGCGAGAGAATGCAGGGGTGACTTCATCAGCCCATCCCTGCGAGAAGTTTTCAACGATGAAGTCGCACACGGCTGTAGCCTCGAAAGGCTGAGCCCGCCGGATGAGAATTCCGGCATTGGCAAGTTCGGCGATCAAGCTTCGTGAATCGGGCAGTTCCAGCAGCTTTACAAGCAGATCAGGCATTGGCCACCTCTGGCAAGCGAGTATTCTTGTCAGTAATACTTACACAGGCGGGTTCCCATTACCTTCTTACGCGTGCACATTACTGTCTGGCTCGGATAATTCACGAGAAGCACGATTGTCCCGCACACTGTCCCCTGAACCCGATTCAGGGCTCACCATCGCAACGGAGATTTCTCCCTGCGGTTGAAATGACACGAATTATTCGCGCCAGGCCACTGCGCAGCTTGCTCTGGAATGGGCTTCTGCCGTAAGATATATCTCATCTCGTGCCGCCCGAGTCCGCAGAGAACAGGTGTCCTGGGGCATCTGCACAACTCTTGCGATGGGCCACCGGAGAACTCTATGTTCGATCAGAATCCGCACCCGATCCCTTCTCTCAAACGTTGGAAAGTTCTGCTGGCAGGAATACTCGCAAATCTCTGTCAGGGAGCCGCCTACGCCTCCAGTGTATTTGCGAAGCCTATGATGACGCATCTGGGTTGTGTGAAAACTGGGACGGACGGCATGATGGCGCCGGATATGACTAAGTGGGCGATAGCGTTTTCCATCAATCTGACGTGCCTGCCCGTCGGGATGTTGATCTCGGGTAAACTGTCGCACCGACGCGGCCCCAGAATGATGGTCGCGGTCGGCGGCGTTCTTTTCGGGCTCGGTATGTTCCTTGCGGGCTTCTCGACGTCATTTCTGATGTTTGTACTTACGTTTGGGGTGCTGATGGGCCTCGGCAGTGGGGGGGCCTACGGAGCGATTGTGTCCACTTCCGTGAAATGGTTTCCGGACTCGAGGGGACTGGCATCTGGAATGTCGGTCGGGGCTCTTGGTTTCGGAACAGCAATCATTGCGCCGGCGGCTGTGTGGCTGATGAGCCCTGATGTGGCGAGCGGGATTCCAGTGTTGTTCGCCTTCAGAGTGTTGGGAGTGGCGTTCCTGGCGGTCATATCGGTTGCTTCAATGGTAATCACAGACCCTCCGCACGGATATGCGCCATCCGGCTTTACGGCCAGGCCCGATGCTTCAGTATCGGCAATCGACTTTCGCTGGACCGAAATGGTTGCCAGATGGAAGTTCTGGCTGCTCTATGTGACCTACACGTGCGGAACATTCTCAGGTCTTATGATCATAAGCCAGGCCTCGCCCATTGCACAGGATATGACAAAGCTCAGCAAAGAGTTGGCCGCCACAATTCCAGCGGCCATAGGGCTTGCCAACGCTTTTGGCAGAATGCTGTGGGGTTTGGTGTCCGACTGGGTCGGGCGTCTTCAGGCTATCATGCTGATGTTTGTCATCACCGCCGTCGCGATGTTCACTCTCCCGCAGACAGTCGGAGAGAGAACCACGCTTCTAGTGGCTTCAGTGTTCATCGGCCTGTGCTACGGTGGTTATCTGGGCATATTCCCATCACTGTGCGCCGACAGTTTCGGCCCAAGGCATCTTGCGGTCAACTATGCCATCCTGTTTTCGGCTTTCAGCGTAGCCGCTATAGCAGGCCCGCAGGTCGGCGCAAAGATCAAGGCGATGACCGGCAGCTACGACAACGCATTCATCATAGCCGGTATTGTTTCCGCCACAGGACTCGTTGCAGCTTTGGTCACACACTTCTCCATCAACCCACGATCAGCTTCAGCGAAATAGGAGACCCCCAGGTCCCACGCCGTTTGCCTCACGACCATCAGCCATATAGAACCCAGGAATACCAGTTTTTTTGCCTGCAAAGAAGGTTCTCTGGCATGCAATGTGGAAGAATAAATAAAGCAAGCCAGCAAACTATTGCAGGACATGGATTATGCGGGCGTGTTCTGGGGTAAAGTGGAATATGTCTGCTTGTTTTCTCGGCGGGACAGAGATTCCGTTTGACGCTGCCGTGATAGAGCGTTGCAGCAGAAGTGAGAGGTTGAAAGACAGTGGTAGTATCTTCTTCTTCGAATCACAGACAGATTGGCTTGGCCCTTTGTCTAGCCATAACAATGATCCTGGGGTGCGTCCCATGCTTGGCCCAGTCGTCTGAGGAACAGCAGGCGAGGGTCGACCAGATCAACGCGGCAATCAAGGCCAAAGGCGCTAACTGGACCGCCGGGGAGACCTCGGTATCCGGCAGGCCCATTCGCGAGTTGTGCGGATACATAGGCATTGACAAGACAAAGAAACAGGTATCCTCGATGCAGTCGACTGTCTCGGGCGCGTCCGCCGGTTCTCTGCCCGCCTATTGGGACTGGCGTGACAAAGACGGCCGCGACTGGACGACCCCCGTCAAGAACCAGGGCGGCTGCGGAAGCTGCTACATCTTCGCAGCCTGCGCCACCGCAGAACACTGTATGAAAGTCCAGTCCGGTCCAAACGGATGGGACGCAAACCCGAACCTGTCGGAGCAGCACATCCTTTCGTGTGCCGGCTGGACGTGCGACGGCGGGGCCATGATGCATGTGCTAAGTTATCTGGCGAGCACGGGCACCACTGACGACGCCTGTTTCCCCTATACCGGAAGCGACGCCACCCCGTGTGAAAACCGCTGCTCGAACTGGGAAAGCCGGATGATCAAGCTTCACAACTGGGGTGACCCCGAACCGGCCGGCAGGGCTTCCGTGGATCAGATCAAGCAGGCTGTCATGGAATACGGCTCGGTGGCCGCGGGCTTCGCCGTAATGACTGACTTCGAAAACTACACCAGCGGAGTATACGAATATGTTTGGGGTGTTGAGGAAGGTGGACATGGAGTCACCATCATCGGCTGGGACGACTCTCTGGAATGCTGGATATGCAAGAACAGTTGGGGTACAAACTGGGGAGAGACCAGGGATTTTGTACCATTCACCTGGGGTGCGGGCAACGGTGGTTACTTCCGCATAAAGTGGGAGCAGTGCTGGATAGGTGACGGCGCCTGCTATGCCGTCGGCACTCTTCCGAACTCCCCCAAGGCAAACCTCACCAAAACCCAACTTAGCGGTTGGTCGAGTCCCTTAGTTGCCAGAAACACCGGCGGTGCGACCTCATCCAATTGCACCTATACTTCGACGCTCAACGGTCTGACGGCTAACACCTATGTCAACTTCTCCGGCATAAACAACGGAGATCGAAACTCAGAATCCTTCGTCTGCAAGACCTATGTCGACGGCGAGGAGAAGCTAACCACCAGTTTCACAGGGCTATCCGTGGGCCAGACGTTTCACGCGCTCAATGCCGGCCCAATATCTGTGAATGGCGGCAGGCATACCATCAAGGTCATACTGGACGCCGACGACCAGGTATTCGAAACCGACGAGACAATCACGGAATATCCGTATGACAACGTCATCTGCCAGCAGTTCGTCTGGAGTCCGACTCAGATTGGAAAGGAGACAATCCTCGTATGGAACGCGCCTCCTCAGAAGGAGTGGTGTCAAGGCTCCTCTGGTTACTACAACTCCGACGGCTTCCAGTTCGCCGCGGGTAACTCAGGCGTATATGGGTACTGGTCCGCCGTAGCTGTTCTGCCGTCTTCAAGCAGCGCAAACTACGGTGTGCAGCTTTACGACCGGGGCACCTACAGCGGAGTGTCGAACGGATTCGACCACAACTTCCTCGCCAGTTCCCAGGAGTCCGCGGAGGCGTGCCACTACGTACTGGTGAACACCAGACAGAAGGCCGCTGGCACCTATTATGCGGGGGTTGTCAACGTAAGTGGTTCGAGTTCAAACTACCACATTGCTCATCCAACGAGTGTTCCGATACAAGCGGGACCGAGCGCCCAATGGGATGAGGAGTATGGTCTCTCGTCTGTTGCCGTTATGGACCTTTATGAGGTCTACCTCACGCCAGGCACGTACGGCTTCAACCTTGGTCGCGTCAGTGGAGACGCGGTTCTGGGGATGGCCCTGTACCACTGCAATCTTCCCGCCGGTGCTCGAGGAAACGCGATGAACAGCGTCCAGGGAACCACGGCGGCCAGCAGGTCGTTCACGCATACAATCAACACCGCTGGCTACTACGCGCTGGCCGTCTACAAGTGCCAGGCGAGCAGTCTAACCAAGTCGGCTACGTATAAACTCGCCGTTTCGCCCGTTGGCATGTACGTGGTATCTCCAAATGGCGGCGAAAGCCTTGGGCTGAGCGAATCGCACAAGATAAGATGGCAATCGTTTGGCGCCCCCGGCACCAGTGTAAAGATCGAACTCAGCCGCACCGGAGGAAAAACCTGGTCGACCCTGGTAGCCTCCACCGCGAATGACGGCGACTACGACTGGACCGTAAGCGGCGCAACGTCCAACCACTGCAAGGTCAAGGTCACTTCCACATCCGATTCGTCATTCACGGATACCAGCAATGGCCAGTTCTCTATCGTCTCACGGTGGATATCGATCATCGGGCCACTTCCCGGAGAAACTCTGCAATTGAACTATCCGTACCCTCTCGCCTGGAATTCGCAGAACGTAGTCGGCGATGTGAAGATCGAACTGAGCACGGATAGCGGCGCCACGTGGGACACCATCGCCGACAACTGGGCGAATACCGGAATGATGTTCTGGTATGTCACCGGTCCCGCCTCTCCCAATTGTCGGATGAGAATCTCCTCAGTGAACGCGCCTGCCTGCTACGATGAGAGTTCGGGCGACTTCACCATCTCCGGCCCTGCCATCAACGTCACCGGTCCGACGAGCGAAGATGTGTGGATGGTCGGCGAGACCCAGACAATCACGTGGAACTCGTTGTATCTGAGCGGCAACGTGAAGATCGAGATCAGCCGCGACGCCGGGGCCACCTGGTCGACGCTTGTCGCTGATACGCCAAACGACGGATCGCATTCGTGGGCCGTCACGGGACCGGATTCCCAGAACTGCAAGATAAGGGTCAGATCGGTGGGCGCCTCTTACGTATTCGGCACGAGCGCTGGTCTGTTCGATATCGTTAGCCCCACTATTACGGTTACCTCTCCCGGCCCCGGAGTCGGCTATTACATTCCTAACGGCATTTACGTCAAGTGGAACGCGACTCCCATGAACGGTTCTGTGAAGATAGAGCTTTCCCGAGACAACGGGACTTCGTAGGAACTCATTGCAGACAGAACTTCAAACGATGGAGAGTATCTGTGGAGCCCGTCTACCGGCCCCAACTCCACCCAGTGCCTGATCAAGGTCAGCAACGCTGACAATCCGGCCATCTTCGATGTAATGGACGGAACGTTCAAGATCACCGGTAAATACCTGGTCGTCACCGCGCCTGACGGCGGCGAGACCCTATATGCGGGCCAATCGTACACCATTTCGTGGACATCCGAGATGCTTGATGGATTTATGCAGGCCGAACTCAGCCGCGACAGTGGAGCGACGTGGACACTCATCAGAAGTCTTCTGCCGAACTCGGGGAGCTGCACCTGGACTCCCGAAGAACCAATCTCGAACCAGTGCCGTGTCAGGGTGACTTCGCTCGATTTCCCGCATATCAAGGATACGAGCAACGCCGACTTCACCATAGCGAAGAGACAGATCACCGTCACTACTCCGAACGGCGGGGAGAGGCTGTGCATCGGAGCAACAAAGGAAATAAGGTGGAGTTCGCTCAACGTTCCAGGCAAGATCATCATTTCGCTTAGCAGGGACGGCGGGCAGACCTGGAGTATCATTCACTCCTCCAACATCAATTACGGCAAGTACACCTGGACCGTTGACTCACCGGCTTCAGCGGACTGCCTGATCAAAGTCTATTCGTTGACATACCCGGCCAGCGATACCAGTGACGGCGTGTTCGAGATAGGCCAGTCCGCTCTCGACGTCACCTACCCGAATGGCGGAGAGGTGCTGACGGCGGGAGTAGCGGCCAACATCACCTGGAACTCCTGTGGCATTGCCTCCAACGTGGATATTGAGCTAAGTCGCGATGGAGGAACGACATGGACGACCATCATCGCGGATACGCCCAACGATGGCACGGAACCCTACACATTCACGTCTCCCGACTCGTCTAACTGCCGGATCCGGGTGACACCGCTCGGCGATCCCTCAGTCGCCGATGTCAGCGACGAGGACTTCCAAATCATCACGCGGACCATTACCGTCACTTACCCGAACGGCGGAGAGCGGTGGGTGGTCGGCAGGCCCGTCAACATAACATGGGACTCGACCAATATGTCCGGTCCGGTCAAGATAGAAATCCTCAGAATCAGGTTAGGGCTCTGGACTACCCTTTCCAGCAGTTGGAGTACTCCCGGCGAGTTTCCCTGGACCGTCACATCGCCACTGGGTACGGAGTGCCGCATTAGGGTGACATCACTGGACTACCCGACGGTGAACGACCGGAGCAACGCCGATTTCGTGATTACCAACACTTACCTTGACGTTACGTATCCGAACGGCGGAGAGACACTGACTAACGGTGAGACATACAATATCACCTGGAATCGGAACAATATGCCGACGGGCGACTGCAAGATCGACCTTTCTCGCGACGGAGGAGGCTCGTGGTCTCGTCTATTCTCCAGCGTTCCAAACACCGGAAGCCAGCCATGGACGCCATCAATCAGCCCATCGACGCGATGCCGTATAAGGGTTACTTCAAATGCTGACGCTGCGATAACGGACATCAGCGACAGCGATTTCTCCGTAGTTACCCGAAGACTCACTGTATCCGCACCCAATGGCGGAGAGTCCTGGGGCATAGGTCAACAGAAGAGCATCATCTGGACCTCCTCTAACCTGGCAGCCGACGAGAAGTTGACCATTCAATTGAGCAGGAATGGCGGCTCGACTTACACGACCCTTGCGACCAACATACTGAATTCCGGGACATTCCCTTGGGTCGTAGCCGCTCCTGACTCAAACAACTGCCTGGTGCGCGTCTTTTCCCAGGAGTTCACATCGGTTTCGGACACCAGCAATACCGCGTTTACCATTGCGGATGTGATGACTATTCCGTGCGTGGTGACCCTGGATGATTGGATTCCCTCGCCTGCGGGTACGGAGGTCCAAGTTGAGATCCGCAACCCTGGCGGCTCTACGCCACTGGAAACTCATACGATCCTCCTGGATCAGAACGGAGCCGCCCAGTTCACGACGACGCTGAAGATGCTTTGTGATATGACTTTCAAGGCGAGTCACTGGCTCCAGACCACAGCCTCCAATGTGGACATTGCGGTTGACATGCCGCCTGTTCAAGTAAGACTCTCGAACGGCGACTGCAACGGGGACAACAATGTCGACGCGTTGGACCTCGAAAC
>CAYSLA010000004.1:0-2357 GCA_964431685.1 uncultured bacterium | reverse complement strand
TCTCGAACGGCGACTGCAACGGGGACAACAATGTCGACGCGTTGGACCTCGAAACAGTGACAAAGGAATGGTCGCGGACGTCCTTCACGACTCCGACCGCTGACCTCAACGGTGACGGCCGGTGCGATGCCTTCGACCTGGATATCGTAAGGCGCAACTGGTCGGGAGCCCCCGGCGGTGGCGGTGCCTCGAATGGACTTGAAATGTGGCTCGGGGATGAGAGTGGCAACCCTATCCAGAGAATAGAAACGATCGCTGGTGAACCGTTCGACATCCACGTGTGGGCAACAACAAGTGGGGACACTTGGTTCATAGATGCATCGGTTGCGTTTGATGCCGCAAATAGAGAGGGTCTGACCGCCTATCCTCTTCTCCATCACGTAGAGTTGGCAAGCGGTGATCCCGAAACCGACATGGTGTGGGGAGACGCTCTTTCTTCATTCGCAGTTCCTTTGCAGAAGGAACTCGCCGGGTTCTACAAACGCAGTGGCGGAACGCGCGGCTACGGGGCCAACTTCGCTTGTGCGATGATACCGGGCAAGGTTCCCGCACTTAACCGGCTTCACGTCGCCAAACTGACACTGCGTCACAGGATGGACGCCGGAGGATCCACAGCAGTTTTCCTCTGGGATGATACGACCAACTCTGCTGGCGCCCTCAACACCATGGCGTTTGGAGCTGTGCCGATCTATGGCGTCTCAAGCAGTGTAGATGTCTACGCGTACGTCGCGGACACGATACCTGAGGCGAAGCTCGGTGCGGATGCAGACAAGGTGCAGATACGCGGTGCGGCCGTCACGGCGGCATTCCCTGACGTGTTCTATATCGAGACCGATGACCGAAGTGCGGGCATCAAGGTCTTCAATGAATCCCACTGGGCAGTTCCGGGTAACAGAGTAGACATATACGGGGTAGTCCTCACGGATGACCACGGCGAAAGGTATATAGACGCCGATGACATTGAGGTTTACGGAACATCAAATCTCCTTCCGGTGGCCATGCCTGTTCGTGCACTTGGCGGCAGCGACTGGGAGTTCAACTCCGTTACGGGGGCAGGTCAGATAGGAGTAACCGGTGGCTTGGGACTCAACAACATCGGCCTGCTTTTACGCGTGTCCGGCAGGTTCACCAAGACCGGCGAGCACACATTCACCATCAATGACGGTAGCGGAGCCGTGGTCAAATGCATCGCCCCGGATGACGTGACGCTCAATGCAGGCTGGCAGTACGCGACAGTCGTTGGTATATCTTCGTGTGAGCTGATCGGCGGAACCACCAACAGACTGATCCGCGTGCGCGGCGGCGATGGCATTGCTGCCTTCTGACGTCCACGATACTCCATGCGAAGCCCTTGTCTGTCCCTGCAGACAGGGGCTTACTTCTTTTTGCACTTCAATTCCCGTGTCTCCACAAAGCAGAAATTCCGCAACAAATCTCCTAGGATATCCGCACACGGATGTCTAAGTATCACGTTATGAAGACCTTACTTGCGGCAATCTGCACATTGGTCGTCTTCGCCTCGCTTGGGACATCGATGGTGTCGGCGGGACGCGACCGCGAAACAATCGTGTTTTGGTACGGAGCATCTCAAGATGAGAGAGCCGCATACCAGCAGATGATACGCGACTTTGAGAAAGCAAACCCTGACATTCGAGTCAACGCAATGCTGGTGCCGCAGGGATACATTGAGCGAAAGCTCACTCTGTCGGTAGCAGGCGGAGTGCCGCCGGACGTGGTTCGGTTCTACGCTCACCTTGGCGGAGAGCTGATGAGTCGAGGCGGGCTGGAACCACTTGACGACCTCGTGAAGCGCGACGGGTTTGATCTTTCTGATTTCTACCCGGTCGGCATAGTACAGAATTCCTACGAAGGCAAGCTTTACGGCATCCCCTGGATAATGAGCCCCAACGCGCTTTTCTACAACAAGAAGCTGTTCCGCGAGGCCGGACTGAATCCCGAGAAACCTCCACGAACGTGGGCGGAACTCGAAAGAGCCGCTATGAAGCTCACTAAGCGCGATTCAAACGGCCGGCTCACGAGAGTAGGGTTTGCCGACTTTCTCTACAATCCAAACAACTTCGCCCTGTATCTCTGGCAATCCGGGGGAGAATTGTTGGAGCCGGATGGAAAGACCGCGGCGTTCAACAGCCCGGAAGGCCGTCGTGTTCTGGGGTGGATGAAACGATTCCTGGAACGAGAAGTAGGGAGCGTCAGAGAGTTGCAGACGTTCTCCGCGAACTTCAAAGGCGCGACGCAGGATCCGTTCGGGTTGGGAATGGTCGCCATGCGGATCGACAGTCCATTCAGGATACCCGATCTCAAGCGCTACTTTCCTGAACTTGACTACGGAGTCACGA
>CAYSLA010000003.1:0-56299 GCA_964431685.1 uncultured bacterium | reverse complement strand
CATGCGGGTTTTGAGGAAGGGGACGCAAGAGCTCAGTCTCGCTGTGTACTACGTCGTGCCGGTCCTGAATCAAGTTCAGGATATCCGGCACCCATCCGGAGAAGGGATGGATCCTGAACCACCTTCAGGATGACGTGTTTTCTCACATACTCTGAGCTCTTACAAGGGGACTTAGAGGTTGCCAGGCCGTTTCAACCGCAGGGGGGAGATGACCCTGGTAGGGCGCGATCTGAGATCGGGTGGCGGACGTACCGCCACCCGATTCGGTTGCGAAATGCTACACCTCGTAGCCGCTGGAGGTGGTGTTTCCACCCTCGCCGGTCCAGTTCGTGTGGAAGAACTTGCCGCGCGGATGGTCGACCCTCTCATAGGTGTGCGCACCGAAGTAGTCGCGCTGGGCCTGGAGCAGATTGGCCGGCAGCCGCTCGCAGCGATACCCGTCGAAATACGCCAGCGCGGAGCTCTGCGCAGGCATCGGAATACCGGCTTGCGCCGCCGCCACAATCACTCGCCGCCACGCGGCCTGCCTCGCGCCAACGGTGTCCTTGAAGAACGGGTCTACGAGAAGATTGACCAGGTTCGGATTTGCATCGAACGCATCCTTGATCTTGCCGAGGAATACCGACCGAATGATGCACCCGCCGCGCCAGACAAGCGCGATCCCACCGTAGTTCAGGTTCCAGCCGTGGGACTTCGCTGCCGCCCGCATGAGTTGGTAGCCCTGGGCATAGCTGACGATCTTGCTGGCGTATAGAGCGGCCCGCAGGTCCTCGATCATCTGTTTCTTGTCGCCAGCGAATGGAATAACCTCGCCCTTAATGACCTTGCTCGCCTCGACTCGCTCCTCTTTCATCGCCGACAGACATCGCGCAAATACTGCTTCCCCGATCAGGGTCAGCGGCATGCCTTCGTCGAGTGCTGCGATGGCAGTCCACTTGCCAGTGCCTTTCTGGCCCGCCGTATCGAGGATCAAATCGACTACTTCTTTGCCATCTTCGTCCTTGTAGGCGAGAATGTCGCGAGTGATCTCTATCAGGTAGCTGTCCAGTTCGCCTTTGTTCCAGTCAGTAAAGACCTCGTGCATCTCGGTGTTAGACATTCCGAGCACGTCGCGCATGAACTGATACGTTTCACAGATCATCTGCATGTCGCCGTACTCGATGCCGTTGTGCACCATCTTGACGAAATGCCCTGCGCCATTTTCGCCGATCCAGTCGCAGCATGGCTCCCCCTGGGGGGTCTTGGCACAGATGGCTTGGAATATGTCCTTTACGTGCGGCCAGGCTGCGTTGCTTCCCCCGGGCATCATGGACGGTCCACGCAGCGCGCCTTCTTCACCCCCGGAGACTCCGGTCCCGATGTAGAGAAGCCCCTTGCTCTCCACATAGTGTGTGCGGCGGATGGTGTCGGGGAAGTGAGAGTTGCCGCCGTCGATGATGATGTCGCCGGGTTCCAGGTGCGGTATCAACTTCTCTATGAAATCGTCCACAGCCTGACCGGCCTTGACCAGCATCATGACCTTGCGCGGCCTGTCAAGACTGGCCACCAGTTCCTCGATTGAATGGCAGGCAATGAACTTCTTGCCGGCCCCGCGATGGCTCATGAAATCGTCCACCTTAGCCACCGTGCGGTTGAACACGGCGACTGTGAAGCCCTTGCTCTCCATGTTGAGAACAAGGTTCTCACCCATAACCGCCAAACCAATAAGACCTATGTCAGCTTTAGCCATTTCGGATTTACCCTCCTTGAGTTCGAATATTATATCACATCTCCCGCAGCACTCCAACGAACCCAATGCCCGAGTACTGTTCATTATGGACTATGGACATGGGTGGACAGAATGAACGAGATGGACATCGACGGACGCTGGAAGTCCTATCCTGAATATCTTGCACATCCATGTTCAACCGGAGACCGCGCTCCTACTTCTTCGCCCCGAGCCTGTATAGCATCTCGCCAGCCTTGGCGACATACAGGATACCTTCATCCTCACGGTCGATGTAGTCATCAATGCACACGTCAGCCGGGCTCATGTAGCCCAGATTCACTTTGCGGCACCGCTCCTCGGGAATGGAGGTAGCCAGAATGACATCTACTCTGGGATTCTCGATTCCGTTCTCATACTTGCCGATTCCGCGAACATGTGTGGAGTGGGCAACCACGCCCCAGGGATAGTGCTTGAAGTTGTCCCACTGCTTTGAGAAGTAGTCGCGGGTGTGGTAACCGATCTCGTCCAGCACTTTGCCGTGCGTGTAGGATATCTCGTCGATGTGCGGCGCGTATATGATCAATCTTCCCCCGTCCGCAACCACCGGCTCCAGCTTGTACATACACTTGCCGCCAGTCCAGAGATCATCATACATCTTCGGGGCACACGAAAGCACAGTGTGGAAGGGCTTCTCTTTGTAACAGATGTGCAGTTTCTCCGAGAGATCGGCCGCTTCCGACCAAGCGTCCTCCGGCGTGCCGTAGTAGAGTCCGGCAAGGTCGTGACCCTCGACCACCATCGCAAAACAGCTCTTTTCGACCTCAACGAATGCGGCCGCCGCATCGACAACCTTGCGAACCGGCGTATACTTTGTGCCTATTATCTCAGGATTGGTGATCACCGCGCCAAGCCAGTGGAAGAAGTCGATGATCTCCTGACCGGCGATGCCGGGGAAGAGATACTTGTTGCCTCCGGAGAAACCGACTACTTCGTGAGGAAACACCGGCCCGACGATCATGATATGGTCGTAGTCTAACACAAGGCGGTTGATCGTAAGGCTTACTGACATCCGGAAAAGGCCGCCGGATATCTCGTCGATGGTTTCCTCGTCAATCGTCCCAATATGAGCAAGAGAAGCAGGATCCTTCCAGAGGTGGTTGAAGAAGCGCGTCTTTGGGTAGCGAGTTCTATGCTCATCGGCCGTGATCCCGACGCGCTCATATATCTGCTGGTCCGTCATCGGAGGATGCGTGCCGAGAGCGATGAGCACATCGAATGCCGCCGCGCGGTCGGCTAGTGCTTCGTAGAGTGTCGAAAACATCAGCGGAATCGGCGCAGTCCGCGTATGGTCGGGTATCACGGCAAGCACCCTCTTGCCTGCAAGCCCGGCCCCGTCGATTGCCTGGTGCACGCGTTGCCTGACCTGCTCGTCCCCGAGCGTGGTGGAACTGGATACGTCGCCAAAATCCATGGAAATACTCTCTTCCCGCAAACGATGGTGGTTCTTCATTATAGCGCGGCCAGGCGGACCTTGGCAAAAAGACGCGGGACGAGATCATCATATCCCGTCCCGCTCTGTCATTACTCCACAGTTGGCGCAGCGCTATGCCTGGCGCCGTCGTCTGGCAGACCGTGCAAACGCCATGCCGAACCCGCCCAGGCCAACTGCGAGGGCCGCGAGACTACCGGGTTCGGGCACAGGATTGTAGTAGTCGCGATAGGTCCAGTAGACTATGTCGTGGTTTCCCCAGTCAGCCCCGGTGCCGGACGTGAAGCCAACGTAAGCTGTGGTCTGCCCCAAAATCGACGTGATGTCCAGCGCACGGCTCAGGTCCGGAAGCAGTGGGCGGATGCCCGTCTGGTTAGCCCGAACCTCCACCTGGATTCCATTGTAGTCAACCCACGCGTACCAGAGATTCCCGTCGTCAAAGTCAGGGCTCATCGGCTGAGTATTCAGACTCCCCGGGCCGTGGTTCACGGAGCCGTTGATGTCGATTCCCAGGTGGTTCGAATCCGGATCGTTCTCGGAGCTGTTGTGCCAGGTGTCAAACTCGACACCCACGCTATTGGGGATTCCGGCGTATCCAATCCCGACGCCAATACCCCCGATGCTGGCGCTTACCGACTGGGCTACAAACACGATGCCGTCAGCTCCGACCTTGTCATTGCCGTCGAAAAGCGTTCCGCCCGGGTCGGTTATGCGGAACTTGAAGAACGTGCTGAAACCGGCGGCATTTAGCGGCACGCTACTGAACGCGCTCCCCGCCCGATTGCCGACTGCCGGACAGAGTCGCAAGACCTGACCGTCACCCGTCGCAACCACCGCGGCACTCCCGCTGAGTGTCAGCCCGACAATATCAGCGAAACCGTCGTATGTGACAACGGTATCCGCTATCGCGACTCCACAGAGCAGTACCGACGCCACCGCTACTGCAAGCGCAGATGATAGACTTTTCATTTTGATACAACCTCCTTCATCTTCTGATTGTGAATCTTGCTTCCTGCGGGAATCCTGGACTCGGGTGTCACCGGCGAGTCATGAGAACTGAGTTCGATGGAACACTACCTCTGCCGGGCAACACTGTTCTGTTTCTACCCATAAGACACAACTGCCTAAACTGGCGAAAGTCAGAAGTCAACATGGTTGCGTGACCCCGTCAAGCCGATCGGAAGGGTCATAATCGAAAGCGGCGAGGACCGGATCTGTCCTCGCCGCCATTTTGAATCGAACGTATTCGGACTTGAGCGAATCTACTTTCTGCGTCTCCAGGCCAGTCCGAGAACTCCACCAAGGCCGGAAACCAGGGCAAGCACGCTCGACGGCTCAGGAACTACGGTCTCACAGGTGGCTCTGATAAACGCGCCACCTCCGGCAACGAGAGTTGTCTGGTCGATAACCTTGATGTCGACAACATAACTGCCGGGGCCAAGAAGAATGGAACCCTTGCTGAGTCTATAGTCACCCCAGGCACTGTCGCCATTTGTTGCGAAGGTATCGATGTCCTTCGTCACGGAGTTCGTAGTAAACGCCAAGACGTTATCTACATAGACCTCAAACTGATCGCCGGTGATGAAGCCGTCAGTCACCCACAGCCGGAAGGTACCGCCCCAGGTCACTGTAAACGAAGGGGTCGCATACACCGGAGCACTGCCCGACCAATAGAAATTGGTCCAACTGGCAGTCACGGGAAGCACGTCGGCGGTAGCAACGCCAAAGCTGGCGCCAAGAGCCAAGACAACGAGAGCAACAACGATAATCCTCTTAGACATTTTCTTTCCTCCAACCAGAGAGATGGTTTCCTCCGAGAAACGATTCCAGCACTGAAAGCTGGCTACAACCTATTGATACCCAAAACAAGCAGTCAGCTAAACCAAGTAGTCGTAAAAAAGAAAGACACTCCCTCGTCTGTCTCCCTGCGCCGCATTGCGGGTCGTCTCCTGACGGGATCAATGAGTCGGTCCGGATGAGGCACGTACTGCGCTTGAGATCGGCCGTTTGTGGGAATAATGACGAAGTAGTCGGGCGCCTACCTGCCGGCGAGCGCGACGCGCCCCGGTCTATACGCCTGCGAAGGCCGGCGCAGATTTCGAGTTTGAACGCCCAGGACCACAGGTAAGAGCTCGGAGTATGTGAGAAACCACGTCATTCTGAACTTGGTTCAGGATCCATCCCTTCTCCGGATGGGTGCCGGATCAAGTCCGGCATGACGTTGTACTTAGCGAGACTGAGCTCTTACGACCACGGCAACGTCCGGCAGAACATGTGATATAATGGTAAATGTGGCAGGTGCACACGCAGTACTGCTCGCTGAATGCGGCCCGGTCAGACTAAGGATAATTGGTTGAGGTGGACAGGTGAAAGAACTTGGGTAAAGTAGTCCGACGACGAGACGCGCTGTGCATCGATGACAAGTCCGGGGTTGATCACGACGACCAAGCTGCCGGTTCGGGTCCTTCAATAGAACACGTTGAGTCCGTCAGAAGCGTAGCGTCTTCAGAAGACTCAGAGATCGCGTCACGATCATTGAAGGAGGCGGTAGCCAACAGTGAGGTTATCGCACATTCTGTTGCTCATTCCACGAATTCTGCAGGATCCGTCTCCGAAGGACCGGAAAGTGGACAGCGGTCTGGTGCTAATCCAGAACTGAGCACTCCCCGCCAAGCTGATAGAGGATGCCCGCCGAACGGCGCCTCGGCTCGCAAGTCTGACTCCCTGAAGATTACTCTCCAGGAAAGCGAAGAACGCTACCGGCTTCTCTTCAGCGCAATGACCGAGGGGTTTGCCCTTCACGAGATCATCAGTGATGAGAAAGGCGAGCCCTGCGACTACCGTTTCCTCGACATTAACCCGGCATTCGAGCGCCTAACCGGTCTCAAGCGTGATGACGTGATCGGCGCTACCCTGAGAGACCTGCTGCCTGACGATGACCCAAAGTGGGTCCAGATGTACGGCAAGGTTGCGCTAACTGGTAAGTCGGTTCATTTCGAAAACTACTCCCCGGCGCTCAACCGTCACTATGCCGTGGTTGCCTACAGCCCGGCGCCGCGTCAATTCGCGGTAATCTTCACTGACATCACGGAGCGCAAACACGCCGAAGAAGAACTCCGCAGGAGCCGGGAAGACCTTGACCGAGCTCAGGAGGTCGGACAGATCGGATCGTGGCGTCTTGACACGCAGCACAATGTTCTAACCTGGTCCGACGAGAACCACCGCATCTTCGGGGTGCCCAAGGGAACGCCTTTGACATACGAGACTTTCCTTGGAGCGATCCATCCCGATGACCGGCAGCACGTAGACGAACAGTGGAATGCGGCCCTCCGCGGCGAACCCTACAACGTCGAGCATCGAATTGTGGTGGGCGAACAGGTGAAATGGGTGCGTGAGAAGGCCTACCTGGAATTCGACGATTCCGGCAGGCTGCTGGGCGGGTTCGGAATCACCCAGGATATCACCGAGCTCAAACAGGCTGTCGAGTCGCTGTCGGAAGCGCGGGCGCGGGCCGAACGGACCGCGCAGGAGTTACAGGCTGTGTTTGAAGCGGTTCCAGCAGCAGTATGGATCGCACAGGACCCGGAGTGTGAGCACATTTCCGGCAACGCCATCGCGAATCAGTTCTATGAGGCGGAAGAAGGCGACAATGTCTCTGCCAACTCGTCGGCGGTCCGGCGTTTCTTCCGCGACGGCAGAGAGCTGCCGCCTGATGAACTGCCAATGCAGTATGCGGCAATCCACAACGTGGACACTAAGGAGGACGAGTTCGAGGTATTGTTGCCCAGCGGGGGACGACGCTACCTGCTCGGCGGTGCGACCCCCCTGCGTGGTCCCGATGGACAGGTAAGTGGGTGCGTAGGCGCGTTCGTAGACATCACCGCCCGCAAGCAGGCAGAGGAAGCGCTCGCGCAGTCACGCGCAGAAGCGCAGCGCCGTGCGGCGGAGTTGCAGTCGTTCGTTTCGAACCTCGCGGATGGCGTCAGCATGATCGATGCCGATGGCCGGGTAGTCTGGATGAACGATGGAGGCAGGGAAATCTTGCGCGTGCCCCGGGATGAGGACTTCACGGATTGGATGTCGAGATATGAAACGTTCACCCTCGATGGGAAGCCTCTGCCCGTGGAGAAGCGTGCAACCTATCGAGCGCTTCGCGGGGAGCGAGTCACGGACACGCGGTACAGGACGGTGACTCCCTATGGCGATACCATTACCGTGAGCGCCAGCGCCTCTCCGGTGTTCGATGGCCAGGGGCAGGTAATTGGAGCAACCTCCACATTCCGTGATCAGAGTGCAAGGGTCGCTTTCGAAGAGGAGAAGCAGCGGCTGCTGGACCGCGAGCATCGTATAGCGGAGATGCTCCAGCAAGCGCTTGTCCCAACCCGGATACCGCAGGTAGTGTCGGGCTGTCATTTCTCCGCCAGGTACGTGCCCGCCCTGGATGAGGCACAGGTTGGCGGAGATTTCTATGATGTCTTCGACCTTGACTGCGGCAGAGTAGGAGTGCTGATAGGCGACGTTGCGGGCAAGGGTCTTGTCGCGGCAATGCAGGTGTCTCAAATCAGGCATGCGTTCCGCAGCTACGCCTACATTGAGCCCAGACCATCGCTGGTAGTCGGCCTCGTCAACGAAGCGCTCTGCCGCGACCAGCAAAGCGAGGAGGACCTGTTCACTGCGTTCTTCGCCGTCGTAGATACGGACAACTGCCTGATCAGATACACAAACGCCGGACACGAGCCGCCGGTGGTCCGCCGTGCAAACGGCAGCCTTGAGGAACTGAGCGTGGGCGCCATGGCCCTCGGCGTTCTGCCTGGGTGCGACTATCCGGAGGGATGCCTGGAACTTGAGCCGGGAGACCTGGTTGTGCTGGTCACAGATGGCGTCACCGAAGCCCGGTCTGAGGAACACGGCATGTTCGACAAGTGCCAAATGATGGAGTTCCTTGCCAGGCAGGACGCGTCACCTCCGGAGTTGGTGGAGCGGTTGCTTCAGAAAGCGATGGAATATGGTAACGGGCTTCTAAAGGACGACGTGGCGATAGTAGCGCTGGGACTTGAGAAACCGTGCGCATAAGCACGAAATAGCGATTGAATCGGTGCGCGTCACGACGAACGGGCAGCGACCGTGAAATGCCACCTCCGACATCCGGTCAACTTGACACGGCAGACGTTGACGGGGTAATCTTTATCCAGCTTGGCTAATTGTTGCCATACTAACCCGGTCTCTTTGCAATAGTGGCCGGGGTTTTGTGCGTGTACTTTGTTCTATGAGCCTGGAAAAACTGGTAAAACTGCACCGCGAGGGGTCCAGATACTCTGATATACTGGAGTCGGTTGGTCAAGGCACGAAGCTTGTCGAAGTCCAGGGACTGACTGCGTCTGCCAAAGGATGGATGATCGCGGGCCTCTACGACCAGACACGCCGCCCGGTGCTGGTTCTAACGTACACTTACGAGCAGGCGGAGCGCATAGCGGAGGATCTGCCCCACTACGGTATATCCAAAGAGCACGTATTCTTCTTTCCCCCCAGCGACTCTCTGATCTACGAGGAAGGCTCCGAGGATCTGCGGATGTCGGGAGAGAGGCTTGCGGCCCTCCACGCACTCGCTTGCTTGCCGGGCGGACACGGAGGTCCGCCCCTACACGCAACCGCATGCCGTAGGGGCGGACCCGCGTGTCCGCCTGTCGTGATTGCGCCTGTGAACGCTGCGCTGCGACGGACGGTCACTCGTGACGAGTTGCTGGAATCGGTTATCGAGGTTGCGGTAGGGACAGACACGGACATCGACGAGATACAGGCGCGCCTGGTTGCGATGGGTTACCAGGCCACGGACGTCGTGGACAGACCGGGCGAGTTCTCCCGGCGCGGCGGGCTGGTGGATGTGTTCGCCGCCAACGAGGACAACCCGCTGAGAATTGAGCTATTCGGCGACGAGGTCGAGAGCATACGCCATTTCGACACGGCCTCTCAGCGTTCGATAGACAAGGTCGCGTCGGCACGCATACTGCCCGCCCGCGAAGTCATACTCACGAAAGGCAACTGCGCCGCAGCGGCCCAGCGGGTGCGCGCCGAACTCGCGGCTCAGATAGACGGCATCAAAGAGTCCGGCGATGCCGAGTCGATAGCCCGCCTTGTCGGAAAAGTCGAAGACGACATCACGCGTCTGGAAAACGAGGCCTACTTCCCGAACATCGAGTTTTATCTGCCGTATCTGCACACCAAAGAGCAATCCCTGCTGGACTTCCTGCCTGCCGACACGCTGATTGTCCTGGACGAGCCCGGGCAGTTGAGTGCGCAGTGGCAGACCCACGAGGAGCAGATGGTAGAGCGTCTCATCAACCGGGCCGGAAGAGGGCTGGTTCTGGCCGGTCTGCACAGTCAGCACGCGCCGTTCGACCACACGATCAAGAGCGCCCTTGCCAGGCACCAGGCAGTCAGTTTCGTCCTGCTGCCCAGGCCCATTGCCTGGGCAAGACCGGATGTGGTGTTCGAAGTAAAGAGTGCGCCCGCTGAATCGTTCAATGGCCGGATCGAGGCGTTCGCCGACCAGTTAAGAACGTGGAAACAGCACGGCATGTGCACCGTGATAGCCAGCAACCAGGACCGACGGATCGCCGAGATTCTGGCGGAGTTCGACGAGAGGGCTTTCCAACTGGATGATGTCGCGGGCCTGGACGCCGGGGTGTATGTGTCGCACGTTCCTCTGCGAAGCGGCTACAGACTCGCTGAGCTCCACCTGAACGTTATCAGCGACTCGGAAGTTTTCGGCGAGCCCAGGCTCCGCAGAGCGCGCCGCGCTTATCACGAAGGGGTGCCGATCTCCAGTGTGCTTGACCTCAAAGAAGGCGACCACGTGGTGCACGTAAACCACGGCATCGCATTCTACCGTGGCATCAAGACGATGAGAAACCTTGGCATCGAGAAGGAGTATCTCATCCTGGAGTATGCGGGCAGTGACACCCTCTACGTTCCGGCAGACCAGATAGACCGTGTGCAGAAATATATCGGGGGCGAGGACAACGGCCCGACTGTGCACAGGCTCGGCGGAAGCGACTGGCAGAAAGCGACGCAGAAGGTCAGAAAAGCCGTCTCTCAGATTGCTAAGGAGCTGGTAGAGCTGTACGCATGGAGGCAGGCGAGCGGCGGCCACGCATACCCCGCAGATACTCCCTGGCAGCAGGAGATGGAGTCTGCATTCCCCTACGTCGAGACTCCAGATCAACTGACGGCCATCCAGGACGTCAAGCGTGATCTTGAGAAACCGCGTGCCATGGATCGGCTCATCTGTGGAGACGTTGGCTACGGCAAGACCGAGGTGGCGATACGCGCCGCGTTCAAGGTGGCCTCCGAGGGCAGGCAAGTGGCCGTTCTCTCACCGACCACGGTGCTCGCCCAGCAGCACGCGAGCACGTTCCGTGAACGGCTGGCGGCGTTCCCAATACGGATAGGGCTCCTGTCAAGGTTCCGCTCCCGCGCCGAGCAGATTCAGACCGTTGAAGCCCTCAGAATCGGCGACCTCGACATAGTGATCGGAACCCACAGACTCCTCAGCAAGGATGTGCAGTTCAAAGACCTGGGACTGCTGATCGTCGATGAGGAGCAGCGCTTCGGCGTGCGGCACAAGGAAAAGCTCAAGGAACTCAAGAAAACCGTGGACGTGCTCACGATGACCGCCACTCCCATCCCTCGAACGCTGCATATGTCGCTTTCCGGAATACGCGACATGAGCGTGATCAATGACCCTCCTGAGGGTCGAATGCCAATCCAGACTTTCGTGCGCGAAGCCCAGGAGGATACGGTGCGCGCGGCCCTGGTCCGTGAGTTGGACAGGGGCGGACAGGTCTTCTTCGTGCACAATCGCGTGGAGAATATTGGGCACGTCGCCAGGCAGGTTCAGGAGCTTGTGCCGTACGCCCGGGTCGATGTTGCCCACGGTCAGATGCCTGAGTCCGAGCTGGAACGTGTGATGATGGACTTCTACGAGCGCAAGTTCGATATTCTGGTGTGCACAACGATCATCGAGAGCGGCCTGGATGTTCCGAACGCCAACACGATCGTCATCAACGAGGCGGACAAACTCGGGCTGGCACAGCTCTACCAGTTGAGAGGCAGAGTCGGCAGATCAGACAGACAGGCATACGCATATCTTCTCTACAAACCAGACAAGGCGCTCTCCGACGTGGCCGAGAAACGCCTTGAGGCAATACGCGAGTTCACCGAACTGGGCAGCGGCTTCAGGATCGCCATGCGCGACCTGGAGATACGCGGCGCGGGTAACCTGCTCGGGCAGGAGCAGAGCGGGAACATGTCCGCCGTGGGCTTTGACCTCTACTGCCAGTTGCTCTCGCGGGCCGTCGCCGAGCTCAAGGGCGAGGAGACCGCGGAAGTCGTACTTCCCCAGGTCGATCTGCCGGTGGACGCCTATATCCCGCAGAGCTATATGTCCAACGAGGCCCACAGAATACTGTTCTACAAAAAACTGGCGTCCGTGACCAACTCCGGCGACGTGCAGGCCGTCCAGGACGAGCTCGAGGACAGGTTCGGAGACCCGCCGAAATGCGTATGGAACCTGCTGGCCGTGGTCCGGCTGCGGCTGCGCCTGCACGAGCACGGCCTGGGCAGCGTGACTACGGCCCAGCAACACGTCCACATCACATACGGCAAAGACCTGCGTATGACGTTCGACGTGTGCCGCGAGCTCCAGCGCGTATACCGTCGCACCGTGTTCCAGCCGGACAAGGCTGTGATGACGCCAACATCGAACAGGGTTATCTCGGAGGTCGAAGACATGGTCGAGATCATCGCCCGAGCTTTCAGGAACGCAAGAACCAGAGTTGGGTAGAGGCATGGTGTCAATGGTGCAGTGGCGCCTCGCTTCCAGCATGCAGACAAGATGCCGCTGCCACGGTAGGCCCGACACTCCTGTCGGGTGTGCAGGGGCCCGACAGGAGTGTCGGGCCTACCGGCAAATCATCGAAAAACTAACTAACTTTGCGCAAGAATGGAAGGAAGTCTGCGAAGAGACGTTGTAGCTAACCGGGGCAATGCTCCAACAACCGTGTATCCCTTTATCGGGGCTCGAAGAAAAGGTTATCCGTTATGAGAAACAAGACTCGCTTTATTCTGGCGTTCTCGCTGTCAGTGACGTGGGTATCCATGGCCTGTGTCTGGGCGCAGCAAAGTGCCAACTATGTCCTGCCATCTCCCGCTGTGGCAACGACCGAGGCAGCACAACCAATCAGCAGCGCCGTAGAACAGATCCGGCCTTTTGGCCATGACTTCTTCACATCTGCGCCGGAGTCGTTCAACATCGCGCCGGACGCGCCTGTCCCGGACAGCTACGTGCTGGACGGCAACGACCGCGTGTCTATCAGATATTGGACCCCCACGCTTCCCGAAGTCTCATACGAACTGCGGGTGAATGACAAGGGCACGGTTGCATTGCCCGGCATCGGCGATTTCCGTGCTGCCGGTTATACGGTCTCGCAGTTCCGCGAACGCGTGGGAGCAAGAATAACTGAGCAGCTCAAGAGCCCGAGCTACACTGTGGATCTCATCGAGACTCGCACGATCGTGGTCTTTGTGACTGGGGCCGCCCGCAGACCCGGCCGCTACACGCTCAAGGCCGAATGCAGCCTGTTCAATGTCATATATGCGGCCGGTGGGGCGTCTGATGAGGGCACACTGCGCAAAGTCACGGTCATCCGCAAAGGCAGCCCAGTAGCCCAGACTGACGCGTATGGCTTTCTGATCAGTGGGCGAACTGACAGGGACATCGTGCTTAAGGATCAGGATGCCATATTCTTCCCGATTGCCGGCCCCAGGGTGACCGTGGCCGGCCAGGTTGTGCGACCGGCGATCTATGAGCTTGTCGATGGAACTACGATCTCCGGAGTTCTGGAGATGGCAGGCGGGTTGAGACCGTCTGCGTACAGCCGGATAGTCAGGCTGCAGCGCGTGGAAGACGGCCGGCGCGTCGAGCGCACCGTCGACGCCCGGGCCACCATTGCAGGCTTTTCAGAGAAGACCGAAGACATCGCGCTGCGAGATGGTGACGTTATCACCGTAGAAAACGTTACCGGCCGCGTCGCAGACAGGGTAAGTGTGAAAGGCTATGTCCATTATCCGGGGGACTACTCGATACTGAGGACTCCCACTGTAAAGGCTCTTCTCGACGAGGCCAAACTGAAGACCGGCGCCTATCGTGAGAGAGCGGACCTGACAAGAGTGCTGGACGACGGCACGCCTGTGGTGATTCCAATCATGCTCAGAGACCTCATGGCAGGCAAAGATGTTGAAATGCAGGACCAGGACGAAGTGGTGGTCTATGCAAACGACGAAAAGACAGTTGTCTCGCTCGTCTCAATAGAAGGCCCGGTGAGGAATCCCGCGACATACAGGCTGGCAGACGGGATGAGAGCCGGAGACTTGATATTTGCCTCGGGAGGTCTCCTGCAGGATGCTTCTCGCGATGTGGCACACCTGTACAGAAGAACTGGCCCCAACAGCTTTAGGCTGATCCGTATCTGCCCAGCCCAGTTACCGCGCGACGATGACGCGGGCAATCCGAGGTTGACCGACCAGGACAGACTCGTCGTCTACAGACAGAAGGACGTGGAGTTCAAGCGCAGCGTTCTGACTGTTCTGGGAGAGGTCCAGAAGCCCGGTGAGTTCACATTCTACGAAGGCATGACGCTTTATGATCTGCTGATTCAGGCTGGCGGGCCAACAGACATGGCATCAGGAACGGTTGAAGTCGCCAGACCGGTGGCGGCTGGGGACCAGCTCTGGGCATCGTCGGTGCGGATAATACCCCTGTCTGATGTAATGACCGGTCCTATGACCGACGAGCCAGTGAAGGCTGGAATGCTCATCTCCCTGCCCCGAAGGCAAGATAAGCTGATAGAGCCGAGGCGTGTGGAGTTGAAGGGTCAGTTCAAGCGGCCCGGGGTATATGCTCTCTTGTCCGAGGAAGAGACCCTGGACTCGCTCATAGAACGAGCAGGCGGTCTGGCGGAAAACAGCGATCCATTCGGTATCTCTTTCGTGCGGCGCACTGACCAGATGCTGTCGGCCGCCACTGGTGAGCAGATCAAGATGGTAATGCAGACGATGGATCAGCTCTTGCCTTCCGAGACAGGCACTGCCAGTCTGCAGCCGGACCCGCCCTTCGCCTCCGCTCAGGAACCGCAGGTGGATCCGTTGGACACGGCTTCAGCGCAATCGGGGGGCAGCAGCGTCTCAAGCCGAAGACTCGCGGGAAACGTTCTGCTCGTTTCTCCGAGGCGTCTGACGGGCATGCCTACAGGCAAGCGCATTGCCCTGACGCTGGAGGATAGAGGTTCCTATCTGGATCGAATCGGCAAGATGAAGCTGGCGGATGGGGACGTGGTTGAGGTGCCAAAACTCAGTGATGTTGTCCAGGTGCTCGGCGCGGTGCAATCGCCAGGTCCGGTCTTCTATGGAACCGGATTGACCGCGGGAAAGTACATCGACAGGGCAGGCGGAGGAGCTCCCGACGCGGACATGAAGCGAGCGGTGGTAATCAAAGTATCCGGAGCCGTGCAGCCCCTGGGCAGAACCAAAGTCATCGATCCGGGTGATGTGATCGTGGTCGCATCGAAATACCAGGTTGTCCAGCCCAGGATCCAGCGGACAACCGCAGACATACTTGCCGATCTCCTGGGCGTGGCCCTGGTAATACGTTCGTTCGATTAGCCGGTCCGGATGGAGTGTAAGTAGCTATGTTTAATCACAAGCAGAAAAGATTCATCAAGATTCTGGCAATCGTGGCCCTTGCAGGAGCCGTTCTGGGCACAGTGCGATGGCTGCTGATCCGGCGGGAGTACACTTCCTACGCGTCCATACTCTTTCCCGGAAGCTCACGCCCTTCGGGCTCCGGCGGGTTTCCCGCTCAGAGTTCGGGGCCATCCGGGGGTGCGCCCGGCACTGGAGGAGGGTCAGTCGATCAGCCGTCACTTCCGCTGATGCAGGGCGTTCTGCAGATGCCGCAGCCCGGTTCTTCTCCGAGCACTGCGGGGATGATTCTCAAGAGCAGGAAGACGGCTACGACGCTGATAAAGAGGTTCAATCTGGCCAAGCATTGGCGCCTGAATGAAGAGAAAGCGATTCGACAGTTTCAACGCAGCTTCGTGTGCAGCGAGGGGTTGAGTGGTGACCTGAAGATCAGCATTACGGACTATGACCCAGGCCGGGCAGAGGAGATACTGACTTCGGCTATTGACATTCTTACGGAGTCCGTCGAGGCCCTGAGTCTCGATCCCGCCGGCAGGAACCTGAGTCTTCTGAAGAAGAGCCTTAATAAGGCGGAAAGTGACGCGGCAAGAGCTCAGAAGGAACTGGTTGACTTTCAGAAGTCGCTTGGAGGAGCGCCGCCGGATGTGCAACTCCGGACTATAGGAGAGATATACTCAGATACACTGAAGAATCTCTACACTGCACGGATTGAGGCGGCAGCGGCGGAATCTCACGCGAAATCGCTGTCCAGCCAGGCTGAGAAGATGATCTCATACGCACAGGATCCAATCGGCAGCGAGAAATCCATGATCTCGATAATATACAACAGAGTGGTGGAGCTTGAAACATCGCTGGCAACTCTGAGGCAGACGTATACCGAAAAAAGACCCGAGGTGGTGGCGGCAAGGGCAAACCTGAGTGTGGCAAGAGATGAGCTGAATGCTGAGATATCCAGGCAGTTGAGCGGCTTGAAGTCCGGAGCTTCTCCCTATGTAAAGGACTCCATCCTGGCTGCCGTTACCGCCAAGGCAAAGGTCCAGGGTCTGGCCAACGCGGAAACATCCGTACAGGAGAAGCTTCAGTCGCTGCCGGGAGCGCAAGCGAAATACGCGCAGTTGGAGCTAGATCTGCGGGATCAGCGCAGCCGGTTGACTCTGGTTCGCGGCGAATACGTGAAAGCGGAACTGATAGCGCAGAGCCGTGGGCCGCAATTTGTGGTGGTGGACCCTCCGGTCGTTCCCCTGAAGGCCAACGGCCTGGACATCTACTGGTGGACGCTGATCGGCGCTGCCCCCGGAGCGGTGGCACTGGTGATCACTATTGCATCGATCATGCTGGGTAATCTGATGAGGTCGCTGGGTCTGTAGCGGCCTTTGGCGCCTGTAGAAGAGGTTCGGCACGTGCGCACCGGCCATATCGTTGATGATCCTCGCCAGAACTCTCAAGGTGCCATGTGCCGAATCGGACCGATTTGTTCAATCGGTCCGATCATACGTATGTTCGCGACACAAACCGGCAATTCCAGAACCCGGACTCACCGGCACTCTTGTGTCATTTGTTCTTTCGGGATATTGGACTAGCCGGCTGCGTACCAGGAAAACGGGCTTTCCTTAACAACCATTCGCCCGGGATCCTTCGGAGCATTCTCCAGGAAGACCACGTGACCTGGCTCTTCCTTCTCTACTCCATACTTGCCCGTCTCAACCAGAGCGCCCTTGATAGCCGCCACGGCTTCGTCAAAACTGCCTTTGTTGATAATAACCGGGTGACTGGAACTGATATTCTGGAATCCGATCTTAGACTCCACCAACAGGTTCTTCACCTCTACGAAGACCTTCCCGCGGGAACTGTCGTTCTCTATTACTGGCCCAGTCTGATCTTTGGTGCCAAAGTGAGTTGATGCTCTACCGGTCTTACTTAGTTTGCCTTTTTTCTCTGCCAATTGAATCCCTCCGAGCTGCGGATTTGCGTCTACCAGGCTGCCAGAACTTGCACGCGGAATCCGCGCCCCGACGCCAGACTAGGCAATATAATACCACAGAATGCCCGTTTTTGGCAACAGAGCGTGGTTTTGCGGGATTAACCCGCACCGTTCAGAGCAACGCGAGCGTGTCGCCCGGCAGGAGTAACCGCAACTAACGACATTCGAGGTGACAGGCCGTGAGGAAATCGTGCTTGCGGGCAAACGAAGCGGGTTAAGGCGCCGCCTGGTCTTCGGAATCGGATTCGGCGCCTGGTAAGACGCCAAACATTGTGAGTCTGCGATTGATTGCCGCGAGCACGCACGCGGCGGCGGCCCGGTTCTTGTCGCCCATACGCACAATCGCTGAACCGGCGTTACGTTCGACTGAGCTTGGAGCCACATACGCGAGCACGCACGTAGTCATCTCCTCACCACCCCTGATCGCCGTGACCGCAAAGTCCTCAAGCTGGATTGCGTGCCCGGCCGGCACATACGAGCTCAGGGCATTCGCGCACGCCTCCGCCGCTACCCTCGCGATGCCGTCGGCGTGCGAATTGAACGCCGAGGCCTCACCGTCAAATGCAGCCTCGCCGGCAGATACGCGCACGCTGGCCTTTACGCTTGCGCCGGCCGTGGTTACTGTCACACTGTCGATACTCAAGCGTCCTGAAACAGGGCGGCGGGCGCGTGCATCTGACGGCTGCGCAGCAGGAGGGGGCTGGGGCGGCGCTTGCGCGGAGTCGTCCGCCACTATTTCCTCAATCTCGACAGCTTCTTGCGGAGCCTGCTGTTGTCCGACACTACTGACGCTATCGACTGAATCAGCGGGCTTTCTGGATATGCAGTCCTTACTGGCCTTGGTTATGAGGTTGTCGATGGTTGCCGCATAATGGATGTCCTGGCGTTCTTCGGTGCGTCTACCGCCGGAAATCCCGAAGGTACCACGCACTCCGTCCGGGACCTCGGCGATGCTGATTTCGGCGATACCCTGCTGAATGCTAAGAGCCATCCGCTCCGCGTCCTCGAAGCTGCGTGTTGTGACTATGGCAAACTCGTCTCCTCCGTACCTGCACGCGCAGTCCTGCTCGTAGTCAACACTCTGCCGTATCGCCCCGGCCACATCAATCAGCGCTTTGTCGCCCACGACATGACCGTACAGCTTGTTGAGCGTGCCAAACCTGTCCAGATCGAAGAAGATGATGGTGATTTCCACTCCCCGCTTCAGTGCGGCAACTGCCCACTCGCGGAAGGTGTCGGACCAGGGCAGACCAGTGAGAGGATCGTATGTCTTGCCCAGTTCAGGAACGAGGTCTCCGTAGCAGACAATCCCAACCAGTTTGGAGTTCTCCATAACCAGCAGGAAACTGGTACCCGCCTTGCGCATAATCTCCGCAGCTTCGGCTACGGTTGCGTTGGGGTCCACGGACGTAAAGTCGGTCGACATCAGCTCTGACACGGCGATGTCGTCAGGCTCCCCGAGCAGGTGATGCCGTGTAACCACACCTATCACAAGGTCGTTGCTTTCCACTATTGGCAGCACGCCTACGTTGTGACCTTTTATCAAAATGACAGCCGTGCGGACGCGAGCCGAAGGGCTTGCCGAAACCACACCTGCTGTCATCACGTCTCTTACGGTTTTCATCATGCCACCAACTCCAGTATACCTCACACGAATTCCCTTCTGCTACTGTGAGAAATACCAGAATTTGGCTCCGGACGCGATTTTCCGATACTGAGCCTTACGGGGTTCACTTCCTGTGGGGCCAACTGCGTCCCTGCAGCCGACTTTCGTACCTGGGCAAAAAGCACTTGGAGGATCTCGCAGCGGGGAGAAGGCTTTCGCCGATTCCCCGAATTCGGTGTTCTCCTGTACCAAATGTACTGCTTTCACGGAATGGTGTCAAGCCAATCTGGGTAAACTCTAATAGTAGGAATCTGACTACTCGCCCGATGGAGGAACCGCGGCGCCAAAACCCGAGTTCGGTTTGACACTGGCAGCGATGGCATGCTAAACTTCATGGGCAAATTCGGAGCCATCTGAAAGGAGTTTCCCCAGTCATGTTGATAAGTGTTAAGGGCAGAAATGTGGAACCCACTGAGGCCCTTCAGGAATATGTTAGCAAGAAAGTCCACAAACTGGAAAAGTACTTCCACGAGATCAAGGAAGCAGTGGTCACGATGTCGGTGCAACGCGGCATGCATATAGTCGAGATCCAGTTGGAGGGCGACGGCATACTTCTGCGGGGCGAGGAACGACAGGGCACGGACATGTACGGTTCAATCGATCAGGTGGTTGAAAAACTCGAGACCCGCGTCAAGAAGTTCAAGCACAGAAGATTCGGCAAGTCCGTAGAAGAGGGTCCCAAGGAAAAAGAAGATATGAAGAGCCAGATGATGAGTGAGGCTTATGGCTCTGAGCAGGAACCAACCGCTGAGGAAGAGGCAGAAGATCGCCCGACCATTGTCCGCGTCAAGCGCTTCACGATGAAGCCGATGGCGCCGGAGGAGGCGGCCCAGCAGATGGAGCTTCTCCACCACGACTTCTATCTATTCACAGACGCCGAATCTAACAACGTGTGCGTGGTCTACAAACGAGACGATGGACACTACGGCCTCATAGAACAGGCCTGATCTAACCTCAAGGAGCGCATTCGATGATCGTTACCACAAAGGATCTATTCAAACACGCGTACGGCAACTATGCTTTGGGAGCATACAACATCAACAACGCGGAGCAGACCATGGGGCTCTTCCGCGGCAATATGGATTCCAAGGCACCGTTCATTATCCAGATATCAAAGGGCGCACGCAGCTACACACACAAGCTTCTGTTGGAAGCTATGCTCCGCGCCGCAGGCGATATCTTCCCCGAGTCCATATTCGCGGTGCATCTTGACCACGGCGACGAGGAGACCTGCTACGACTGTATCGACTCCGGGTTTTACTCCTCCGTGATGATTGATGCAAGCCACGAGTCGTTCGAGAACAATATCGCCATCACAAAACGGGTCGTTGACCGTGCCCACGCGAAGGGAATCAGTGTGGAAGCCGAGTTGGGACAGTTGGGCGGCGTTGAAGAAGACATCAGTGTCGACCAGGACAAGGCCCACCTGACAGACCCCAAACAGGCCGCGGAGTTCATTGAGCGGACTGGATGCGATAGTCTGGCCTGCGCAATTGGCACAAGCCACGGAGCCTTTAAATTCTCCGGCAGTCAATCCCTGCACTTCGAGATTATCGAAGGCATACAGAAACTGGTCCCGGGCTTCCCGCTGGTCATGCACGGTTCATCATCGGTCCCGCAGGACGAGGTCGAGCGCATCAATGCTGCCGGTGGTACACTCAAAGGCGCGAGCGGGGTCGACCCCAACCAGTACCTGCCCGCAGCGAAGAAGGGTGTGTGCAAGATCAACATCGACACCGACGGACGGCTGGTGTGGACAAGAGTTCACCGCGAGATGTTCCGCGACAAACCGGAAGTATTCGATTTCCGGCCGATCGGCAAAGTATTCATCGAGGAATATGCGAAGTTCATCGCCAGCCGAAACGAGCTCCTGGGCTCTGCTGGTCAGCTCGAAGAAGTGCGGACATTCCTCGGCGGATAGCCTGCGCCGGCAAACTCAACTGAGAATGCTCGGTGGAACCGAACGCCCCTTATCGGGCGCGATTTTGCTGTGCTTCGGGACAACTGTCCCGAAGCACAGTGCATTCCATCTTCACAGCAAACGTCCGGGAAGGCACTGACAATGATCTCTACGATTACACTCAACCCCTCTCTCGACAAGACCATCTATGTCAACAAACTGGTAGCCAACGACACCAACCGTGTGCTCAAGGAAGAGATTGATGCTGGCGGCAAAGGGGTCAACTGCTCTCGCATGCTGCACGAGCTGGGGGCTTCTACCCAGGTGATCACGTTTCTAGGGGGTAAGACGGGTGACTTCATTGCCGGCGTTCTCGATAGAGAAGGTATCCCTCTCACCCGCATAGACATCGCAAAATCCACACGAACGTGCATAGCCGTCGAGGAGTCATCCGATGTGCCTCCGACCACGTTCAATGAGCTCGGAGGAAGTGTGGAGCACTCGAACCTGGTTGCCCTTCTTGAGCGTGCGAAGGACGCGTCCCGGACGAGCAGCTACATGGTTTTCGGAGGCAGCCTGCCGCCGGGCATTGGGCCGGACATCTACGACGCACTGATTCAGATTGCCGCACACGGCGGAGCGCGCGCTGTCCTGGACACCGACGGCGAGCCGTTGGTCCAAGGCCTGAAGGCGAGACCGTTTATGGTCAAGCCCAATCTCGCGGAGGCATCGCGGCTCCTGGACACTGAGTTCTCCTCAAAGGCAGACGTGGCCCGCGGAGCACTGAAAATCGCCGAAATGGGGGTTGAGCTGGCAGTGATTTCGCTGGGCAAACGTGGCTCCGTTGCCGCGTATGAAGGGGCGATCTATGACGTCTCCGCGCCAGAGGTCAAGTCCATCAGCACAATTGGCTCGGGCGACTCGATGACCGCGGGAATTCTGTGGGCTCTGGAAGAAGGCAAGTCGATCGAGGACGCCCTGAAGTACGGTTCCGCGACGGGAGCCGCCACCGCGATGAGTGACGGGACCGACATAGGCAAGAGGGCTGATGTAGAACAGTTGGTGGAGCGCGTGACTGTCAGACGGCTGACCCCGGAGCCGAACCAGGGCTGATCACGCCACCCGCAACAACGCACTCCCTGTCACTGTAGAGAACAAGCCGTTGGCCCGGCGTCGGGGCAAACTGCGGCTCGGAAAACCGCACACTCAGCTCCCGGCCATCGAAATCTTGTATTTCACACTGCGCCGGCTCGCCCTGTGATCTGATCTTCCCGTACAAATGCGTCCCGGAGACAAGCAGGTCGGGTATAAGGACGTTTACGTGGCACGCAACTACGTCGGTGGACATAGCGTCATCGGCGGTTCCCACGGTAATGGAGTTTTGTTCCGGAGATATTCGCACCACATACAGCGGCTCACGCGCGGCTATGCCTATGCCCTTGCGCTGCCCGATAGTAAAGTTTTCGATCCCCTGATGTTGCCCTATAACACGGCCAGCCGTGTCGTAAATCTCCCCTGCACGAGATTCGAGACCCAGGGCTTTGCGGTAGTCACCCTCGCCGGCGAAGCACAATTCCATGCTGTCCGACCTTCTCGCCACCGGCAGTCTCGCGCACGCCGCCATCTGCCTGACCTGGTCCTTCGAGTAGTCCACAAGCGGAAACAGGAGGCTGGAGAGCTTCTCCGCCCGGATACCATAAAGGAAGTAACTTTGGTCGCGAGTGTGATCCCGCCCACGGCATAGACAGGCCCGTCCCTGCTCATCTCCGATGCGAGCATAGTGACCGGTAGCCAGATCGTCGATGCCGAAAGCGCCGCGCAGAAACTCCCAGGCAACACCAAACTTCACTTCGCTGTTGCAGTCGACACAGGGACTTGGGGTGCGTCCCTGGCGGTAGTCGCGGGCAAAAGGCTTGATCACCAGATCGTCGAACTCCCCCCCCACGTCAAGATAGTAGTGAGGGATTCGCAGTTCGCGGCAGACATACCCCGCCTCCATGCCGCAGCACGATCTGGAGTAGTCGCAGTCACGTGCCGTCGGGATTTTCATCGTGACTCCCACAACCTGACGGCCTGAGTCGCGCAGGAGCATTGCGGCAACGGAGCTGTCTACCCCGCCGCTCATAAGCACAATGATCGGTTTGCCGCCGTGCGGCGATGGGTCAAACGGGTCGAAGGTAGCGTCAAGCAGTTTCATAGGAGTGCCCCAGACGTGCGCTCAGGGAGTCTGCGAGTCCCAGAAAAGCAAGTGTCAGGTTCTCAGGGTTTGACGGCTGTGAGAACCTGATCGAGGGTGTCGACAACATTGAATACGGTGTTGAGCTTGGTGATGGGCAGCACACGGTCAATCGCCGCGTTGCAGGCGATCAGGTTGACCGTACCGCCTTTGGGGCGAATTCGCTTTATGGCTGACAGCAGAATTCCAAACCCGCTGCTATCGATATACGAAATCCCGGACATCTCGAGGATCAGGTGTAACTGACCTTGCGTGAGCACCTTGTCGATAGCTTCTCTGAACTGCGGAGCCGTGTAAACGTCTACCTCGCCGTTGAGCACCAGAATGGTATACCCGTCGACTTCCTTTGTGGCAGTTGCGAGACGAATGCTCTCCAAATCGGGATTCCTCCTTAAAGCTAACTATAAGATACACCAATAGCGCGCAAGTTGTCAATCCCCCCTGCGCCCGTGCGGTGAAGCACGAGGCCATCACCTGCTAGCGCGCTCTGTATACTACCAACAGGTTGAACGTGACGGACGCCGCCCAGTGCAATACGAAGCAGGGCACGAACGACTTCGCTTTCAGAGCAAGCACACCCAGTATTATACCGGCTGCAAACGACGAGGCCACCTCCATCGTAGGTTTCCCTATGTGGAGCAGACCGAATGCAACTGCCTGGACCACAACAGCAGGCCAGTAGATGGATCTGACAAGTCCAAAGAGAAGATATCCACGAAAAAAGAACTCCCAGCAGAAAAGGTACATTCCGTAGCTGACTTCGGCAAAAAGCATCGCCATCGGAACGGTGATGTATGGATTCACCCGGGGATAGGACGCGAAGAACCCGGAGAACTCAGGGTAGCGTTTGAACAATGGGTAGTAGCTCTGGAAGTCCTGCCTGCCCGCGACCGCCAGCATTGCGATGGACAGCGCTACATAAGCCGCTGCAACAAAAAGCCAGGCCGATGTTGAGGAAGACCACGCAAATCCGAATTTGGAGGGATCCGACCGAAACACAAGCAGGATGGTCAGCATCGGCACAAAGAACAGACCAACGAGGTTGCCAACCAGATACTGGTTGTAGGAGTCCGAACTGCGGTTGAACTTCCAGAGCGCGGCTACCACCGCCGCAGCGACCAAAGTCACGACTATCGTGACGAACCGACTCTTGCCCAACGACTCCACCCCCAGATCATCCAGTAAGAAGCGCAACTTCTGAGGGTGTTCCCCACAACCATTGAGTATTCCTTCTACGCAGGATGCCTCGGGCTTACAATGACAGACTGGCTGTGGAAACTCGCGACGAATATGCCGTCCTGCTCAACGCGAATCAAACCTGCAGCGACCTCTCGGAGTCGGACTCCCTAGACGACAACTTCTTCGTTGCTCTCACGCAGGCTGATCTCTCCAGCTTCGTCCAGTTGGCGGGCAACGATGACTATGCGGCCCTGCGCTGCCTCAACGTCACGCAATCGGACAGGGCCCGTGGCTTCCAGGTCCTCTTTCAGAGTCTCTGCGGCGCGCTGTGACATGTTTCGGAAGAACACATCCCTGTCTTCCGGCGATGCGCCTTTGAGGGCCAGCCGCAAGTCTTCCTGAGGCACTTCACGGAGGACTGCCTGGATCGCACGGTCATCCAGATTGAGAAGGTCTTCGAAAACAAACATCTGCTCTTTTATGCTGTTGGCAACATCTTCATCAACGCCTGTAAGATAGTCCAGAATCTTCTTTTCAGAGCTGCGGTCTATGGCGTTTAGTATCTGAACCACGGCGTCGTTTCCGCCCACCTCGGTCATCGCGGCGTTGTCTGAAGAAGCCAGCCTGAGGTGGAGGGTCTGGTTTAGATAGCGGATGACTTCCGGGTCGGTAGGCTGCATAGTTGTCAGGCGCAACACTACCTGTCCCTGAATGTCTTCCGGCAGCGCAGAAAGCACCTCCGCGGCCTGTTCCGGGGGCAGATGGCCAATTACCAGCGCCACGACCTGCGGCCGCTCGTTTCGGATGGCGTGCACGAGTTGGCGAGGGGATATGCTGCGGATCCAACGAAGCGTCCCTACGCCGCCACCGGCCGCCAGTTTTCCCAGCACTTCACGCGCTTTGGTTTCGCCGAACACCTGCGAGAGCACGGTCTGGGCATACTCCATGCCGCCGAACTCGGGACTTTCAAGAATGGTTTTGCGGCAGTCGTCAAGGACACGCCTGCGTGTCTTGGGGTCAATCTTCTTGAGGCGGAGAATCTCAGCCGCGAGTCTTTCGATCTCGTCGGGCGTGAGCTGCTGGAGTACAGCCGAAGATATCTCAGCCCCCAGTGTTATCAGCAGGACTGAGGCTTTCTCAAGACCGGACATATTCGGCTGAGTCTTTACGACTTCTTCTTCGACCAATCCTAGATTCCTTTCGCGCAGTACTTCCATGTAAATGAATCGGAAGACAGAGCCGAATAGTTTAGCCCTGGGCACGCTGCGGCCGCTCACGTGCCCCAACAACTGATTCGAGAAAGCGTAGAGGAACCAATCTGGGTCAAGGATTACGTGAGTTCACCGGCACTGCGCACGCCGTGCGTCGCGCGGATTTGACGATTTCGTCTGGCTGAGTATAATAGTAGTAGAGAGGGCCACGACGATGCTTGACGACTACAAATACAGCATAGGACGGCTCGTAGTATACGAACACTCCGACCCCAAACTGCCCAGGCAAAGCTACGGTCGGCACGGTCACGAGCGCACGCTTGGCGAGATTATCGCCGTAGATGTGATTCCTACTCCGGTCCCGCATTGGGTATACTCCATCCGCAACGTCCGCAACCAGGAATTCGTGAGGGTGGTAGAGGACAAGATCAAGTGCGCCACTTCGGCAGCCAGGATATCCAGGAAATACCCGACGCGGATTGCAGAAGGCGGTCAGGAGCAGGCGAGCCTCGCTGAGGCCATTGCCAGGGCGCTGTCCAGTCCCAACCAGAACGACTTCATCAGAAGTGCTCTGAAGGACATCCTCGCCCGGGAGGACGTGACGTCCAGAATAGCCAAGGACGGGGTTGACCTGCATCTTCAGGTCGGTGACTACATTCGCCTGCGGGGAGATCTGCGCAAGGAGAGCGAGCATCTGAGCAACTGCTATGCAAAGGTACTGGCCGTCTCGGATTCCGACATTGCCGGCATAGAGAACGCCGCCTCGAAACCCGGGCAGCCAAGGCTCTACCGCACGCTCAAGAAGTTCGGCGTAGTGACGTCCGATGGTGTCGAGACGGACATCTATGATGCGGAGATAAAAGTACTTTACACTACCCACGGACGGCGCGTCATTCTCAATTGGCGGGCGACCACTCTGCTCAGTGAACTATTCCGGGATGATCCACCATACAATCTGGAGTATGACTATCTCTCAGACCATATATTCTCGCGGGATGAACTGCAGGGAAAGAAGCGTTCTGAGATGGCCCACCTTTTGGCGTCCATACTGTATGTCAAAGGCAAGCTCAGTTGGAAGGACTACCAGCGCCGGATGCACATATTCAGGACCATCCCGAAGAGTCACGTTGTGGATGGCATTCTGGAAGCGTCCAGGTTCGATTCCCGCCACAACAGAGTCATGACGGACCAGGAGGTTGCGCAGCGCCAGAAGGATTGTTTCAAACTGCGAAGAATCCTGAAAAGCGGCTAGCTGCCAGCGTCTTCCATGTCTGAGAAGAGCGTGCCCCACAACATTGCGGACGAAGCGGATGTCCTGCGCAGGAAACTCGACCGCGCCGACTACCTCTACTACGTAAAGGACCAGCCTGACATCTCGGACGCTGAATACGACAAGCTGATGCGTCGACTTCAGGAACTTGAGCAGACGTATCCGTCCATCATAACGCCCGACTCACCTACCCAGCGAGTAGGGGCCACCGTTCAGTCCGAGCTTGCCCCGCACACACACATCGTCCCTATGCTCAGCCTCCAGAACGCGATGGGTGAGGATGAACTGCGGGCCTTTGACCAGCGTGTTAAGCGGTTCCTCGGTCTGGACCCGGACTCGGATGTCGAGTATGTCTGTGAGCTCAAATTCGACGGACTGGCTGTGTCGCTCACCTACGTCGACGGAGTGTTGGCCGCCGGGGCCACGCGAGGTGACGGCACGGTCGGCGAGAACATCACTGCCAACCTGAAGACTGTGAAGAGCGTGCCTCTCCGGATTCCAGTGGAAGCAGGAACGGGCGGAACAGACCCGATCCCGTCGACCGTTGAAGTCCGCGGGGAAGTCATTCTCTTCCACGAGGAGTTCCGCCGCATCAACGAAGACCGGGAACAGAGCGGCGAACCCACTTTTGCGAACCCCCGCAACGCTGCCGCAGGCAGTCTGAGGCAACTTGATCCCAATATCACCGCAAAACGCAGGCTGAATATGTTCTGCTACGGAATAGGAGCTTGTGAAGGCAGGGCATTCGTGACTCAGCACGAGATACTGTCCATTCTTGAGAGTTGGGGGTTTCGGGTCAACCCGAACGTATGCGTATGCGCGACGATTGACGATGTCTGCGAGTACATTGCGGGGTGGGCTGAGAAGAAGGAAACACTGCCATACGACATAGACGGCATGGTAGTGAAGGTGAACTCACTGACGCTGCAATCCGAGCTTGGCGCTGTGGCGCGCAGCCCGAGATGGGCAGTGGCGTTCAAGTATCCTGCGCAGCAGGCTACCACTGTGGTTACCGAGATACGGGTGCAGGTCGGCCGGACAGGGGCTCTGACTCCGGTTGCCATAATGGAGCCGGTCGAGGTCGGCGGGGTCACGGTATCAAGGGCTACTCTGCACAACGAGGATGAAGTCCGCAGGAAGGACGTGCGCGTGGGCGATACGGTCGTTGTGCAGCGCGCCGGAGAGGTAATACCGGAGGTTGTTGAGGTCGTCGCGGAGAAGCGCACCGGAGATGAGGTCGAGTTCGTGATGCCCGACCATTGCCCGGTGTGCGGCGCTGACGTCGAGCGAGCGGAGGGGGAGGCCGTCGCCAGGTGCGTGGGAATAGCCTGCCCAGCTAAGATTCGCGAAACCATGATTCATTTCACGTCGCGCGGCGCAATGGACATCGATGGCGTCGGGCCGGCGCTTATCGACCAGTTGATCGCGGCCAATCTCATCGGCGACCCGGCAGATATCTACTCGCTTACCGTGGAGCAGTTGTGCGCCCTTGACAGGATGGGCAGCAAGTCCGCTGAGAATGCTGTGGCCGCGATTGAGAAGAGTAAGCAGGCCCCATTGTCCAGACTCATATATGCGCTGGGAATAAGGCACGTTGGCGAACGCACCGCCGCGGCGTTGGCCCGACACTTCACAACCATAGACGCGCTTGCCGCGGCCTCGGAGAACGAATTGGCGGAGGTGCCCGATGTGGGACCAGTGGTAGCGGACAGCATAGCGCGGTTCTTCAGGCAGGATGAGACAAAGAGAGTCCTTGAGAAGCTCAGGGCAGCGGGAATAGACCCCAGAGGCGAGTCCAGAGATGAATCCGGAATGTTTGCGGGACAATCGGTGGTCTTCACTGGCGCCCTTGAGCGCCTTACCCGAGACCAGGCTGAGGCGATAGTCCGCAGACTGGGCGGGAGCCCGTCTTCTTCTGTTTCAAAGAACACCAGCCTGGTTGTCGCTGGCGAGAAGGCAGGTTCAAAGCTTGAAAAGGCGACTTCCTTGGGTGTGAAAGTGATGTCTGAGGGAGAGTTCTTGGAAATGGTTGATCCCCGATAGGGCGCGATTTCAAATCGCGCCCTATCGGGGACAATTGACAATGGAGGGACTCACCATCCTGTGCGTCTCTGAATCCCTTCAATCGTGTTCAGACTTTTTTCAGTACAACAATCCGGTTTGTGTTCGTGCCCTTGGTGTTGTTGGAGACGCCCCAGCAGTTGGCGGTCTTGGTGAAGTCCTGCTCGTTCACCATAACACACACCGGCTCATATCGCAGCCCGCTCACCGCCTCAAGAACGACCTCTTCAAGTCTGACCTTGCCGTTCCTCACTTCGCCGACCTCAAATGCTATGTGTCCACCCGGAACCAGGACTCGCTCGAGCTCCGCAAACACCGAGCGCATCTTGTCTCTCCACGCGTCGATGCCCTTTATCACGGAAATGTGTATGCTCCTGGGGTCAATTCCGCAAAACCAGCAGCGCAGCCAATTATCCTTGGCATAGTCTACTACGTCCAGAAATGGAGGCGACGTAACCACAAGTTTCACGGAGCTTTCGGCAATGGCGGGAGTACTGGCACAATCGCCTGTCAGCAGACGTGAATTACCCTCAGTCAATGCAAGCATGCGACGAGTAGACTGACGGCAGTCCTTGAGCAAAGATTGCGATTTGCGCAATATGATCGCGTCTATGTCCCGCTTCGGAGGAACCTGCTTGCGGCGAGCGTTTATCTTCCGCTGTCCTTCCGCCGAAACCGCCTGATTTGGCGGCATCGTGTACACGCTGAAGAACCCGGGTGAATGGCCTGTAAGCCTGTTAACCGAGACCATTCTTATCCACCGGTCTACCCTGTCCAGCGTTCCCTCGCGCTCCTTTCCAATGAAGTGCTCACGCAGGGCGCAGATCTCTGTCAGCGTGTCAGGGTGGTAGAAAGCCAGAAGGTCATCGGGCAGCGGCGGCAGGTGGGTTCGATCTATGGTCGTAAGCCTCTCAGCCACTTCCCTCATCTCAGGCGGCTCCAGACGCGGCGCCACCAGCACTGTGCTCAGTGGGTTCACGTCACAGCCCAGCGGCACGCGTCCAGTCAGGGCGGCTTCAATCAGCGTCGTCCCGCGTCCCATGAACGGATCGTAGACCGTGTCTCCAAGTGAGGTAAGCCGTTCTATGAAGAAGCGGGGAAGTTGGGGCTTGAAGCACGCCCGATAGCTTACTTCGTGCAGGGAGCTTGCGTCGCGCTGCTTTGCTGTCCAGAACTCGTTCACGAATACCGGCACGCCGGCCAGGTTATACTCTGTGCTTTCACGGCCAAACGTGCAGAAGCTGCGCAGCTCTTCGTTGAGCGGCTTGCCGGGCGGGTTGACTGCGGGTTCGCACAATTCGAGGGTCAGGTCATTAGGCATTGGCAGGTGTGGGACCGATGCTGAGGGCCATGCTTCGGGACGGAAACGGTCCCGAAGCATAGTGTGTAGATACTTCGCGGGCGCATGCCCCGAAGACCACTCGGCGCGGGGCTTCGGGACAAACGTCCGCGAAGCATAGTCGATGTCCATTCTGTCTATCCACGTCCACCCCGTCCATCCAAATCCCCCAGTTTGCCCTATGCCTTTTCCAGAAGCAAGGTCAGACTGGGTCTGTCGCAGACCTCGGCACAGCCAAAGTACTGGATCGGACCAGGGAACAGGTATTCGTCTTCCAGAGCCCACTTCTCGCGATGCTTTGCAAGCTCTTTGAATGGTTTGCCAGACGTATCCACGAGTGCCTTCTTGATCACCGGCACAGACTTGCCTTCGCGCGATTCCATGTTCAGCATCATCGTGACCGGAGTTCCACCCGCTACCCATTCATCAGGGTCTTTGACAAGGTTCTGCACATTTACGGTGTAGCCCGTCAGACCGCCGCGAACAAGCTGCGCGGCTGCGTAACCAAGGCAGTAGCAGTAATCGGCGTCAAAGTTCGTCGGCGCGGCACATCTACCCTCATATCCAAAGAAATGACCCAGCGCACTGAACTTCACGTCTTTGGCCTCGCCTTGTGCCTTCATTTCCCGAAGCTTATCGGAGACCAGGTCTATGATCAGGCGCTCTGTCTCGACCTGAGACAACGGCACATTGCCGTGGCTGTCGCGCACAAGCAGCACTGCCTGAATCTCAGTGGGAAGCGACGAGTAGACCTGGGCGCTGTGTGCCGTCAGTTCAGAACTGAGGTACTGCAGTCGCTCAGAATGGTCGCCGAGTTGCTGCAGATAGTCTTTCTTCTTGCCCAGAATGGCGCTGAGTTCATCAATGAGTATCTTGATGTCAGAGATAAACTCCGGCAAGCCTTCCGGCACCACAAGAATGCCATAATTCTTTCCAGCCTCCGCCCGCTTGACAATCACATCCACGATGTAGTCGACTATCTCGCCAAGCGTGGTGCCCTTCTCCTGAATCTCTTCCGAGATGAGCGTGATGTTCGGGTGTGTCTGCAGGGCGCATTCCAGTGTCACGTGGCTGGCTGCCCTGCCCATGAGCCTGACGAAATGCCAGTACTTCACAGCACTGGTGGCATCGCGGCATATATTGCCGATCAGCTCTGAGTAGGTCTTGGCGGCCGTGTCGAAACCGAACGAACACTCTATCTGTTCGTTCTTCATATCTCCGTCGATCGTTTTGGGGACGCCTATCACGCGGGTCTTGGCGTCATTGCTCGCCAGATACTCGGCCAGGACGGCGGCGTTCGTGTTGGAGTCATCGCCTCCAATCACCACCAGTCCGTCGAGATCGAGGGCTGAGAGGTTGTCCTGGCAGGCAGCGAGGTCCTCAGGCTTCTCGATCTTGTCACGCCCGCTCATGATCATATCGAAACCGCCGGTATTGCGATAGGGCGCGATAACCTCGGCGGTCAGTTCCATGTACTTGCCCTTTATGACACCTTTGGGACCTTTCAGGAAACCATATAGCCTGCTTTTAGGATTTGCGGCCTTGAGCGCATCGAACAGACCCGCGATGACGTTATGTCCTCCAGGGGCCTGGCCGCCGGACAATACCACCCCAACATTCAGAGCGGCTGTCGGCAGATCACTGGTGTCGGCAACTATCTTCGCCTCGCTTTGCCCATAGGTTCGCGGAAAAAGCTTCTTGATCTCGGCTTTATCGGTTGCGGGTTCGGTAGACGCTCCCAGCTCTATCTTGATGCTACCACCGCGCAGCGCTTTCGGAAGCTTCGGCTCATACGATGCACGGGCTCTTTGCAGGCACGAAATCTCTCTTGCCATTTTGTGAGTTCACCTCTGTGATTCGGTTAGTCTGTGAATGTTCTTCGCTGCGTGTATTATACCTCCCGAAGCCCGTTTTTGGCAAAGCCCGACCTGAGACTCGGGTGGTCGCTAGATGGCGAAGAAACCGAAAAAATGGACTTCGATACCTCTTGACAAACCAAGGCTAAACGTGCATACTACGATTATACGTCTATTCAGTGGTTTCTAGCCGTGACTTAAAGGAGACTTGATATGCATACCAGCATTTGCAGTCGATGGTTGACCGCGGTTATCTTTGCCCTGCTCACGATGACGCTGGCCGGAGCCTCAGCATCTGTGGAGATGAAGGATCTCCGGACGTTCCACCTCGACTTCAGCGGCATCGACGGCACCGAAAGCATGGCGGCCAGGACCGTCGCACTAACAACCGTCTACAGCGCGACCCCTGGTAAGGACGTCGGTTCTGTCCGGGCAAACGCCAACAAAGACGAGGTTGGCAAGGCCCTGAGTTCGCGCACGGTGCGAATGTTCGAGAACCTCGAAGGCTGGGTAGCAAGCATGTGGTTGATGATGCCCACCGGAGAGACAGACCAGGCGGTGTTGTTTGAGGCGAAGGACCGTGTGCCTTCTGACTCAGGAGCGATCACGTTCTGGTTCCGCGGTCAGGGATGGGACTACACCCAAACCGTAGACCGCACGAAAGACGTCCCTACCAGGGTGAACTTCCGCGACTGGGATGTGCACTCTCCGCTTCGCGAGACATTCTTCGAACTCCGTACCACGTCCGGAAACGTAACATTTGGGAAGCTTGAACCCGGAAAGCTGACTCTGCAGGCTCCAGGTGGGCTCGAGATTTCCTTGCCCATAGACTTCGACCCCACGCTGGTCCATATGGTTACGATCAACTACGGCAGCGGCACGGCATCTATCTGGATCGATGGCGAGCTGAAGGCCGATGGCAAGTTTGCGATGCCCGCGTCCGTGCGTGAGATCGTTGTGGGACAGGTCGGCGCAGGTGTGGAACGGTGGAATCGTTGGATAGATGATTTCTCGGTCTGGAACAAACAGTTGTCGCCCGCACAGGTGGCCGAGTTGTGGCGCAAGGAAGGAATGTTCCAGCTTCCGCTTCAGGTGGCAATCCCGAGGGCCGACACTCCTCCCGCGATTGACGGCATCATGAAGACTGGGGAGTGGGACAACGCAGCGGCCGTGACCGGCATGTCTACTCTCACACACCTGGCCGGGGTGCTCGCGGACTATGGGATGCTTGGGGAGCTCACCGATCTCAAGGACCGCGTGTTTCTAGCCTATGACTCGGACAACCTCTACGTGGCCTACCACTGTCCTCCGCCGCGCGAGATTGCCGGTAACAACGCGATGATTGCTGTCATGCTCAAGAAGAGCGTCACCGCCTTCGACGCCGCAGTAGACTTCGACGATTCATTCAAGATCTCCATACAGTATCCCAGGCCCGGAGGCGACTACTATCGGGTCTACGTTAACGGTCTGAACACTCACTATGAGTTCACTGATAATGGCTTCATCGAGGGGCGCAGACTGCCCGGGGAGCCCGGGTTCAGGAAGCTTGCATGGGACCCGGACTGGACCAGCGCGTCGACGCTCGACACGGACGGCTGGCACCTCGAGATTGCGCTGCCTCTGGACTCGTTCGACATACCCGCTCCCAAGGCCGGCGACGTGTGGTATGTGAACTTCATGCGGATTTGGCAGACAATTCGCAGCGGGATGGCGAGCTGGGCCTGGGGCAACCGTGCGCCAAGTGACGAAGGAAACGAACTACGGTGCAGCCCCGCCGGGCGCGTTGTCTTCCAGGACTCCGGCGTGACAGCAAGGCAAGTCTCAATCGGCGAGATTGGCCAGGGCAAGCCGCACTTCGTTACCGAGCTTGTAAACACTTCTGGAGAGCCCAGGACGGTGCGATGCACTGTGACAACCAACAGCGGCGAACTGAGCGATGACAAGACAGTCACCGTTCCCGCCGGTGAGAAAGTGGTCTACGAGTATGCGGGACGGATTGTCGATCCACGCACGCACACGATCACTCACAGGGTGACAGACAGTCAGACCAACGCCGATGTGCTGGTTGCGGGCTATCCGGTCCAGCGGCCGACTGAGGCGGACGTCTACTTCCGCAAGTATCCGTCCTACGACAAGGTGGCATACGAGGTAGGCTTCACCAACCACGCCATCTACGAGCCAGGGGAGATTGTCGCGGAGGTCTCGGTCAAGGACAAATCGGGCGCAAAGAAGTGGGGCGAGGTTCTGAAAGGATTCAAAGACTACCATTTTGTTCGCGACATACCCACCAAGTCTCTGCCCACCGGAACCTACACGACCACGTTCGTATTCAAGGCGCGTGGCAAAGTCATCGAGACAGCCACCCACACTTTCGATAAGAACCCTATGCCGGAGTGGTATGGAAACACGCTGGGGTTTGATGGTGAGGATGCACCTTGTCCCTGGCAGGACATCAAGGTCGACGGCAACTCCGTGAGCGTGTGGGGCCGTGTTTACGATTTTGGCGACAAGCTCTTCCCTCAGGCCGTATCTACACAGGGCAAACCGATCCTGCGTTCGCCCATTGGGATTTCACTCGAGACCTCGGAAGGGGAGCTCTCGCCGGCCGCGGTCGCCGGGGACATACGATGGACCAAAGTATCGAACACGCGCCTTGAGGGCATCAGAAGCGTGAAACTCGGAAAGCTGACCGTGGAACACAGCTTCTGGATTGAGTATGACGGTATGGTCTGGTCCAATCTCAGGCTCATACCGGATTCAAGCGTTCGAGTAAGATCGCTTGCATTTGAGATACCATACAATCCGGCGTTCAGCGATGTCATCAATGCCCGCGACTACTCGATGCGAAACACCGGCAAGCTAAAGCCCGAGGGCTTCGTCGGCTCGCCGGAGTTCATCTGGCTGGGAAACGCAATCGGCGGGATCCAGTGGTGCGCAGAGACCTCCGGGCCTTACGAAGTCACTGACGTGAACAACTGCCTGAAGGTCACCTCGTCGCCCGAGGGCGGCACAGCCCGCGTGGATTTCGTGAACAAACCGTTCACCCTGACCGAGGCCAGGGACATTCCGTTCGGTTTCATAGCAACCCCGGTCAGGCCAAAGACGCTGCGCACAGTGGAAGGCGACAGATTCCGCAGGTATGCGCACGTGGTGGGCTACTGGCAGGACCAGGAGGAGCTGTGGAGGCCGTTCCACGAGCACTGGATAAACAAGTCTTCCGTTCAGCGCGCGAGGATGTCAACCACTCTGCCGGGCGTGGAGCACAGGCCGGTACATCACACTACCCTGATGATGATGGGAGCCAGGGACGAAGCGATGCAGGAGTTCGGCGATGAGTGGCTGACCGATCAGACCGTGCGCTGGCGCGGGAAGTACTCGGTGTCGCGTGGGAGTGTGCCCGTTACCACGGAATCGAGGAGCCTGCAGGACTACATAATCTGGCGGTTCAATGAGTACTTCAAGAAAGAACCGGTGGCCGGCGGCTACTTCGACGTGAGCATGCCCTGGAGTTCCAGCAACACATACGCCGGGGCCGGATACAAGCGCGCCGACGGCACCATTGCCCCCACTTGGAGCCTGCTGGGACACAGGCAGGTTTTGAAGCGGATATACAACATACAGAACGTGGTCTTCCCAGGCGGAGGGCTCTGGTATCACGCATCCGAGGGACCTTCGATGATCTTCATGTCCTACTGCGTGGGCGACTACGATGGTGAGAATGGCAACTCGATCATCAATGCCGACAACCCGACCTATCGCACCCTCCTTACCCCGGACAACTACAGAGCGCAGTATATGGGCACGAACTGGGGTTTCTGGAACGCGTTTCTCAGCCAGGGACGCATCAGTGCAGAGACCCTGCGAAAGTACGGCTTCTCGGATCTGTGGGACCAGTGGACGGGTGTGCAGTGGCTTCACGACTGCTACTGCGGAACCGGCTGGTTCGGCAAGATAGGCTACCTGGAGGGATTGCTGAGCGAGCGGGAGCTTGTCCCGTTCAACAACTATCACATGTTCAGCCCGTTCAACCGGTTCATTCCCTACTGGGAACAGACCGTAACTACGGTGGACAGTCCCGAGTTCTACGCCTCGTTCTACGTCAAGCAGCCCGTCAGCGTGTCGATGTATGGACACTCCTACTATGACACCTACGACACCGGGCTCGATGGCATCCACCAGGCCGTGCTTATCTTCTATAACCACGGAGACTACAAAGGCCCGGTTCGCCTGAAGCTCGACTGGAAGCAACTCGGCTTTGACGACTGGACCACCGTGACGGCTGTCAACGCAGTCCATTCCACCGGGTTCCGGGTGAAGGACTGGGATGCTCCGACCAAGGAGGGCGAGCTGTTCGACAACAGCGCCGCGGAGTACGCCCGCATCGAGGACGGTGTGGTGGTCTTTCCCGTTACGGAGTATAATTACCGGATGATCGTGCTACAGACGCCGAGGCCGTGGAAAGCGCCGTAGCGCGGCAGAGCAGCCACGTGCGAGGTGAACCGATGAAGGACTCCGAAGACCGCGGGAGAACACTGAGGCCAGCGAGCCCCCGTTGCGAGTATCTGGTCAACCCTCTGGGAATCGATGCCCGCAATCCGCGATTGAGCTGGACGCTCGAGAGCGAGCAGTCCGGGCAGTTGCAGAGCGCCTATCGGATAGTGGTAGCTTCGTCCTACAGCCTTCTGGCTGAGGATCAGCCGGATTTGTGGGACAGCGGAGTCGTGCAGTCGGCGGAGACGGTGAATGTGCCATACGCCGGAACAACCCTACCCAGCAGGCAGCGATGCTACTGGCAGGTTCACGCATGGGACAGGGACGGCGAGCCCGCGGGCGCTTCCGAGGCGGCTTTCTTCGAAATGGGGCTGCTTGAGCCATCAGACTGGCAGGCCAACTGGATCACCGGAGGACAGTTCAGTGCGTCTCCGCGATTGCGCCGTGATTTCGTCTTACACGCTCCCGTGCAATCGGCGCGACTGTATATCTGCGGTCAGGGCGCTTACGAGGCGACCATAAACGGCGCCGCGCGCCAGGCGTTCGTCTCCGCTCCTTTGCGGACCTTGAGCGACCAAGTGCTCGGCCCAACCCTCAGCTACTTCCCCAAGAGGATGTTCTATGACACCTTTGATGTATCCCGTCTTTTGGATGAGGGAGACAACACGATAGGCGTGTGGCTTTCGCCGGGATGGTTCGGCGACCCCGCCACCTGGTCGGAGATGAAGATGCCAGGCTTGATGGGTTACCCCTATCCTCCGCAAGTGCTCATCGCTCAACTCGAAGTTCGATACGCCGATGGCTCTCAAGAGATTATCTGTACAGACGAGCACTGGAAGACGTCCGAGAGTCCGCTCACTCCGGTGCGCAGCCATTGGAAGTACTGTTTTGGCTTTTCCGGGGAGACCTACGATGGTATGAGCGAGACCCCGGGCTGGGACGAACCCAGGTTCGACGATAGCCTTTGGGATAGGATCAACTACGTTGCCGCGCCTACTGCTCAACTGAGCGCCAACATGATTGAGCCAAACTGCGTGCGATACGAGGCGCAGCCAATCAGCCGCCAGCGGATAGACGGGCAAAAGAGCCAGACTGAACTCATCGAAGAACTGAACCGATACGGCCTCTACAACGGGGGGAGCACATTCAGCCCCGACGTCTGGTTCTTCAAGGAATGGCAGAAGACATACCGCGCCTGCCTGGAGATGTGTGGCGAACAGTTTCTGGGAGGCTGGGTGTATGATCTGGGCAGGCACGTATCAGGATGGGTCGAACTGCAGGTCAGTGGAAGTCACGGCGACTGGGTCTGCATGTTTGGTCTGGACTGCCACCGTCTGCGAGGCGGACAGCAGGAGACCATCCGACTGCATTTCGCTCACCGGGTCGTAAGATATGTGCCTGTGTTCTTCTTTGGGAAAGGCCCGGAACCCGAGGTGGTAAGCGTCCGGGGAGTAGACATCGGCAGTGCTGTCGAGCGTGCCGGTAGCTTTGCGTGCTCCGACCCGAAACTCACGGAGATAGCAGCCGTTGCCGAGCGCACCGTTCGGGCCCATCTGTTGAGCGGTATGATGATGGATTCGTGGCAGGAGAGGTTCGGCACGTTCATGCCGTCCGAGTCATCGCTCTGTGGGTGGGATCTGGCCGCTTACTGCCGCAAACTCACCGGGGACTTTCGCGACCAGCAGCGCCCAGATGGTTGGGCCGGGATGTACGGCGCGCCCATCTCACTGGACTACCCCGCGCCCAAGGAAGCCCTGGCTCATCTTCCGTGGCTTGCCTATCTGTTCTACGGTGACACGGAGATACTCCGCGCAAACTATGAGTCAATACGCAATTACACCGACCTGATCCTGCCTCGGCACGATCTCTCTGCGCGTACGTGGCGTCCGCCGGAGCAGGGGCACGCAGAAGCCCCGTGTGGCGACCACGGCCGACCGACGGCGAGGTGGTACGATCCCCATACCGGAGATCTGTACGAAACTATGGCGATGGTAGGCTACTTCCGAGCGGTTGAACACATAGCCAGCGTCCTGGGCGAGGATGCAGACGCCGAGCGTTACCGGCAGGTGCAGGGAAGACTGGTGGATAAGTGCAATCGGGCCGACTTTCTGGATCGGGATGCTGGTCTGTATGGCGACGGAGATCAGGGCTGCCACGCTATGGCTCTCGCACTGGATATAGTCCCTTCGGAGGCTAGAGACAAGGTCGCCGACCAACTGATAGCCGACATCATGGACACCCGAAATGGGCATCTGAACACGGGCTTCGGCGGCACGGTTGCTCTGCTCAAAACGCTGATTAAGCTGAACCGTCCCGATGTCGCTCACGTCATCCTTGCTAACGAGACTGCGCCGAGCATCTGGAGCATGCTGGACCACCCGCAGACTCCCGAACGCTTGACGATAATGCCCGAGTTCTGGACTGGAGGGATGATTCCTCACCCCGGACTGTCCACGATCAGCTTCTGGTTCTACCAGTCACTCGGTGGAATCTGTCCTGACCCGGATCAGCCCGGTTTCCGGCGGTTCATCATCCGCCCGCAGATCGATCCCGCGCTCACGTGGGTCGAAGCACAATACGATTCGGTGCGGGGCCTGATCACCAGCAGATGGATCATATCTGGCGATCGACTGACTCTGCACGCGGCAGTGCCGGCCAATACCGAGGCTGTGGTCTACGTTCCCGGAGAGAACGTCCGGCTCATTGAGGGTGACGAGGCGCACGTCAAACAGGAAGCGGGGCAGACCGATAGCCTTGCCGTGTTTACCGTGCTCGGAGGCCAATACACTTTTGAATCCAGACTGACTTTGTGATAGGCCCAGCTACAAAAACAGGAAACTGGTACGCGGGGGGAAACATTGGGCAGAGGCGACACGAGTTACGTTGAGACTGTACGGTCAGGAGTGCTGGAGTGGCTGGGATGCGCTCTGGACTATGCGTGACCTGTATAAGCAGCTCAAAGGCACACACCGGCACAGCGATGTAGTACGCCCTGCGGACATGCTGGTGCGATGCTTTCTGGAGAACTATCGCAAGACCGACGGCGCTTTCGCGTTCGCCCGCGCGTTTTGTCTGCCCGCACACCACTCGATCAGGATATCCGATCCGCTGCCTATCAGCGATATGCTCGGCACCTACATGTCTCTCCAATGCCTGGCCCACGCAGACGAGTGGAATCGATAGCCATCGCCCAAGACATTTCGCCTGCTATCCGTTGCCTGGGCGGAGTCTTGCCGCAACTGTGGATAGGTGGTATAATCCGGCAAGTAACCGCTTCGCCATTCATCAGCTCAGTCCGTATCGTGACGCAAAGGTGGCCAGATTGAAAGTAGACAGGGCTCTTTTCTTAGGCAACAGCATTACTATGCACCCACCGGTGCCGGACGAAGATTGGCCCGGCGACTGCGGCATGGCGGCGAGCGCACCGGACAAAGACTACGTGCATCTGCTGCTCGCCAGGTTTGCCGAAGCAGCCGGGGGGCGCACACCGGACGCGATAGTCGAGAACATCGCCGACTTCGAAAGGCATCACGACACCTTCGACATCCCCACGGCCTTCACGAAACACATTGACTTCAGGCCCGATGTCGTTATTCTGGCCATTGGCGAAAACGTGCCCAGCCTCACCACAGACGAGGCCAAAATGACGTTCCGAGACGCGGTAGTGGAGCTGCTGATTGCGCTCAAGAGCAGCGGCAGCCCGGAGATCATTGTGCGAAGTTGCTTCTGGCCCGCCCCAGACAGAGACGAGATGCTGCGGCGGGCTTGCACTAAGGTCGGGGGCACATTTGTGGAGATTGGCCAACTGGGAACCGACAAATCGAACTTCGCTTCCGCAGAGCGCATGTTCAAGAACGTCGATGTCGGGAACCATCCGGGCGACAAAGGCATGGCTGCCATTGCGGAAACCATCTGGAGCTCCATCGGTAGGAGACTGTAGCGCGACATCTCAGGTCACTCGCAGATACACCGGGACACCCAGTCTAGTGCGCAGTTGTTAGTGACACACACACCTGGGCAAAGAACCGGAGCACCAACTGGATACTGCCGTCAGTCTTCTTCCGACTCATACACGGATTCGCCGGTTCTGACGATTTCCTTGACGAAACCGGTTCGGTCACGTGTCTCATCGAGCAATATTGGCTCGATGTGAATATCTACCTCACTTCGGATACGGTATAGCTCAGCGGCAATGTCAAGATAGTCCTGCTCAAGCCCACGAGTAATAACGGCTATGTCTATGTCACTGTCGTCGTGCGCGTCCCCTCGGAGCTGCGAGCCATACAGGACAACCTTCCGTACCTGCATCTTCTCGCACACTCTATCCGAATACCGCTTGGCTATCCTGATAGCTTCAGCTCTATCCATCTGTACATCTCCGTCGTTTGCTCCAGAATCTGCACGCACTTCTCTCGCGAGAGCGCTCTGGCAAGTAGTTCGCGATCCGCAGGATATCGGCTTTCGACATTTATCGGCTCGAGGCGGCGTATGAAGTCAAGCTGATTCGGACTGAGGTGCTCCGACAAGGCAGCTTTGCGAGAGTCGTATCACTCGTGCAATCCAGTGCAAATTATACATTTTGCGTCATTCGTGATATAATAGCAGAGATTGTTACGTTGCTTTGGCTATGGCCTGGTTGTCCCCTGAGATCTTCGGTTCGGCTGGCTCACTCGCTTCAAGCCTCGGAGACAATGGTGTAAAACACAACCAGGAGTTCAAGTATTTGAAGTATCAAGACAAAGAGTGCGTGTGCCGCGACTGCGAGCAGACGTTCATATTCACTGCACAGATGCAGCAGCAGTTCTTGCAGGAGGGCCTCAACCCTCCGACGCGGTGCGCGGAATGCCACACCAGGCGAACCGGCAGGCGCAGACACAGCAGGGGTGGCGACACGCAGACGTACACCGCCCCGTGCTCAACCTGCGGCAAAGAAGCCCAAGTGCCTTTCAAACCCTCTGCGGAAAAGCCCGTGCATTGCGCAGAGTGCTTCAAGACCGTTCGGGAAGCGACCGCCGAGACCGGCCCCAGGAAGTTCGTCTTGCGCAAGCCCAAGAAGACCAGACAGGGCAACGACGCGCCTTCCGGTGAAATGACATTCGCGCAGTTCAATCTGGACCCGCGCCTGCTCCGCGCGATTGGCGCGGCCGGGTATGACATCCCCACACCAGTGCAGACCTCGACAATTCCCATTGCTCTTGCAGGACAGGATCTGATCGGCACTGCTCAGACTGGAACCGGCAAAACGGCCGCGTTCGTTCTGCCAATACTCCAGCATCTGCTGGACAACCCGGGCGATAAATGCCACACCAGAGCTATTGTGCTAACGCCCACCCGAGAGCTGGCGGAGCAGATAAACGACACGTTCAAACAGTTGGGCAAGTTCACGAAGATAAAATCGGCGACAGTCTACGGCGGAGTCGGGATGATCCCACAGGAACAGGCTCTCAAGAACGGAGCCGATGTAATAGTCGCTTGTCCGGGCAGGTTGCTCGACCATATGGATCGCGGCAATACGGATTTCTCGCACGTGACCAAGCTTGTGTTGGACGAGGCGGACAGAATGCTGGACATGGGATTTCTTCCGCCCATCCGGCGCATACTTACTCAACTTCCGAGAGAGCGCCACACAATGCTGTTTTCGGCCACCTTCGCACCTGAGCTGATGAAGCTGAGTGAAGAGACTCTGAGGAATCCGCAGCGAGTGGACGTAGATATCTGTGCGCCTCCCAGGACCATCGCGCACGCGCTTTACCCGTGCCCGGAACACCTTAAGACCTCGATGGTCCTAAACGTTCTCGAACGTTCCGACACCAACTCGGTGCTGATCTTCACACGCACAAAGCACCGCGCGAACCGCGTCGCAGAGCAGATTCAGAAGGCCGGATACAGAACCGCCGCGCTGCACGCAAACAGGTCACAGAATCAGCGGCAGGTTGCGCTGGACGATTTCCGGGGAGGTCGGTGCCAGATACTGGTTGCCACCGATATCGCCGCACGCGGCCTGGATGTTGCGACCATATCCCACGTCATCAACTATGACATCCCTGATACCGCCGACACATATCTGCACCGCATCGGGCGGACCGGGCGGATGGAACGCGAGGGTGACGCGATTACTCTGGTGACCCCAAAGGATGCGGCGACGGTCTTCGACATCGAGAAGGCGCAAGGCGGTCCCATCGAGCGACGCAAGCTGGAATCTTTTGACTACAGCGCACCGGCCCCGCACCTCCCCCTAGCCCCCTCCGAAACGGAGGGGGGACGTGTTCCGGTCAGGGATGAGTTCAAGCGCGCTCCGATGGCGCCGCGCAACCGGCCATCAGGCCCCGCGCAGGTTCGCAAGTCATCCGGGAGCCGTTCCGCCAGCCCTGCCAAGGTGCGCTCAGCGAGAACACCCGGCTACTTCGCAGAGCAGCGCAAAGCCAGAGCCGCGAAATCCGGCGGATACTGACGATCTGACGGACAGGCTGAGTTCCTGCTAGTCGTCGCCTGATGGGGTAAGCAGCGCCCGTCGTGCGCACTCCCGCAAATGCTCTTCGAGGTTCTTCACGTCCGGCGGGTGGCTGCTACTCTCGCTAACAGCATCCTGCACACGGCGCACGACATTTCTTCGAGGCCTAAGATACTCGGCCAGGTCACCTGATATGGTCTTCTCCACGTTCTTCATTTCACCAATCGTCTCCCATATATACATGATAGACAAAGGCACTGTCAGAACGTGTCAGTATCTCCGTTTGTATGCAGACTTATTTTTGTGGAGCCGCGTAGAGTGCCAGAATGCCCTGCGCCTTTTCGAGGACGTGCTGACGCAGTGATTCCGGCTCCAACACCTCAGCATCGCCGCCGTAACCCATGATCCAGGTTCCGATCTCCTCAATGCCGGAGACGATTACTTCGAAGATGATGCTGCCGTCAGGCTGGGGGTAGATTACCTGAGTCGGGTGTCTCCTGGTCTCCGACATCATCGCTGCGAGTTTCTTCGGAAAGCGGATTCGCACATTCACCGGCTCATCACCAGCCCACACTTCCCACGAGTTCTTGAAGTACTCTTCGATGGAGAACTCGTCTGGCACTTCGAACTCTTTGCCGGTATCTACTACCGAGTGCACGCGCGCCATCTTCAGTGTTATCGTCTTGCTGTGGTGAGTGCTGTGGCCCACAACGTACCAACTGTGCCTTCTGAATGCTACCGCATAGGGTCTGAACCTGTAGGGGCGGACCACCTCACTCCTCGGAGAGCGGTATGTGACTCTGATGACGTGGCGCTGGGCCGTTGCCCGTTCCAGCGCTTCGGCTATATCCGCAGACACCTCGGATGGGGGCACGGCGCCTACGGCGTGCATTGCCGACAGCCTGTCGACATTCTGCAGTTTGGCGTCATGCGAAGCCGCCCGTATCTTCATCCACGATGAGTGAGCGGCATCTGACATTGGCGAATTGCTGGCAAACGCCGGAGCCTTAAGGCTCATCCTCACCGCAAGCAACTCCCTGGCCGTGAGGTCAAGCACGCTGCTGTAGTCGCGATCTTCGATGTAGTAGCCGCCGTCCTCGCAGTAGATTCGCGTCTTCAGGTCGCTGCATATCTCCGCAAGCCACCGATATACTGTCCGCTCGCTTCTTGCAAGCTCTCTCGCCAGCGAGTCGATCGTTATGCCCGGATTCTCCCGTATAATCCTGATAGTGTCGATAATCAGAGTTGATTTGCTCATAAGATCTTTACCCTCAAGTATGCCTGATTTCCTGTTAGTCCTTGACAGCCGAAAATCCTGCACATGGAAAAAAACGGGCGATTTTGTGTATAATACACTGCAAGTATCATCCTGGAACCGCGGAAGGTGGTTTTGCCGCGGAATCACATAACGCACGGAGGAATCAGAGCAAATGCATAAGATAGCAGTGTTGGGCGGCGACGGAACCGGCCCGGAAGTTGTGGCTGAGGGACTGAAAGTACTCAAAGTCGCGAGCGAAAAGACCGGGTTCAGTTACGAAGTCACACCTTACGACTGGGGCGGGGACAGGTATCTCAGGACCGGCGAGGTGCTTCCGGAGAACGCCTGCGAAGAGATGAGCAAGTACGACGCCATATATCTGGGCGCCATCGGACATCCCGACGTCAAACCGGGGATTCTGGAGAAGGGCATATTGCTGGCTCTGCGTTTTGGCCTCGACCAGTACATCAACCTGCGTCCGGTGAAACTCTACCCTGGAGTCGAGACCCCGCTCAAGGACAAGGGCCCTGCGGACATCGACTATGTCGTGGTCCGAGAGAACACTGAAGGGCTCTATGCGGGTGCAGGCGGAGTGCTGAAAAAAGGCACGCTTGATGAAGTGGCGGTGCAAGAGTCCATCAACACCCGAAAAGGCGTTGAGCGGTGCATTAGGTTCGCTTTTGAGTATTGCCGGAAGCGCGACCGCAGGAAGACACTGACCCTGTGCGGCAAGACAAACGTTCTGACGTTCGCATTCGACCTTTGGGAGCGCACCTTCTACGAAGTCGCCAAAGACTACCCGGATATCAAGACTGACTATGCGCACGTCGATGCCACGACTATGTGGATGGTCAAGAATCCGGAATGGTTCGACGTCATCGTTACAGATAACATGTTTGGCGATATCATTACAGACCTCGGCGCCATGACCCAGGGCGGAATGGGGATAGCCGCGGGCGGAAACATCAATCCCAACGGAGTCTCGATGTTCGAGCCTATCGGCGGTTCAGCGCCCAAGTATACTGGAATGAATGTCATCAACCCGCTCGCCGCAATCGGCGCTTTGCAGATGATGCTGGAAACGCTGGGTGAAGCCAAGGCCGCTGACTTGGTCGACAAGGCCGTGGCGCACGTTACCGGCAGCAAGCTGAAGAGTATGAGCGCCGGCAAGATGGGCTATTCCACAACCGAAGTCGGAGATCTGGTGGCCGAGTACGTGGCCAACGCTTAGAAGCCGCAGAAGCCTCGTTCCGGACCTTCCGTACACAGAGATGGAGGTGACGCTCCCCAAGATTGGAGGAGGCGTCACCTCCGCAAAGCGAATCACCACTCCGATCCGAGCTCTTGGCTCTAACTCTTTACCACGCGATCCACGCGCAGGGACAAATCGGCCTACAGGCTCTCGTCACTAATGTAGGCCTGCGTCTGAGCGTGGCGGGGTGACTCGAACACTGCATCCGCCGCGCCGTGCTCGACCAGTTTGCCGTCAGACATAAAGAGAACGTGATCCGCGATCCGCCGCGCCTGAGCGAGATTGTGGGTGACGACCACGCAGGTGTAGTTGGTCTTGAGCTCGGTTATGACCCGCTCTATGCGCAGAGCAGAGGTCGGGTCAAGCGAAGAAGTCGGTTCATCGAAGAGCAGAACTTCGGGCTCCACGGCAAGTCCGCGTGCCAGGCACAGACGCTGCTGCTGGCCGATTGAGAGCCTGCTGGCAGGGTCCTTAGGCCGGGTATGCACTTCATCCCACAGTCCGACCGTCCTGAGGCATTTCTCCACCGTATCCCTCAGTTTCTTCTTCGGCCCTGCGCCGTAGATCCTGGGGCCATAGGCGACATTCTCAAAGATAGACATCGGCAGCACTGTCGGCTTCTGGGCTATCAAACCGATACGTTTGCGTACCGCCGTGACGTCTACACTTCTTTCATAGATATTCTGGCCGCCGATAAGTATCTCGCCGCTCACGCGCGCCGCCGCCGAGAGTTCTGCCATACGATTGATGCATTTCAGCAGACTGGTCTTGCCGCATCCCGACGGGCCGATGATCGCCGTAACGTGCAGGGCGTGTATGCTGACGCTGACGTCTCTAAGCACTTGGGCATTGTGGTAGAAGAGATTGAGATTGCGGACTGTAATGTGCGGGCTAGGCATAAACGCTCCTCATTTCACCACATACTTGCCCAATCGAGCGCTGAGAATGCGCGACAGAACGCTCGTCACAAGCACGATTATCACCAACACTAAAGCAGTGCCGTACGCCCTGCTATGGACTTCCTCAAAAGGTGTCCCCAACTGAAAGAAGATCGCCAGTGGCAGCGTCGCAGCTGGTTGAGTAAGGCTCTCCGGGATGCGGTCGGTGAACCCGGCAGTAAAGAGCACAGAAGCAGCGTCCCCAATCCCTCTCCCGAAAGCCAGAAGTGTTCCAGTCACTATTCCGGGCAGAGCCTGCCGAGTAATTACTCTTGCGGCCGTCTCGCATCGCGTGGCTCCGAGGCCATAAGATACCTCATCCAGTTCACGCGGCACCATTCTCATCACTACGTCTATAGCCCGTATCATAATCGGTAGTTCGAAGAGCGCCACTGTTATTATGCCGGCAAGCAGCGATGCCCGCATGCCCAGGTGGATCATCAGCGTGAACCCGAACGCCCCGAAGACAATTGACGGTACCCCCCACAACACATCGAGCAGACCTCTCACTATTGATGCGAGACGGCTCCTGTCGGCATAGGTCCGCAGGTAAAGCACAGTGGGCATGCTGATCGCCAGAGCAAGGAGTGTTGCGCCGATAGCCAGGTAGATAGAACCCAGGATGGCGTTGGCGATTCCGCCGCCGCCGCCCGTGTAGTAAGTCCCCCTTCGGAATCTGGGTTATGAACGACCAGTTCAGGTTCCCGGCCCCCTTGAGAGTAACCGTCACCAGTATCGCGGCCAGGACCGCGACCACGATACCCATCGAGGCCACCGCAACGAACTTCAGCAACCTGTCCAGCAGTCTCCTTCTCGTCATCTTGACATCCCGCTAACGAGCACAAGCCGCGCCCCTACATTGAAGAAAAGGACAACCACGAGCAGCACCAGAGCGGCGCAAAGAAGAGCGGAGTCATACATTGGTATGGACATCATCTCACCGTAGTTATTGGCTATGAGAGCAGGCAGTGGGTACGCCGGGTCAAATATCGACTTCGGCGAAGCCACAACGTTCCCCACTACCATCAAGACAGCCATTGTCTCGCCCAGAGCCCGGGATATGCCCAGCACAACTGCTGCCATCAGGCCACGCAGCGCTCTTCGGATCACCACCCTTGTTATCGTTTCCAGGCGGGTAGCCCCTACCGCGTAGGAGGCTTCGCGATAGTCGCGCGGAACCGCTCGCAGCACTTCCTCCGAGACGGAGATTATCACTGGGATGATCATCACGGCGAGTACAATTCCGCCGGCCAGTACGCTGTATCCTGTTACGTATTCGGCTCCCGCCAGGGGCACGCTTTTCAGATTGGCTTGAGCGTACGGCCCGAGATGGTCGGCGATAAGCGGAACGATCACCAGTGCTGCCCACGCGCCATAAACTACCGACGGAATTCCCGCAAGCAAGTCTATAAGAGGCTTGAGAAACGAACGCGTCCTTGGCGAGGCATATTCGGCAAGGTAGACTGACGCGAAGATGCTCAGCGGCACCGCGATAATCGCGGCGATGACCGTTACCCAGGCAGTGCCTATGATAAACGGCCTCAGACCGAACCTGGCCTCCGACGGCTTCCAGTCAGCCCCGGATACTATGGCCCACAGTGATTCTGATTCAATCAGTGGACTTGCGCGGACATATAGAGCCACCGCGATGACGACGACCAGCGCCCCTGAGAAGAGCGATGTCGCCAGCATTGTCCTGCCTGCGATGAATTCAATTATCCGCCTCCTGAGACTCACTTTCGATTCCCTTTGCTTCCGGAGCTATCTCATCTTTCGCAGTTGCTGGGCACGTTCGGAGTCGGACAACGGCACGTAGCCTCCGACCTCTTTGACTATCTTGTTTCCGGCGTCGCTCAGGGCGAATTCGATGAATGCGCGCGCGAGTGGTTTCGGCTTACCTTTCGTCATGAGATACTCCCTGCGCGCGCCGATATAGCGTCCGCTCGCAATCTCTCTTTCTGCCTTTGACAGGGAGTCAATTCGCTCGTGAGCATCAATCTTGCCGTTGTTGTTGGCGTCGATTGGCACGATCGCTATCCCCCTGGCTACCTTGTCGCCGGTGAAGACGTAGCTCAGGTTGTTGTAGCCCATCCCCAGCGGATCGCGCACCACAGCCGCCAGGAGTCCAGGATCTCCGTAGACTCCAATTCCCTTCAGATCATCCTGCTTGAACTTGCCGAGGGCGGCGGCCCACGCTGACGCAGCCCCGCACGCATCGGAGCGAGTGTAGGCGTGGATCGGAGTGTTGGCCCCTCCGACGTCGCGCCAGTTCTTGACCGTACCTCTGACATAGATGTCAACGAGTGTCTTGCGCGACATGCCCTTTGCGGCAGCCCGTTTCACGGCGGGATTGCGTGCGCTGATGGTTGGGAAGACCGCGTCTTTGACAATGAGAATCGGCAGCGCGCCTTTCGCAAGTTCGGTCTTATCCACCTCGCGCGAAACCATTCCGATATCGACTGCCCCAACGAGAGCGTCAGCCATGCCCTTGCCCGCGCCTCCGGCTGAGATGTCCATCTTGACTTTCGGGTTCGCTTTCTTGAAGGCTTCGGCCCACTTGACGACGAGCGGGTAGATTGCCCAGGCGCCGGACAAGCTCAGTGTGCCCGAAAGCTGTGCAGCCTGCAGGGGTGTGGACGCCGCGGCCGATGCCAGGATCAGTGCCGCCAGCAGAACGGATACAGCAGTTTTCTTATCCAATCTTTCTTTCCTCTGACGGTTCAAAACGCAAACCATCGTTACCATGGCCAGGACCTCTTATTGGCTTGTATCATTCGTGAGAAGCCGAGTTGTTCTGCACGCTGTGACCCGGTACGCAGTCACGGTTCTCTGCGACGCAATTTCGGCTTACCACGCTGGAGAGCAATCACATTATACCATTTGCGGAGAGACAATTCCCACCGGTTAGTAAGCCCTGGACGCGGTACGACTCATTCTGGCAGCTGGGCAGGCCGGTGCTCGCGAATCCTCAATACCGCAGTAGTGGATACCACAAGAAGCGGTTGCTCACGACGACGTTCCGGCCGGGATTCGGCGCGTTGAGTGTCGCGGCGTAATCGGGTATAATCTGTTCAGAGGTCAACATATGGCAAAGCTCAATATCGTAGTAATAGACACCACGGGAAGCAAGGAGCAGGAAGCAGTTGTTCCGGATGATGTCCCGGTGGGGCGAGTAGTCGAAAAGCTCATAGAGGCGTTATATCTGCCCGTGGTTAACACTGCCGGCGTTCCAATCACATATAAGTTTCTGCACAAAGCGACCGGCAGGCATCTTCTGGACAACCTCACCCTGGCACAGTGCGAGGTAAACGAAGGAGATGTTCTGCGGTTGATACCGGAGATAACGGCCGGATAGGCGAAATGAACTTCGATGAACCCGCCAGCGAAATCATACATCTTGACGCTCCGGAAGACCGCTATGAGCGGCTTCGCCTGATCCCGTGGTGGGATCAGCGTGCACTGGCCGATGCACGCGTATTGGTTGTCGGGGCAGGAGCTCTAGGCAACGAGATAGTCAAGAACCTCGCGCTTCTCGGGGTGGGTCACTTGCTGATAGTGGACTTCGACGAGATCGAGGACTCCAATCTCTCACGCAGCGTTCTGTATCGCAAGTCCGACCGGGGCAGGTGTAAAGCAGAGGTTGCGGCCCAGGCAGCTCAATCTATCAACCCGGACTGTCAGCCCCGATGGATGAACGCAGACGTTACTACGCAGGTGGGCGCTGGCTTCTTCCGCTGGGCAGACGTGGTAATTGCCGGATTGGACAACCGCGACGCGCGTTTTGCGGTCAACCGGGCTTGCTGGAAGGTGAACAGGCCCTGGGTGGACGGTGCTACGGAAGCCTTTCAGGGCATAGCCAGAGTATTTGTGCCGCCTGATGGCCCCTGCTATGAGTGCACACTGAGTGAGCAGGACACCAGGTTCATGACCATAAGGAACTCGTGCGGCTTCATTGAAAGGCAGGCAGCACACGCGGGACGAACTCCCACTACCCCGGCAACCGCTGCGGTTATCGCCGGCGTGGAGGTTCAGGAAGCGGTCAAACTGCTGCATCCCGGCGCCGGTCTTCCCGGACTGGCTGGTAGAGGATTCTTCTTCGACGGACTGACCTACGACTGCTTCACCGTAGGCTACGTGCGCAGGGACGACTGCATAAGCCACGAAACGCTGGACGTCGTGATAGAAACAGAACTGGATCGCCAAACTGCCACCATATCCGATGTGCTTGACGCCGCCCAACACGAAATGGGCATGACCGGACGAATCGAGCCTCCGTCCGAGATAGTTACCAGTCTGGAATGCAGAGCCTGTGAAGAGCGGGTTGGATTCTACCGATTATTGGATACGGTGACGCCGGACGAAGCGGCGTGCCCAAAGTGTGGAACTCTCAGGCTACCGGATGTCGTAACAGAATGTGTGGGAGAAGCGAGTCTCAGTCATCTGACGCTTCAGGATATGGGGTTTGCCCCGGCGGAGATCGTCACGGTCAGATTCTCCGAGACAAGCGTGGGTGTGGAGATCAGCGGAGACCTGAAGCAGGTATTTGGGATTGTCTAGCACAGATATGGGAGAACAGGGTTCCCCGTCGGAGCGCACGTGTCCGTATTGCCTCGACAATATCGCACAGGGCGAGACCGCCGTCGCGTGCCAGGCCTGCGGATCCGTGATGCACAGCGAGTGCTGGGACGAGAACGGCGGTTGCTGCGTTCCGGATTGTCCGAGATCCGTAAAGCGCACCGAGATCAATGTCACGGAGCAGGTGACACTTGATGTTGGCGGGCAGCGAGAGAAGATAGTAATCAAGCCTTACAGAACCGCCCCCTCAGGGTACAATCCGTGCATCGTGTGCGGACGGCAACTGCCAGAGGGGGAACTGAGCTGCCAGGAATGCAGGCGCAGTTTTGAGGAGTCGCAGAGGACAGACAATCCGGTGGCCCTTATGCTCGGAGCTTTGTTTGTCCTGGGTTTGGTTGGATTGATACTGCTCATTACGATTGGAGGGCAGTGGATTAAATGAGCACAAACAGCGAACCGGGCAAGTGCCCGTACTGCCTGGGAAACATCGGCGAATCCGATGAGCGTGTAAGGTGTCCCAGATGTGGGTCATCGCATCATCGGGAGTGCTGGAAAGCGAACGGAAAATGCGCGGTGTATGGGTGTGATGGCGCTGCGCTGTGGGATGAGAGTATAGCGGAGAAGATCGCGCCGCGGGTGGATGCCACTGTTGAGCTTTCGCAGCCAAAGTCGTCCGTTGAAGCGGACAGGCCCAGTATGAGATGTTTTGCGTGTGGCGAGGTGGCGGACGAAAAGCACCTGCTCTGCTGGAACTGCAGAGTGAAGCAGCGCACGGCATCCCTCAGCAACATAATCTTCTACGGCATTATCATTGGTGGTGGGGCGTTTCTGCTCTGGAAGTTCCTGGGCTAGACCACTATGGGGCAGGCTATGGTAGGCCCGACACTCGTGTCGGGCATTGTGGCGCACGAGACACGGGGGGCGGCGTCCAACCTCCCCCAGAAGGTAGGCCCGACACTCATGTCGGGCATTGTGGTACAGACATCTTGCCTGGCCGAGCCCACGATGGGGCGGCATTTGAGAACTCGCCCCTTCACGTCCATTACGAAGTGCAGCGTATCAGCACCTCCCCCCTCCGGAACGGAGGGGGGAGGTGTTCAGCGGGAGATGATCCTTGAACTCTGACGGTGATTTCGAAATCAGTCTTGGTGAGTCAAAGCGTAAAGGCATAGAGTCAAAACCCAGCCCGTTGCTGGACAGGTCTCTTGTCTGCTTCGCGTACGACGATCCCGCCTCAGACAGCATCCCGGTCTTCATCCGCGAGAGTGTGATAGCGGGGATTTCCGCTCAAGCCACGGCAGACTCCGGCGTAGAGACTGGAGGAGTGCTGGTGGGCGGCTTCTACCGCACACAGACGGAATCATACATCGAGATCGACGGCATCATCGAAGCGCCCAGTGACCAGAAGACGGACATCTCCTTCACATTCACGCACGAATCCTGGAAGGAGATCAGCAAGGAGCTCGCTCGCCTCGGGGAGAATCGGCAGATAGTTGGGTGGTATCATACGCACCCTGGCCTTGGGGTCTTCATGAGCAGGGAGGACGACTTTATCCACAACGGGTTCTTTCGGGACCCGTGGCAGGTCGCGCTCGTTCTGGACCCAATGCACGAGAACTGGGGCTGCTTCAGATGGAAAGACGGATCCCTGGTAAGAACCCGAGGATTCTACATTTTCGAGGAGAAGCGATCGTCCAGAAAGGCCAGAGACACTGCCAGGAGGCTTAGCGAATATCGCAGGCGCGACACCGCGGCCGCTAATGCTGCCTCATCCTCAATAGCTGGCACGCGCCGGACCCGAAAGCTCGGGATTCGCGGATGGTTGCCCTGGGCAATTGCCACGCTCGTGCTCGCAGGATTAATCCTTTCAATTGCGATGCGTCCTGACCCGCCTCCCGACCCAACTAAGGTGGCTCTGCGCTTGATCAGGATTTCGGACTACTCGGACGCGGAGGATTGGTTAAGGCGTGCTGTGGCTGCAGATCGGACCAACAGTGCCGCACTTCGGGAACTTGAAAGGCTTGTGAAGGTGCGGGCGGCGTTGCGGGCGCGAGAACTCGACAGCCCCGAGCTTGACGGAGCGAACCTTATCATCTCAGCCTCCATCGCCGCCAACCGCAGCGACAATCGGCCGCTCTCAGTAGGCGAGAGGATCGGTGTAGACAAGGATGCTTCACAGGCACAGGCCTCGGCCGCGTCTGCGCGCGCCGCAAGGCTTGCCGAAGTCTACTGGCGCCATGCGCGAACTTGGCCGGAAAGAGTCGAACGCGCCCGACTGGCGTCCAATATGGTTCGAGCGAGTTCGAAGGGCCCTGCCGAATCCAGAGCCCCGGAGGAGTACCGAGCTGCTCTGAGGTGGCTTCAGGGCGAGAAGAAACGCTTCCACACGTCTCTTCTTGACGCCCCGGAGTCAACCCTCAAGAGGGTGTTTGGCGAGATGACACGCAGCGAGCAATTGGACCTTGCAGCCTTTGCAAATACGCGGCGTGATCCTCGGCCCAAGGACATGCTGGGCGCAATCTCTCCCGAAGAAACAAGGCGCCTGGAGAAACCGGGGACTGAAGAAGAATGAGTATCCGCGCAAGGCGACTCGCCAACGATTATAGACAGGTGCTCTCGGAGTTTTCGCACAGCGACATTGTATCGGTTCAAGCAGTGTCGGGCGATCCGCCCGGCCGGTATCTGGTCACGTATAACCTGAGTGGCATTGCGTGGGACGCTTCGCAGCAGCGGCCCCACGGTGTCACCAAACACGTGGTCGACATCACGCTTCCTCTGGGATATCCCAAACAATCCCCACGATGCGTTATGCACACACCCATCTGGCATCCGAACATCGGTGACTATGTGTGTATCGGGGACTTCTGGTCCGCCGGTGTGACTCTGGTAAACATAATCGCCCACATAGGCGATATGATTCAGTATCGCAGCTACAACCTCAAGAGTCCTGTGAGCAAAGAGGCCGCCCAGTGGGCACAGCGCAATCTCCGCTCGTTTCCTCTGGGAACCAAAGACATCATACCCCCTGACCGTGGCGCCAGACCGGTGATCATCGCGCCGGAGACCACCACACCATCCGACTTTGAAATATCCCTCGGTCCGATCAAGAGCAGATAGAGTCCACCGCTTCGGTTTCCTTCGTTGTCAGGTAAAATACCTGCAATTATTGGTCAAAGGTGTTAAGTTTCGCGTCCTAAGTGGCATCATTAAGTGTGTGACCAATGTGCACGAACTGACGTGCACCACGTTTTGCCGACGCCGTGTGCCCAGCAGGCTGGTGGATAATGTTTGCGAGAATCAGACCCCAGTTAGGTTTGAACCGAAGTTCCAGGGAGCCTAAGAACGGCCGAATCCCAAGTGTGGTTGCGGTTGGACTGCTGTGTATTCCGCTGGCATTGGGTGGTTGGATACTAACGCTTGAGACCACCCGCGAGCAACTCTCAATCCACCTCAGTGTCGTGCTGTTCGTTTTGCTCTGTGCGGCAATCGCCTACTTCTTGATGGAAAGGGTGCGCACAGACTTCGGCGAGACCTCCAGTGACAGCCTCTACTCCACGCTGCAGCAGCTCAGTCAGACTCAGGAGCAACTGAGCGAAGCAGCGAGTTCTCTGGCCGAGACCCAGAACCGGCTCAGAGATTCGGATAACCGCTGCAAGGCTTTACTGAACTCGCTATCTGACGGCGTTCTGCTGATTGACGCCAACAGCTCGCTTCCCATAATGTACAACGATGCTGTCTGCGATATGCTCGGCTACACACGTGAGGAGTTCTCCTCCCTGCGCGTCTTGGACTATGATGCTGCTCACAACGAACAGGCTCTCCGCCGCCGCGTCAAACGCATTCTTCGCAAGGGGCGAGACTGCTTCGAAACGCGACACAGACGCAAAGACGGGGGATTGATTGACGTTCACGTTACCGTCGAAACCATTGAGATGAACGGAAGAACGGTGTTCAGCGTCATACTCCGCGATATATCGGAGCACAAGAACCACGCGCAACAACTCGATCGCCTTTCCCACTACGATATCGCCACCGGCCTGCCCAATCGGCAACTCTTCCGCCAGGAACTGGATCGCAGTCTGAAGTCTAGAGACAGCAGAAAGAAGCTGGCTGTACTGTTTGTGGATCTTGACAGGTTCAGGGTAATCAATGACACGCTCGGTCACGACGTCGGAGACGCGCTGCTGCGGCAGGTTGGAGACCGGCTCGCGGAGTGTGTGGATGGTACGGGCACTCTGGCACGGATGGGCGGGGACGAGTTCGCAGTTCTGCTCAGTGAGGTGCAATCGGAGGTAGATGTCCGCGCGGCGGCCAGACGCGTGCTCGAGTCGCTCAGGTGCACATTCCTGGTGGACGGACACGAGCTCGTAACATCAGCAAGCATCGGCTACAGCATCTGTCCTGCGCACGGAACGGATATGGAAACCATGCTCATGAACGCCGATGCTGCAATGTACAAGGCCAAAGAGAGAGGCAGAAACCGGTATCAAGCCTACTGCGAGAATACCAACATCGTCGCGATGGAGAACCTGAGGATTGAGCAGGATCTAAGGAAAGCAGTTGAGCGCGAGGAGTTTGTGCTCTTCTATCAGCCGAGAGTCGAGTTGTTCACCAGCGCTGTGACCGGTGCAGAAGCGCTGCTTCGGTGGCAGCACTCCGAGAACGGCATTACTCCGCCCTCTTCATTCATACCCATCGCTGAAGAAACCGGGCTGATAGTGCCCCTGGGAGAGTGGGCGCTCCGCAACGCGTGCACTCAGGCTTGTGCCTGGCACAAACAGGGAGGGGCCGATCTGCGTGTTTCCGTCAATGTGTCGCCGAAGCAGTTCCAATCGGATCAGTCGCTGTTGAGAATCATCGAGACGGTTCTCGCTGAATCGGCTCTGCCGCCGCAATTGCTCGAGATAGAGATAACCGAAGGCGCCCTTATGCAGAATGCTGAACACGCGGTGGAGACACTTCGTCTCCTCAAGAGGCTGGGCGTAAGCGTCACGATCGATGACTTCGGAACCGGCTACTCGTCGCTGAGCTACCTGAAGCGCTTCCCCATTGACTGCCTGAAGATAGACCGTTCGTTTGTGCGGGATGTTACCACAAATCTGGATGATGCCTCAATATGCGGCGCCGTTGTGGCAATGGCTCACAACCTGTGTATGAAGGTAGTAGCAGAAGGTGTCGAGACACGCGAACAGTGGCACTATCTCAAGACGCTTGGATGTGACGAAGTCCAAGGATACCTGGTGAGCAGACCTGTGCCAGCCCTTGAGTTCGAACAATTCCTGGCAAACTGGCGAGGCGAATACCGCGAGACAAACGCCGCATAGTACCCAACCTGCAAAGATCGCCTGCCCCATCGGTCCCTGAGCGGAGTCGAAATGTGACGGAGGCAGATTCCTCACTTCGTTCCTAAGGAAGCCCCCTGATTTTGGGGAGTTCCTACCCAGAACAACCGAGCTATCCGTGCGGTCTGGTGCTCGGAATGACATGCGGTTATGTCATTTCGACCGCAGGGAGAAATCTTCTGTCTGGGCTTATCTCCGTAAGAGCTCAGTCTCACTGAGTAATACGTCATGCCGGACTCGATCCGGCACCCATCCGGAGAAGGGATGGGTCCTGAACCAAGTTCAGGATGACGTGGTTTCTCACATAGTCTGAGCTCTTACTTATCTCCTGCCCCAGAA
>CAYSLA010000002.1:43256-59209 GCA_964431685.1 uncultured bacterium | reverse complement strand
CAGTTCAGATAACTCTGGACCTCTATTCTCATCTGTTGCCAACCATACAAGCGGCTGGGATTGCGAAGCTGCAGGACATGTTAGGCGACTATAAGAGCTTTGCCAACGTAGCATAGCAAAGGAAAACCACATGAACAGACGTGAAGGCACTCTGCGGAGTGCCTTTTCTGCTGTTTGGCTCTTGACCAATCCGTTTGACCCACTGCCAGCACACGGCGGGAATTGCCGTCTGATACTGCCTGACAACAGATTTTACTTGACCATTTCTTGACCATTTTCTGGGTTCAGGCAAAGAAGAAGCCCCTCCAAGACACTCGTAAAGGCTTGATTTCACGCTCAAAAAGGGGATGGTGGGCAAGGAGGGAGTCGAACCCTCATGGGTTGCCCCTGCGGATTTTAAGTCCGCTGCGTCTGCCATTCCGCCACTCGCCCACAAGAATCAGTCTATCAAATGCACCGCGGGGTGTCAACGCATTTCGCCAAATGTGCGATGAATGTATTCTTGCAGGAGGAATTGTTGGGCCGGAGTATAAGAGTAGGATATTGGAGCAAATAAGATCCCGCGCCAGTGTGCCGGATCGACTATACCGTATTGGAAAGGATTCTTGCGCTATGCTGGAGACACTGAAGACGCCGGGAGATACTTCCTGGTTCGTAAGAGACAGATTTGGCATGTTCATCCACTGGGGAACATACGCCTTGGCGGCTCGCCACGAATGGATGAAGCAGTACGAGGAGATCCCCGACTCGAAGTATGACACATACTTCAAGCATTTCGACCCCGATCTCTACGATCCTGATCTGTGGGCAAAGGCCGCTGCCGATGCAGGAATGAAGTACTTCGTGATCACAACAAAGCACCACGAGGGGTTCTGCCTGTGGGACTCAAAACTCACCGACTACAAGGCGACAAATACTCCGTACGGACGAGACGTGCTGCGTCCGATGGTGGACTCGTTCCGCGCCAGGAACCTCAGAACCGGTTTCTATCACTCAATAATTGACTGGCATCACCCGGATTTCATAGTCGATGATCTGCACCCCATGCGCAACAGTCCGGATAGAGCCAAGATGAACGAACCAAGAGACCAGAGGAAGTACGCCGAATATCTGCACGGCCAGGTTCGCGAACTCCTGACTGAGTTCGGCAAGGTCGACATTGCGTGGTTTGACTTCAGCTATCCCACCAAGGATGGCTGGGTCGGTAAGGGCAAAGAGGACTGGCAAAGCGAGAAACTGCTGAAGATGATCCGCGAGCTTCAACCCCACATCATTCTGAACGATCGACTGGATCTGGATGAGGGATGGGATATCAAGACTCCGGAGCAGTTCCAGCCTACGGAATGGGTGCGGTTCAATGGCCAACCGGTTGTCTGGGAGGCCTGCCAGACATTCTCGGGCTCGTGGGGATACCACCGCGACGAGCAGACTTGGAAGAGCGTGGATATGCTGGTGCAGATGCTGGTTGACACGGTGAGCAAAGGCGGCAATCTGCTGCTGAACGTTGGACCGACCGGCCGCGGCGAGTTCGATTCCCGCGCACTCGACAGACTGAGCGGCATGGGCGAGTGGATGAAACGTCACTCTCGATCAATCTATGGCTGCACTCAAGCGCCGGACGAGTTCAAAGCTCCCAAAGACTGCCGGCTGACCTACAACCCAGAGACGAAGAGACTCTATATTCACATCTTCGCCTGGCCGTTCGGGCAACTCAATGTTGAAGGACTGTCTGACAGGATAGAATATGCGCAGTTGTTGAACGACGCTTCTGAAATCAGGGTAGTAGATATCCCGGAGCATCAGACGGCCATGGCGGGCGATCTGAGCAAGTTCGTGACATTCACTCTGCCGATACCAAAACCGGACGCGACAGTGCCCGTGATCGAGGTGTTCTTGAAATAGACAGGGAACTGGGGACGGACTCCAACGCCGACCGGCGCGGACTCTGATCTGGTCTGCAGCACTGCCGGCGCACGACGTCTGTCCCCCACTCTTGATTTTCGATCAGCCTTTCAGTATACTTCGTATAATACAGTCAGCGCTTCGTTGATGTCGCGTGGCTGGCTGAGTTGCGTTTCGCAGGAAGGTGTGCGCAGTGGAGCTAAGCAGATACTCACATCAGGATCTCGATCGAAACCCTGTAATCATCATTCATACTTGTGAATGATCCGAGTGTGGAGTATTGCTATGGGTCCCGTTGAAGAACACTACGAGCGTGGCATTCAGTTCAAGATCGAAGGCCTGTACGAGGAAGCTGCAGCAGAGTTCAACGCGGTGCTGGAAATTGACTCAGACAACGCGAAGGCACACTGGCAGCTTGGACTGGTTCACGGCTTCACAGGGCTCTTTGACGAAGCGATCGAAGAGCTGATTGCTGCTGTACGCCTGGACGGCGACAACTTAAACGCCAGAAATGATCTCGCACTAACATATTCCATGCTCGGAATGTGTGACGAGGCAAAGGCGGAGTTCGAGGCGGTCCTGTCGGTCGATCCCAGCAACGACGTCGCTCTAAAGAACATTGCCTACTTTGTCTGACATCAGGCGTGTTGTCCGGCCAGTTCATCACTAAGACGCGCACGCGTCTTGCCGCCGCCGAAAGGTATGGAATGAGTAAAGGGAAACTCGTCAGCGTCATATTAGAGCCGGACGGATTCGAGGTCAGAGTGCCGGTCGGGACTCTATTGTCGAAGGCTGCGGCTGCCGCCGGCAGATCAGTAGAGATGCCCTGCGGTGGTATTGGCCTGTGTGGCAAGTGCAGAGTGCTCGTCTCGGGTGACGTCACCCCGCCAGATACCGCTGAGGAAAGACTGCTGGGTTCGGAGAGCCTTGCAGACGGCGTCAGGCTGGCCTGTAGAACGAAGGCCATCGGAAACACACGGGTGGTTATCCCGGACGAGAGCAGGTCGATCGTCCAGAAGATTCTCAGCGACTCAAAACTTCGTGACTGCTGCCTGAACCCCGGCATCCGCAAGATCTACTGCGAGCTCAGCCCACCCAGCCTCGACGACGAAAGAGCTGAGTTCGAGCGCCTTGCCGAACACCTTTCGGAACACGGAGTCGGAGTCCGGCCGAACATAAACGTCGCAAGAACCATCTCCTCGGACCTGCGATCGGCAAGCTACAAGGTAACGGCCGTAATCTGTGACGACGAGCTTATAGCTGTCGAGAGCGGAGACACCACGCAGACTATCTACGGCATAGCCTTTGACCTCGGAAGCACCACAGTAGTCGGTTACCTGATAGACCTGACCAACAGCAAAGAGCTCGGCGTGTCGGCTGTGATGAACCCGCAGATGGTCTACGGTGATGACCTGGTCGGCAGGATAAGCTTCGCGACCACCCACGATGACGGGCGCAAAACGCTTCAAGCGGCCGCATTGGATGCGCTGAACCGCATAGTCCAGAACGTGTCGAAGACGGCCAAGGTTTCTGCCGAACACATCTACAAAGCGTCTCTGGTCGGTAATACGTGCATGACGCATCTTCTTCTGGGCATTGACGTGAACAGTCTGGGGCAGTCACCGTACGTTCCCAGCATGTGCGCTGACATGACAGTTCCGGCGCGCGAAATCGGGCTCAAGGTAAATGCCGAGGCGAAGCTGACGGTGTTGCCCAACGTGGCAGGGTTTGTGGGATCGGACCTTGTCGGTGTGCTCCTCTCCAATCTCTGGGAAGACGGCGGCCAAGTGCGACTGGCTGTGGACATCGGAACAAACGGCGAGATGGCGCTGATGTGCGCGGGGAAGACTTACGTCTGCTCTGCCGCGGCAGGTCCCGCGTTTGAAGGAGCAGGTATCAGTTGCGGCATGAGAGGCGGCCCGGGAGCGATAGACAGCGTCGTTATTGATGACGATGTGCACTTCACCACAATAATGGAGCGCAAGCCCATAGGGCTCTGCGGAAGCGGCCTGGTCGACGCGGTCGCCCAGATGCTCGATGCTGGAATCGTAGATGAAGGCGGTCGGCTGCTCTCCGCTGACGATGTCGGACATCTGCCTTCAAGTCTCAGAGACCGTCTCGTGACAACACCACACGGAACCAGCTTTGTGCTGGCGTGGAAACACGAGTCCGGCACCGGAAAGAACCTGTCCCTGACTCACACGGATATCCGTCATCTGCAGCTTGCGAAGGGTTCAATGCACGCCGCAATCCAGACTCTGCTTAAGACGGCTGGCCTGGAAGACGCCCAATTGGACCAGATTCTCTTGGCAGGCGCGTTTGGCAACTACATAAGCGTGGAAAGCGCAATGCGAATCGGTCTGATTCCCGCAATAGACCGCAGGAAGGTTGTGTCCATTGGCAATGCGGCGGGATCGGGCGCCAAGCTCGCGCTGTTGTGCGTCAACGAACTGCAGCGCGCCCGCACAATCGCGACCAGTGCGACTCACCTCGAACTGGCTGTTTCGCCCGACTACCAGATGGAACTGATGGAGAGAATGATGTTCCCAGGACAATCTGAGTAGATTGCACAGCATTTTTTCTTCCCGGACTTGCATAGAACGAAGACAGAGGTTATACTAATACGCAGTTGACTCTATCGCGACTGATTTGTTCGGTGCCGTAGCGTGTTGGCGCGCTTCTTCGACACTGACAGTAGAGTACGAAAACTATGGAGGAGTTCAAGTGGCTGATTTGGAGAGTTTGGCACAGGCTATCATCAATGGCAAGGCTCCGGTAGCTAAGGAATTGACGGAGCAGGCGTTGAATGAGGGCGTTGGCCCAGGCGATGTCCTGAACAATGGTTTGGTGGCGGGGATGAACGTCGTTGGCGCGAAGTTCAAGAACAACGAGTTCTACGTGCCGGAAGTTCTGATTGCTGCCAGAGCAATGAAAAGCGCAATGGAGATTCTGAGGCCGAAGCTGGCCGCGGGTGGAATTGAACCTAAAGGCAAGGTAGCTATCGGCACTGTCCGTGGAGACTTGCACGACATCGGCAAGAACCTCGTAGCCATGATGCTCGAGGGTGCCGGTTTCGAAATTGCGGACCTTGGAGTAGACGTCAAGCCGGAGCAGTTTGTGGAAGCGGTAAACGATGGCGCGAACGCTGTCTGCCTTTCGGCGTTGCTCACCACAACAATGCCGGCTATGAAGGAAACCATCGACGCGATGAGCGCGGCCGGAGTTCGCAACAAGACCAACGTGCTCATCGGTGGAGCTCCGGTGACTCAGAACTACTGTGATGAGATTGGCGCTGACGGCTATGCGCCGGACGCCGCAAGCGCGGTGGACAAGACCAAGGAGCTTCTGCACCTCTAGGATTGCTGCCCTGAACTTGATTCAGGGTCGGGCAGTGGTGCTTGAACGGGGCCGGCAGGACCGGCCCTGTTCTGACTATGATACCGGATCAAACCCATGGAGGCGTGCCCCTATGCAGGGCAATCTCTCACTATCCTCGTTTGTCCTGATCATCTTCAGCGTGACACTGGGAAGCTTCGGTCAAATATGCCTGAAGACCGGCATCGGGTCTGGCAAGATTCCTATTGACAGCTCCCCGCTGCAGACGGTCGTGAATATCGTGAGCGTTATGGTTCGTCCGTACGCGCTCCTCGGTCTGGCGCTGTATGTGATAAGCACATTCAGCTGGTTTCTCGTCTTGAGCAGAGTGAGACTAAGCATAGCGTACCCGATGATCAGCATGAGCTACATACTGGTAGTCATACTGAGCTCATTGCTGCTACACGAGCGAATTGACTGGCGCTGGGCCATCGCCGGACTCGCGTGCATCTCTGTTGGCGTCTCCTGTATTGGTTTTGGCCTTGGTCAGATGGCAGGCAAGTGAATCCGTTTCACTTCGCTGGCTTGAAGTTGGTCAGAGGAAGTGCCCAGAGACTTCCGACAGCGTGCGACGCGTCGCCGAAAGCATACAAGATCAACGCAGGTTACTAAGTGCGCAAGTATTGGCCATACGGACTTTTTGTCGTTCTAGTGGCAGGCTTCCTGTGGCGTCCGATATTCAAGGGAGAGGCACTGCTGCCAGGAGCATATCTGCGCGAAATGGCGCCGTGGAACGTGCTCTATCAGGGTGAAAGCCCATCAAACCTGCAGTGGAACGCTCTTCAGTGGGACGCAATCGCTCAGTTCCATCCCTGGCGAGTCTTCTATGCAAGGACACTGAAATCCGGCGTGATCCCACTCTGGAACCCGCACCAGTTCTGCGGATCGCCGTTCGTGGCAAACGGACAGTCTGCCGTCTTCTTTCCTGTGAATCTGTACTACATTGTTGCAGACGCCATAACCGCGGGTGTCCTCTACGCGTGTACGTGTTTGCTGATATCATTGATCTGCACTTACGGATTGTGCCGGACTCTCCATCTCAGCAAGACAGCATCAGTAGTAGCCGCTATCATATACACATTCTCTGCATTCAACGTGCTCTGGCTTGAACTCCCCACGTTCATCGGGGCGGCAGCTATGTTGCCAGGTGCTCTGCTGTTCACCGAGTTGGCTGCGCGCAAGGGTTCGTCGTATCTGGCGATGCTTGCCGGTGCCGCGGTCGGTATGGCGTTCCTGGCGGGACACCTACAGATAGCGTTCTACGTAGGAATGGCCGCCGCGCTGCGCTGGGCATGGATATACTTTTCCGAAGCAAGGACTTCGGGCCGCCGCGCAACGATATCGAAGCTTGGAGCCCCGGTTCTGTGTTTCGTGGCCATCGCTGGTCTGATTGCGGCTGCCCAGGTTCTGCCAAGTCGTGAACTGGCTGCGCAGTCGCACCGCGCAAGCGTGCCAACCCACGATGGCTACGCGAGATTTGTCGGCAATGCACTGCCGGTCCACAGAGCCATCACCGCGTTTGTTCCCAACTACTTCGGTACGCCGGCTGATAACTCGTACTACCTGGGGAGTCCGGCCGACTACATAGAGTATGGGCTGTACACAGGGGTTTTTGCACTGATCCTGGCCGTCGCCGGATTGTTTAGTCTGCGGGATCAGAAAGGAGCAGGCTTTTTCGCGGCGCTCGCACTCCTGGCACTGTTGGTGGCTGCAGGTAGTCCTCTAAACTATGTCTTCTACTATCTGATTCCTGGATTCAGCTCTCTGGGCGGACCAAACCGCGTATTGGTTCTCTATATGATCAGCCTGGCGCTACTTGCCGGATTCGGGGTTGACTGGAGCTCCAGAAACGCAGACAAGCTCACCAGACTGTGGCGTTTCAGCGTTCCGGTAAGCTCGCTCGTGGGCGTCTGCGGCGCACTGATCATCGCGTCCGCATATCGTCTGAGCAAGATTTCGGCCGACCCGATCCTCTCCTATGTCAGCGGCGGCCTGATGCCAAATGGACTGGAACAACCGGAGGTTATCTTTCTGGCTTTCCTCGGACTGGGCGTATTCGTCATCGTCATGTCTCGTGCCAGGTACAGCAACCCTGTATTCGCAGCCGCGGCAATATTGATGATAGCGGGTGACCTGGCCACTTTTGGGATCGACCATAACCCGACATGTCGACGCGGGGCGGTCTATCCCGAAACCGAGCTTATCCGTTCTATACAACAGATAGCTGGGAACGAGAGGGTCGCTCCTGTGAACCCGAGATGGAATCTGTATGAGACGCCAAACGTCATTCTGCCTCCCAATGCCGCAACGGTCTACGGGTTCTACGATATCCAAGGATACGATTCACTCTTCTTGCAGTCCTACAAGGAGGTCCTCGACTTCCTGCAGGCACAAGACTCAGCGCCGCCGGAGAACGGCAACATGCTGTTGATCAAAGCGCCCAGGCCGGAGCTCAGATGGATAGCGGGCATAGTCATCGGCCCTGCCGCCGAGACCGACGCCTACGGTTTCGCTGTCCGCACATTCGAGGATATTGGCGGTCTGGACGTGTTCACTATCCCCCACCCTCCCGCGTCACACCAGAAGTACATCCGCTCGGTCCACTACGACACGCCAAACCGCTTCTCCGTGAACTGCGCTGGCGCTCCGGACGGGTTAGTCCGTGTGTGTGTAACATCTTGCCCCGGGTGGAAAGCCAGGATTGACGGAAAGGAAGTGGCGATCAACCCGGATGACCGTCTCCTGCACGTCCGCCATCCGGGCGCTCGCAGGATTGACTTCTCCTATGAACCGTTCTCGTTCAAGCTGGGAGCATTTCTGCTGATGGCAGCGGTCGGGACTATCTGCTTTGCCCGAAGCTTCTATTTGGAGGCGCTGCGGAGCCGCGGACTATGAAGCACGGATCACACGCTCTCTACTGGGCCTTGGGGATTGTTGGGTTGACGTGTGTGCCGTATCTCGCAGGTTGGATAATCACTCCTCCGGGCGGCCATTTCACCGGCCTCACGCACAACATCGACGACGCCGCGGTGTATCTCTCGTGGATTCGCCAAGCTGCCACGGGGCATTTCTTCGCTACGAATCTCTACACCAACGAGCCGCAGCCTGCCGCCGCGTTCAACGTGTTCTTTCTGTTGATGGGATTGTTTGGACGCGTCACCGGCCTGAGCGGTATATGGGTCTACCACATCTTCAGGGTCGCTCTGGGCCTGGGCTTCCTACTATGGGTGCCGCGAATAGCGAGGTTGTACCTCGACGAGGACGCACGAAAGTATGCTCTGCCGCTGATAGGGCTGTCGGCCGGGATCGGCTGGATGATGCCTGGTGCGCAAATGCCTACCGGGTCAGTCGACGCGTGGCAACCGGAGGCGGTCACATTCCTTTCGATCTACCTCAACCCGCTATTTGTGGCCGGACTGTGGCTCATGTGCGCGACCATCTGCTTCCTGACCCTGGCGGAACGAACCGGGCACCTGAGGTATGCGCTTCTGGCTGGGCTGACGCTTCTGGTGCTGGGAAATGTGCACACGTACGATGTATTGCCGGTGAGTGCGACCTGGATAGCATATTTGCTCGTCACCAGCGCTCTGCACAAGCGAGTGAACTGGAGACTGGTCGGTATGAGTACGATGGCGGCTCTAGCGGTCGTGCCCAGCCTGGCCTATCAGATGCATGTGTATGCAATCGACCCCATATATCGGGCGAGAGCCAACACCCCCACCCCAAGCGCACCAATCTGGTCGGTGTTGTCCGGGTACGGTTTTCTGGTTGTGCTGGCCGTGTTGACGGCGGTAGTGCTCCTGCACCCGCGGCTTAGAACCAGGTTGTCTTTCTCAACGGAGTCGGCCAAGGCTCTGCTGGTGCCGGGTGTCTGGGCAGTTGTAAACTTGCTCACGCCTTACCTACCTGTCGCACAGCAGCGCAAGCTGTTGATGGGCGCTCATATCCCTATCTGTATACTGGCGTGCGTTGCAGCCACCCTGCTGATCAGGCTCATACCTGAGCCTAGGAGACCGCTGGCATACATAGCGGGGCTCCTGCTGCTCAGCCTCAGCAACATCGGATTCCTGGCAAACGACACTGCACTGCTAACGCAGAACCAGACCGTCACAGTGTTTGCGCCGTACATCGCGGAAGATACCATCGAGGTCTGCGACTACATCGCCAGCAAGACCGGGACGGATGACTCGGTCTTCGCAGACCCACAGATGTCTCTCTGGCTGCCGCCGATAGCCGGAACGCGGGTATACTACGGGCACTGGAGCGAAACTCCAGACTACGGCCGACGGCTCAGGCAGTGGTTCACCTACACTGACAGTTCAACTGAACAGCCTGAAAGGGAGTCGATTCTCAGAGAATCCCGGTGCAGCACGTTCGTGGGAATGCGCGATGACCTGGAACGTGACGCTGAGTCCACAGGCGACCGCAAGCCGCACATCATAGGATCCTATGCGGTGTTCAGGATCCAGCCGCCCGAGCCCTAATCCAGTTCAGCCTGCCGCCCGCCCGAACAATCTCAGCCTCGCGACCCGAAAGATCGTGAGTTACCGGCACCTGCGCCCCACCTGGCTTTGCCACCAGAAGGAAATCGCGCACACCGCGCTTCAGCCCCTCAGCGATGCCGTTGATCTCAACATCGTCCAGGCGGTTTAGCTTCTCATAGTCCGCGGAATTGGTGAGCATCAGCGGAAGTATGCCGAAGTTTATCAGGTTCTGTCGATGAATCCTGGCAAAGGACTTCGCAACGACGGCCTTGACACCAAGATACATCGGTGCAAGAGCGGCGTGTTCGCGGCTTGACCCCTGGCCATAATTCTCTCCGCCCAGCACGATTCCGCCCCCGAACTGCTTTGCACGCTCGGGAAATCTGGGATCAACGGCAGTGAACACGTGTTCGGATATTGCGGGAATGTTTGAGCGAAGTGGCAGCACCTTGGCGCCGGCCGGCATTATGTGGTCGGTGGTTATGTTGTCTCCAACCTTGATCAAAACCTTGCCGCTGATGGTCTGCGGAATCTCAGTATTCTGCGGCAGAGGCTTTATGTTGGGTCCACGAACGATCTCGACATCTGATCCATCCGCGGGTGGCGAAATGATCATGCTATCGTCGACAAGGTAGCGCTCGGGTATGGATATCTCGATAGGTTCGCCGATGTCACGAGGATCGGTGATCACCCCGTGTATGGCCGATGCCGCGGCAACTTCCGGCCCTGCAAGGAACACTTGTGCAGACTTGGTGCCGCTTCGGCCCTCGAAGTTGCGGTTAAACGTGCGCACGGAGACTGCGTCACTCCTGGGCGCCTGCCCCATGCCTATGCACGGTCCGCAAGCACATTCGAGAATCCTGGCACCAGACTTGATAAGCTCCGCCAATGCGCCGCTTCGCGCTATCATCTCAAAAACTTGCTTGCTGCCTGGCGATATGACAAGACTCACGTTCGGATGAACAGTCTTGCCCCTCAACATCTCCGCAACGATCAGCAGGTCGCGATACGATGAGTTGGTGCAACTGCCGATGGCCACCTGATCAACTCTTGTACCGGCGACTTCTCTGACCCTGACAACATTGTCCGGCATGTGAGGCTTCGCGATCATCGGCTCCAGAGACGCGAGGTCGATCTCGATCTGTTCGTCGTAAGCCGCATCGTCATCGGGCCGGAGTTCGACCCATTCCGACTCTCTCCCCTGCGAAGCCATAAACTCTCTGGTAATGTCATCACTGGGGAAGATCGAGGTCGTGGCGCCTAGTTCAGCGCCCATGTTCGTAATAGTCGCCCTGTCCGTTGCTGAGAGCGACTTCACTCCATCGCCTCCATACTCGACGATCTTGCCCACTCCGCCTTTCACGCCAAGCCTGCGCAACACTTCCAGAATGACATCCTTTGCCGAAACCCAGGGCAGAAGATGGCCTGAGAGCTTCACGAGCAGTACCTTCGGCATTGGCATGTAGAATGGTTCGCCCGCCATCGCGGCGGCAACATCCAGACCACCCGCGCCCATCGCCAGCACGCCAAGTCCGCCGGCCGTAGGGGTATGGCTGTCGGAACCAAGCAGTGTGTCACCGGGAATGTCGAACCGTTCGAGCTGAACCTGATGGCAGATACCGTTCCCCGGCCTGGAAAAGAAGATGCCGTATCTCGCCGCGACACTCTGCAGAAATGCATGATCGTCCGCGCTCTCGAAACCCGACTGCAGCGTGTTGTGATCAACGTAGCTGACTGACCGTTTCGTTCGCACGCGCGGAGTGCCAAGCGCCTCAAACTGCAGATAGGCCATCGTGCCCGTCGCGTCCTGCGTCAAGGTGTGGTCAATGCGTATGCCGATCTCCTGACCAGGGATCATCTCTCCCTCGACCAGATGACTAGCGATTATCTTTCTTGCCAGGTTCTGACCCATTTGCTTGATTACCTCAGTTCTGTTATGTGGCATCTGACGGATCGGACGGTTCCGGCGTAACGGCCCTGCTTCGGGACGAAGAGCAGTCCCGAAGCATAACATCTAATTCCGCTACGTCGCTTGCTTTATCTTGCCAATAATGTTGGTGGTGGAGAAGCCCTCGGAAGAAGTGCTCGAGAACGGAATGATAACGACTTTTCCTCCTACGCTGCGAACAATCGGGGTCTCCGGCAGCGCCTCAGCCTCGTAGTCCCCACCTTTCACGTGAATGCTCGGTTTCACCGCAAGAATCGTCTCGATCGGGGTATCATCCTTGAAGATGGTAACATAATCCACACACTCCAGCGCCGCCAGCAGCTCCACCCGGTCGTTCTCGCGAATGATGGGCCTGGCCTCGCCTTTGAGCTTGCGCACCGACTCATCGCTGTTCACGGCAACAATCAGCTTATCTCCCAGAGCTCTTGCATCCTGCAGATAGCGGATATGACCGACGTGCAAGATATCGAAACAACCATTTGTGAAAACCACACTCAGACCATTGAGTTTGTCCATGGCGACCGCTTCAGCAAGCTCTGACCGCGTGAGGAACTTGCGTTCAGCAGCTCTGAAGTGGTTCTTGCTTTCAATAGTCGTCGTCATCTTGCGTTCCCTCCTCCAATACTGCAAGTATCTGATCTATGTCAATCGAGCCGGCACGCAGTACGCGAGGAGTACCGCTGGTGATATCCAATACCGTCGAAGCAACACCTATGCGCGCGTGCCCCGAGTCCAGCACCACCGCCGCCCACTTTCCGACCGCGTCAATGGCTTCCTCAGCAGTGGTCGGCGCATCCTGGCCGGAGACGTTGGCGCTGGTCGCTACAATCGGCGATCCTACCATCTCAATGAGCTTGAGCGCCGCGGCGTGGTCGGGAACGCGAACGCCGATGTTTGGGCTGCCGGCTGTAACGATGTCAGGCACCAAACGACTGCGCTTCAGGACCAGAGTCAGAGGTCCGGGCCAGAAGTGTCTGCCCAGAATCCGCGCCGAAGTCGGTATCTGTTCCGCCACCGTGTCCAGCATGCCCGCGTTCGGAATCTGGACTGGCAGAGGATGATCCGGCTTGCGGCCCTTCGCTTCAAAGACTCGCTCTACGGCTGTCGGGTCAAAGGCGCTTGCGGCAAGGCCGTATACCGTCTCTGTAGGAAAAATGACGAGGTCCCCCCGCCTCAAAGCCTCCGCGGCAACGGCAATGGATGCATCATCCGGCAGCAACGGGTCGGTCTTCAGAACAATCATCTTGTAACCACCACTACTCTCTCTATTCCAGCGAGATCGCACACCATTCTCGTCAGCCGGAATCCTGCACCGCGAGCGATCGACGAGACTTTTCCGGATTGCCCCAGTCCCACCTCAACCGCGACGAAGCCGTCATCCCTGAGCAGTGACCCAACTCCCGCAAACAACCTGCGGTAGTACTCCAAACCGTCAACACCACCGTCAAGGGCGACCCGCGGCTCATACTTCGAGACTTCCGGCTGCAAACAACTCAGCTCTCCCACCGGAATGTAGGGAGGATTGCTCACCACCGCATCGAATCTGCAACCGAGGCCAACCACTGGCTCAAGCATGTCTCCAAGAAGCACAGTGACACGATCCCCCAGACCATACTTCGACACGTTAGCCTCAGCAACCTTCAAAGCATTGGGGCTTATATCCACGGCATAGACCCCCAGCGACGGGGTTGAGTTCGCCAACGCAACAGCTATGGCGCCGCTTCCGGTGCCCACATCGAGGACTACAGCCTCGCGTCCCTCCAGCAGCCGGAGAGCCTCCTCAACCAGGATTTCAGTCTCAGGTCTGGGCACTAGCACACTCTCTGTCACCAGCAGGTCCAGGCCGTAGAACTCCCAGTGACCCGTAACGTACGCCAGGGGAACACGTTGTGCCCGCTGTTCAAGTAGTGAGAGAAAACTTGCACATTGTTCACCCGAGACAGAGTCCGTGCCTCGCGCTATCACAGCCACCTTGCCGGAGCCAAGGGCGTGGGCCATCAGCAGTTGGGAGTCCAATAGTGCGGTTTCAATGCCCGCGCGCTGAAGCAGAACTGATCCAACCTGCACGAGGTCAGATATCGTCTGTGTTCGCATCGTCCTAGACGGACGCTCTCAGCTTCTCGGCCTGGTCAGCAGCAATGAGACGGTCGATCATCTCGGTCAAGTCACCATCCATAAACGCCGGAAGGTTATATATGGTATGGTCCACTCGATGATCGGTGACGCGGTTCTGCGGATAGTTGTATGTGCGGCTCTTCTCACTTCTGTCGCCTGACCCGACCATTGATCGCCGCGCGGAGTCCATCTCGGCGCGCTGTGCCACCTGTTCGCGCTCGAAGAGTTGGGCGCGAAGTATGCGCATACCTCGCAACTTGTTCTGAAGCTGGCTTCGCTCGTCCTGGCAGGTAACCGTGATCCCAGTGGGTTTGTGCACGATTCGGATCGCTGTTTCGTTCTTCTGTACGTTCTGCCCCCCAGCCCCCGCAGAACGATAGGTATCTATCTCGATGTCGTCAGGGTTTATCTGGACGTCAATGTCATCCGCCTCTGGAAGCACGCTGACGGTGGCGGCAGACGTGTGTATCCGCCCGCTGGATTCGGTTGCAGGCACCCGCTGCACTCGATGAACCCCGCCCTCGAACTTGAGCCTGCTATAGGCACCCTTCGCTTTGATCGCCAGGACCGCCTCCCGGTAGCCTCCGATGCCGGTCTCCACACTGCTCATAAGCTCAGACTGCCACTTCATTCGCTCGGCATAGCGAACATACATTCGCAGCAGATCGCCCACAAACAGAGCGGCCTCCTCGCCGCCCGTTCCGGCGCGAATCTCCACTATGACATCTTTGTCGTCGTTCGGGTCTTTCGGAAGCAGCATCACGCGAAGATCATCCTCGAGCTGCTCGAGACTGGGTTTGAGTTCGTTCAACTCGTCCTGGGCAAGGGCTCGCATTTCCTCGTCAAGCCGTTCTTCGAGCATTGCCGCAGTCTCCTGAAGCTGCCGGCGTACACTCTTGTATTCTCGCCATTTGCCGACAATCTCAGTCAGGTCGGAATGAGACTTTGCCACTTGGCTGTAGTCGTTGGGATTCTTGACAATCTCGGGGTCAGAAAGCCGTTCTTCCAGTTCTACGTATTTCTTCTCTACTTCTTCAAGCTTCTCGAACATGGCTTATTGTTGACAATCGTGGGATTCTTCCGCGGCGCACTCGACTTCCTGCTTGTCCATTACACTTTGCAGAGACTTTATGGCAACTTCCATCATATACGGCTCAGGCTCCCGCGTAGTGATCTTCTGCATCAACAGCCCAGGCAGCAGGAGAAACCTGGTCAGCGCAGACTCCTTCCTCTTGCCGGCGAACTTGATGATCTCATAGGCAATCCCCGCCACAAGCGGCATGAGGAGAATCTTGTAGCCAAAACGAGCCAGAAGACTGTTCCACGGCAAGAACATGAACACCAGGATGCTTATCAGCAGCACGACTAGCACGAAACTGGTTCCGCAGCGAACATGCACTTTTGTGGCCTTGCTTACATCATCCACCGTGAGCGGCACGCCGGACTCGTAGGCGTTAATGGTCTTGTGCTCTGCGCCGTGATACTGAAAAACTCTGCGGATGTCCGGCATCAGTGAGATAAGGCTGACATATCCGACGAACAGAACGATCTTCAAACCGCCTTCAAACAACGCTCTCGCAAACCTCATCGAGCCTTCAAGCTGCACATCCGCAGGGCCGAAAGCCCAGCGGGTGAGAAGTATCGGAACAAAGAAGAAGATGCCGAACCCCAGCGCCAGGCCCAGGACCATGGTGACCCCAACAACGGCGTCGTTCACTTTGCCGACAGCTTTGTCCGGTTCGGGCTGCTGCCCTGACGACTCTGATTTCTTCCGGGCGTCTTCTTCGGCAGCATCTTTCATCGCTATGTCGGCAGAGAACTTCAACGCCTTGATACCAAGCGCGAGGGAGTCGATCAACGCGAGAGTTCCTCTGAGAAACGGCTTGTTGAGCCACTTGAAGCGACCCATCACGCCTTCGACACTTTCGGTGGTCAGCACGATCTCACCATCCGACCGCCTGACGGCAACGGCAAAATCTTTCGGGCCGCGCATCATCACACCCTCGATAACCGCCTGCCCACCGTAGTGGAAGTTCTTGTTGCAATCTGCCATATTACACACACAAAAGAAGCGATGAAAACGCCGATCGGCCCTCCAATCGCTTCCTGCAAACAACCGCGATTAACTC
>CAYSLA010000002.1:18376-43156 GCA_964431685.1 uncultured bacterium | reverse complement strand
GAACTTGCCGGTCAGCGTGGTAGTGCTCCCCGTGGAGCGCACCGCCTTGCGTACAAATGTGGAGCTACATCATCACGTACAGGGCTGCGGTCCATCTAGCTCACACTCGGTTAGTGCTTCAGCCTGAAATGCCTGAAGTGTCTGCAGCGTGGAGATCGAGTGCGAAGTGGCGAAACTCGCGAATGGTCCGATGGGCCAGCGGCGTAACGGGATTGCACAAGGCCGAGGTCTGTGGTGCCCAAGAGAGGAGTCGAACCTCCACGAGATTGCTCTCACGTGGTCCTGAACCACGCGCGTCTGCCATTCCGCCACTTGGGCACGGGAGTCATCGCAGCGGGTATTATTCTAGCACACGATCCGCGAGTTGTCAACGCACCCGCTCAAATGGAAAGGGGGACCGTTCACCAGGAACAGTCCCCTCTTAGCTGATCTGCAAATCAACTGATACAGGTTAGATCGCCGTATCGGAATCCGGATCTATGTGCTCATCCGCGTCGATCATTTCCGAGAGGTCCGGGCCGTCATCGTCCAGCCCATCCTCATCCTCGTCATCGTCCGGAATGATGATATCCAGGTTCTCTTCGTCTTCCGTATCGTCCAGAAGATCAGTGTCTTCGTCATCCTCATCGTCAAGGTGGTCTCCGGACAGGATGTCAACGACCTCTTCCAAGTCGTCCGGCAAGAGGTCCTCGTCCTCCTGATCAGAGCGCGTTTCAAGAAGCTGTCTCGCAAGACTAATCTTCTCGCCCTGCTCGTCCATGACGTCACACCCTCGATACCTCGGCAGTCCGGTGCCTGCAGGAATCAACCGCCCGATTATGACGTTTTCCTTCAGGCCGACCAGATTGTCACTCTTGCCCTTGACCGCCGCCTCGGTAAGCACTCGGGTTGTCTTCTGGAATGACGCCGCTGACAGGAAGCTGTCCGTCGCGAGGGACGCCTCGGTGATTCCGAGTAGCACCCAGTCGGCGGTGGCTTCAGTCCCGCCAATCTCACGCACACGTTCGTTCTCATCATTGAAATCGAACTTGTCAGTGATCTGCCCAGGCAAGAACCGCGTATCACCTTTCTCAACGACCCGCCGCTTCTTCAGCATCTGCCGAACGATTACCTCGACGTGCTTGTCATTGATGTCAACACCTTGAGACTTATAGACGTTCTGGATTTCCTGAACCAGATACTCCATAATGCCCCTTACGCCGTGAAGCTCCAACACCTTGTGCGGATCGAGAGGGCCTTCCGTCAGCCGGCTTCCCGCCTGCAACTCTTCGCCCTTTTCAACTTCCAGGTTTCCTCTGTGCGGAACAAGGAAACTCCTCTTGACCGAAACGCTCTCAACCCCTGCGTCCCGGATCTTGCGAAGCAGTTTCTCGCTAAGGTCAGCGCCGGCTTCAACAATCGTGTCGCCAGTCTCGGGATTCACAACCGGCTCCGCGGCCACTTCTCCCGACAGCGAAGTCGCGTCGTCGATGACCTTGGTTGAGTGTATGACCACCCGCTTGAGTCCACGCATCTCGATGTCAACGACCTTGCCTGATTCTTCAGTGATGATCGCCTGTCCCTTGGGCTTGCGCGCCTCAAACAGCTCAACAACTCTAAGCAACCCGCGCACCTGGTCTTCAAGCACTTTCAGCACGGCTTGAACCTGCTTACTTCGCTCTCTTGCCGGCACTTCGCCGCCGTCCTCGATGGATACGAAGCCCTTCCGGATGTCCTGGTGCAAGTCTCTGAGGGACTCCTGCTTCTTCTTCTTGACCTCAGCAACCCCTGTCAAGTACTGCCCGGCCACACCACCAGTGTGGAACGTTCTCATGGTAAGCTGAGTACCCGGCTCACCGATGGACTGCGCCGCAATGATGCCGACCGCCGTGCCGACCTCGACCGGTTTGCGGTATGACAGATCAAGCCCGTAGCACTTGCTGCATATCCCCTGCCGCATCTCGCACATCAGAGGCGAACGAATCCCGACTTTTGTCAGCCCAGCCCTGTCGATCTCCTTTGCAACAGTCTCGCTGATGAGCTCGCCGGCCATAACGATGGGCTCGCTTTGGTCCGGCAGGAAGATATCCTCGAGAGCAGTTCTGCCCTTTAGCCTGTCGGAAAGCGCCTCAACCACGTCACCACCGTCGGTGATCTGCGAGACGTAGATGCCGTCAACGGTCCCGCAGTCGATTCCACGCACAATCACGTCCTGGGCCACATCCACGAGTCTTCTGGTCAGATAACCTGCGTCCGCCGTTCGAAGAGCAGTGTCCGCCAGACCCTTTCTCGCGCCGTGGGTTGAAATGAAGTACTCGAGAATGCTCAAGCCTTCGTGGAAGTTCGACTTAATCGGCAGATCTTCGATCAGGTTGCCAAACGGGTCGCTCATGAGACCGCGCATACCGGCAAGCTGAGTTATCTGCCGCTTCGAGCCTCTTGCTCCAGACGTGGTTATGATCGAAATCGGATTGAACTGATCGACAGCCTCGACTATGGCGTCCGCGACCTGTTCCGCGGCCCTCGTCCACAACTGAAGAACCTGTTCCTTACGCTCGGCCTGTGTGATAAGCCCCCTGGCGTAAGCCCTGTTCTTCTTGATGACCTCTTCCGTGGTGCTCTCGACTATCTCGTCTCTCTTCGATGGGATGTCCATGTCCGTCATGGATATCGTTATGCCTGAGAACGTGGCGTACCTGAATCCAAGCTCCTTGATGTCATCCAGCAGCTTCACTGTCCGCTCGTGCCCGTTCTTCTCGTAACACTCGCTGACGATTCGCGCCATCATCTTCTTGTCAATCGCGGCATCGAGGTATCGCATGTTCATCGGCAGAATGCTGTTGAAGATCAGCCTGCCAACGGTCATTACGATTCTCTGTCTGCCGTCGGCATCATCGCCAACCCGCAACCGCACCTCGATTGGCTCGTGGACGTCGACCTGTCCATCCCTGTATGCCATCAGCGCGTCTTCCTGGTTCGCGAACACCCGCGGCTTCCGATCGTCGGGCCAGTCCTCGTTCTTCATGGTCAGATAGAAAGACCCCAGAACGATGTCCTGGATGGGCGCGACAACCGGTCTGCCGTCCGCAGGCGAGAACAGGTTGTGAGTCGACAGCATCAGACAGCGTGCTTCGGATTGCGCCGACGCCGACAGCGGCACGTGAACCGCCATCTGGTCTCCGTCGAAGTCCGCGTTGAACGCATGACACACCAACGGGTGGAGTTGGATCGCCTTGCCATCGACAAGCATCGGCTCAAACGCCTGGATTCCGAGGCGGTGCAGCGTAGGCGCTCTGTTGAGCATAACCGGATGCTCGCTGATAACCTCTTCCAAAGCATCCCAGACTTCCGGCTTCATCCGGTCGATCATCCTCTTCGCAGTCTTGATGTTGGAAGTGTATTTCTTCTCAACAAGGGTCTTCATGACGAATGGCTTGAACAGCTCCAGCGCCATCTCCTTAGGCAGCCCGCACTGGTGCAGCTTCATGGAAGGGCCGACCACGATGACCGACCGTCCGGAATAGTCGACACGCTTGCCCAGCAGGTTCTTGCGGAACCGGCCTTCCTTGCCCTTAAGCATATCGGACAGCGATTTGAGCGGGCGGTTGTTGGAGCCGACAACCGGTCGCGATCTTCTACCATTGTCGATGAGTGCGTCAACCGCTTCCTGAAGCAGCCTCTTCTCGTGATTGATGATCGACTCAGGTGCGCGAATCTCGGTTATCTTCTTGAGGCGATTGTTGCGGTTTATGATCCTGCGATATAGATCGTTCAGATCGCTGGTGGCAAATCTGCCGCCGTCGAGCTGCACCATCGGGCGCAGTTCGGGCGAGATAATCGGAACCACATCCAGCACCATCCATTCCGGACGGCTCTTGGAATTGCGGAAGGCGTCAACTATCTCGAGTCTCTTTATTGCCCTTGCCCTCTTGGGGCCTGTGGTCTGGTGTATCTCCTTGTCGAGTTCTCTGCGAAGCTTCTCAAGGTCGATCTCCGCCAACAACTCTTTGACTGCGGCGCCTCCCATTGCGGCAGTGACGACGTCACCCAGATCGATCTGAAGCCTTTCGGAGATACTGGTGAGCAGGCGTGTCATCGCCCGGAACTCGTCTTCCGTAATCTGATCGAGCTTGCGCACAGCCTCGAGCCGTTCAAGGGTCTTGTGCATCTCCTCAACCAGTTCTGATGCCTCGTGCTCCTCGAGCTTCATTCGCTCACTGAGTTTCTTCTCATGATCCCTGCGCTTCCGATCGTCCCAGTCCGGATTCTCCGCTTCAATCTTAGCGGACTCCGCCCTGGCATCAGCCATGTTTTCATCGCGTGTGCTGTAGACCTGCTCGCACTCAGCGGCCACGGCCGTGCGTATCTGTTCGAGGTGTTCGTTTATCCTCTGCCGGTCCACTCCGGTCACGATATACTGCGCGTAGTAGAGTACCCGCTCCAGGGGTCTCGGCGACATGTCGAGCAGCAACCCCATTGGGCTGGGCACGCCCTTGAGATACCAGATGTGTGAGACCGGCGCCGCCAGAGTAACGTGTCCCATCCGCTCTCGTCTGACCTTGCTCCTGGTGACTTCGACCCCACACCTGTCACATACTACGCCCTTGAACTTGACCTTCTTGTAGCGTCCACAGTGGCACTCCCAGTCCTTAACCGGCCCGAAAATGCGCTCGCAGAACAGTCCGTCCCGTTCAGGCTTGAACGTTCGATAGTTTATGGTTTCCGGCTTCTTGACCTCGCCGCTGGACCACGTCTTTATGTCTTCGGGAGAGGCAATCCCGATTCGGATTTTGTCAAAGGTACTGGAATCAGCCATCAAAGTCCTCCTTGAGCTCAAGAACTCTCTTCCGACGCTTCGGCACGCCACCGCCGCCATCACGCCATTCGGAAAGCTCCTCCTCGACGTCCTTAAGGTCGATCACCCGGTCACGCTCGTCCTCCACCGTCACTTTCAGGCAGAGACTGCGCAGTTCGTTCACGAGGATCTTGAACGACTCGGGCACTCCGTGCTCCATGATGCTGTCGCCCTTCACAATCGACTCATAGGTCTTCACACGGCCCTGAACGTCGTCGGACTTGATCGTGAGGATTTCCTGCAGAGTGTAGGCCGCGCCGTAAGCTTCCAGCGCCCAGACTTCCATCTCTCCGAACCTCTGTCCACCGAACTGAGCCTTGCCGCCCAACGGTTGCTGGGTCACAAGGGAGTAAGGTCCCGTCGATCGAGCGTGTATCTTGTCCTCAACCAGGTGCGCAAGCTTGAGCATGTATATCTGCCCAACAGTAACGTCCTGACTGAACTTCTGACCTGTTCTACCATCGTACAAAGTGCACTTGCCCGTGTTCTCGTTGAAGCCGTTTCGCTTGCGCACGTTTCTGTCGATGGCCTCGATAATGGAATCGAAGTCAAAGTCGTTCGGCACCGATGCGCCCGCAAACGGCAGAGCAGGCTCATCCAGCGACTCTATGCTCCTCTCGACATCGTCCAGATCGAGATTGGCCGCCGACTTCTTGGCCGCCGTGAATTTCTTCATTCGTATGCGAAGCTGTTCGGAAACGGCCTCGGCTACGGCCTCAGGATCATCCACAGCCGGCGGCGCGGCCAACTTGGAGCTTATCAGCTCCAGTGTAGCAGCATCCGTCTGTTTGAGCTCGTCCCTAACGCCGTCGAGCGCACCGGAGTAGAGGGCCTTTATCGGTTGAACAAGAGCCTCCATCTGATCCTCCGGCGTCTCCGGAATGCCCGCCAGGATATGCCGGATCGTGCTCTCGATCTGCTTGTCAGTAGCAACCTCGGTCTTGAGACCGAGTTCTTTCAGGTACTTGCGCAGAACGCCCAGCCGCAGCTTCCACACCATAACATCCAGGTCTGCGAGTATCTCTCTCTCAGTTGCGCCCTGGAAGATCGGGTTCTTGAAATGACAGCCGAGCACTCGTCCAGCCAGTCCCTGATGGGTCTCAAGTATCTGACCAATGTTCATTCGTGAAGGCACACCCAGCGGATTGAGGACCATATCCACCGGAGTCCCGTCCGGCAAGTAGGGCATATCCTCCTCAGGGAGTATCTTGGATATGACTCCCTTGTTTCCGTGGCGACCAGCCATCTTGTCGCCTTCCATAATCTTGCGCTTCTGGGCGATATAGACCCGGACAAGCTGATTGACGCCGGCGTTGAGTTCATCGCCAGGCTCGCGCTTCAGTTCGCCGTCGCAGTGCTCGCAAAGCTCTTTGTCCGGCTTCTTGGAGAAGTCCATGATCCTTTCGCACTGAACACACCTGTACTTGAAGCGCGAGAAGACTTTGACATCCACGACGGTACCGGTCTCGCCGTGAGGAACTCGCAGCGAAACGTCGCGCGTCTCCTCCGCCTTCTTACCAAATATCGCGATGATCAACCGCTCTTCGGCAGTCAGCTCACCCTGTCCTTTGGGAGCCACCTTGCCAACCAGGACATCCTCAGGGCGAACCTCCGCGCCGATGCGGATGATGCCGTTGAAGTCCAGGTCCTTGAGCACGTCTTCGCCAACATTGGGTATATCCCGGGTGATCTCCTCCGGACCCAGTTTGGTGTCGCGGGCCTCGGTCTCATACTTTTCTATGTGAATGGATGAATAGACATCATCCTTCACCAGCCGCTCGCTGAGCAGCACGGCGTCCTCGTAGTTGTAGCCGTTCCAGGGCATGAACGCAACGAGAATATTCTGTCCCAGCGCCAGTTCGCCTTCCTTGGTGCACCATCCATCCGCCAGAATCTCACCTTCGCGAACGCGCTTACCTACTTTCACCAGAGGCTTCTGCGTCATACACGTGCCCTGGTTTGAGCGCAGCAGGTTGATGAGATCGTACTCGTCCATAGTCCCGTCTTCAGCGGATTCGACCACAATTCGCGCCGCGGTCGACACCCGGACTGTACCGGAACGCTTGCAGACAATCACGGCTCCAGAGTCCCTCGCAGCCCTGGCCTCCATGCCGGTTCGCACAATCGGAGACTGGGCTCTGAGCAACGGCACAGCCTGCCTCTGCATGTTCGAGCCCATAAGCGCGCGGTTGGCGTCGTCATTTTCCAGGAACGGAATCAGCGAAGCAGCCACGGACATGGTCTGTTTGGGTGAGACCTCCAGGTATGTTACCTTGTTGGAAGGCACCTGTGGGTAGGTGTTCTCATTGCGAACGACTACGCTGGCAGGCATTATCTCGCCGGTCTCCGGATCAACCGGGGTGCTGGCCGGCGCAACATACTCCTGAGTCTCTTCGTCTGCAGACATATACCGCAGTTCGTCGGTCACCTTACCGTTCTTAACGACACGATATGGAGTCCTCAAGAAGCCATAGTCATCGATCTTTGCGTGCACCGCCATCGAACCGATCAGACCGATGTTCGGACCTTCCGGGGTTTCGATCGGACATATACGGCCGTAGTGGCTATGGTGGACGTCTCGGACCTCGAGTTTGGCACTCTGCCTGCTTAGACCGCCTGGTCCCAGAGCAGAAAGCCGTCTCTTGTTAGTAAGCTCAGCGAGTGGATTAGTCTGGTCCATGAACTGAGACAACTGACTGGACCCGAAGAAGCTCCTTATGCTGGCAGAGATGGGTTTGACCGAAAGAACGACCGTTGGAATCACGTTTTCCGTGTCCATACTGGTCATCCTCTCTTTGGCCACCTTCTCCATTCTCAGGAATCCGAGCCGCAACTGGTCCTGCAGAAGCTCACCAACCGAGCGGATTCGCTTGTTCTCCAGGTGGTCGATGTCATCGGTAGAGCACGATGCCAGCCTGATCGCGGTCTCGGCGTAGAGTTCGGCCGGAGAGTCGGACACCAGACGATTGCCGTTCGGGATGAGGTCCAGAAGCTTGCGGACCTCTTTCAGCCTGGACGCGGTGAAGACTTCGCCGAGTCCGGCCTTCTTCAGGAAATCAAGTGCCTCAACATGTGTCCAGGCGACGCCACCATAGGCTTTGTCTTCGTCTGAAGCCTCCTTCCAGGCTTTCTTGACGGCATCCTCCAGTTCAGTGACTCGCTTGGCAAGGTGCGCCGGAACGTAGTGCGTCACCAGCGAGCCCTCATCCGCAAGGCCGATTACGTACTGAACGATCTTGATGATGTCTTCGCGTGTTATGCACCGGACGTACTCGGGCAGGTTCAGCCCGAGTTTCTTGTTCATCTTGTATCGCCCGACTCTGCCCATATCGTATCGACGCGTATCGAAGAACGAGGACTTCATGAGAGTAACCGCGGAGTCGTGGGTTGCCGGGTCTCCCGTCCTTATCCTCCTGTGGAGGTCGAGTATGGCGGATTCCGCATCGGTTGAAGAGTCCTCCTTGAGGGTGGCATCGATGAACCTGTTGACATCGTATACTTCGAGAGTGGCAAGGTTCATCTTTTCGAGGCGCTTGCACATCTCTTCATTGTCAATTCTGGTACCCGCTCTGACCAAGACCTTTTCGCTCTTTGCGTCGACTATGTCGTGTGTGGGACGGCACCCGCGAACCGTCTCGGCGTTAACTTCCGTCAAAACGCGTCTGGTACTGAACAACTCCAGTATCTCTATATCGGTTCCGCTGGCGTGCCCATCCATCTCCACTTCCACTTTTTCGATATGGAGCGAATGAAGCTTCTTGGCCATCTTCTCGTCGACAACATCGCCGGCTGAGAACAGCACTTCACCGTTACGCTTGTTCACAACATCGGCTGCGAGCTTCCGGCCAACTACGTCACCCGCCGGAAGCGCCTCTGACGCTGGTTGCGCCATAGGGAACTCGGGATGGTTAAGAGCCCTCAGAAGAGTGGTCAGGGGGAACTTGCGGGTCTGACCGATGTGGACGTGCATAACGTACTCGGCGTCGGTTTCGACGTCAATCCACGCCCCCGGACTGGGGATGATGGTGGCAAAATACAGCAACCGCCCTGAGTAGTCGAGGTTGTCCTTGAAGTAGACCCCCGGCGAGCGGGCCAACTGACTGACCACAACCCGCTCAGCGCCATTGATGATGAATGTGCCCTTGTCTGTCATCAGCGGCAAATCGCCAAGGTATACCTCGGACTCAATTACTTCATTGCCGCCGCCCTGATTAGTCAGCCGGACTGTGGCCCTTATTGGGGCCTCGTATGTGGCGTCCCGCGTCCGGCACTCCGGAATCGTGTACTTTGGTTCGCCAAGCTGGAAGTCCAGTAGTTCGAGAGACAGGTTCCCTGTGAAGTCGTAGATCGGCGAGAAACTGCGAAAAAGCTCTCTTAGCCCTTCTTTGACAAACCAGTCGTAGGAATCGAGCTGGATCTCGACCAAGTTTGGAATGTCGATGGCGTCCGTGACTCTCTTGGTCTGATGCTGGATTTCCCTCATTTAACCCTCCTGAGGCAGTAAACACACAAAACGTTATTATATCAGAATAGCTGACATCAGTCAAAGTGAGTTCTGCTTCACCCCTTTGGAGCCAGGGCGCTTGACAACGCGCCTGCCATGGCCTTATTATCCACGTGGTTTCTGTGTGGAGCCCAGCGAGCTGAGAATGCTGACAATTTCGCTCGAAATGTATAGTGCAATCACGAGCGTTAACTTGCGTCTAGGTATATCGTGGTGCATTCGGACGACCAATAAGCAAAGCGACCGGCTATCGCGCAGGCGACCGACAAGCAAAACAAAAACTCATCGGCTCAAGGCAAAAGGAGAGGACAATGCGTAAGATTATCCCGCTAGTGTGTGCTGCCGTGCTGGCAGCGATGCTGTGCTCGTGCGTTTTGGCGCAGAGCATTGAGAAAGTCAGCGACAAGGCCAGAATCGACTGGACTAACCTTGTCTACGTGGCAGAAGGCGACGGAGCGGTTCCCACAAAGAGTGTCGAACCAAACCGTGCGAAGGCCCTTCTGAAGGCTAAGGACTACGCCAAGATGGCGGCTATCGCCAACTTGCTCATGGCTATCGAAGGCACAGCCATCAGCTACGAGTCCGTTGGCAAGGACTATATGGCCGAGACCACAATCCGCCAGAAGATTGAGGGATTCGTCAAGAATGTCGAGGTCGTGGAGACTCGGCGCGAGAAGATCGAGGGAGACGAGATCGTCACCGTGAAGGTCAGGGCGCCTATGTTCGGCAAGAACGCCCCGGGCACCGTGTTCATGACTGAGGCTCCCCCACCCGCGGTCATCCCCGGCGTCGAGCCCGGAGGTGAGCCGGGCGGCACGACTGTAGACGTAAGCGTCAAGGTGGTCGTGAAGCCGGATGTCGCGGCAGTGGTTCCAACTACTCCCATAGTCCCGAAACCGTCCATCGAAACCAGACCCTACACTGGTGTGATCATAGACGCGAGCGGATTCAAGATCACACGCGCAATCAATCCCAAGATCCGCCGAAACGACGGATCGGAAGTCTGGGGAACTGTAGAGGCAAGTGCCGCCCTACTGCAAGAGCGGGGCATCGTGGCTTATGCTGAGAGTATGGCCAAAGCCAAGGCAAACGCTCGCGCAGGCAGCAACCCATTGATAATCAGGGCTGCGGGCCGCGCAGGCAAGCGGTTCTTCCCGGACGTCGTGTTGTCAGATTCCGATGCTGCTCTGCTGCTTTCGGAGAACGCAAAGAGCGGGTTCTTGGACAAGTTCAACGTCATCTTTGTGAAAGACCCGAGAAGCTAGGAACTATACTGCAGGCTCGAAGCCTGCACTACAACAACTGCAGCAGTCTGAAGTCAGAAGCCGTAGCACTGGTAAGCAATTGTCCGAAGCTGCGGCTTCTCTATTTCTCCGCAATCTGTTCTTCAAGAGTTCGAATCAACTTGCCAACAACCTGCGAATCAAACTCATCAGTCGTATACTTCTGAGCACGTCTGGCATACACCAGAGCCGTCCTGGGGTCTTCGAGACGGCGCGCGTAGAAGATTGCGGCTGTGCGGTTGAGATCGGCTGACTTGGGGTTGTTTGAAAGTCCCTCAAGTAGATAGTCCTGTGCCGCAATGATGTCCTTCTGCCCATCAGCGTACATGTAGACTCCGCTTGCGTAGGCCTCGGTGAACGTCGGGTCGAGAGCGGTGATCATACGCAGCATCCCAAGCAAGTCTGAGTCCTGCGTCCAGTCGGGGTTCTGGTGGATGAACTCGTGGTGATACTTGTCCGCCTTGATCCACAGCAGGTTGGCAAACACAACTCTGAACTCACCCGCAAGGGCGTAAACAGCGGAGGTCTTCGCAACCTGAGGTGTTTCGGGACGACTGTCCAGCGCGCTGTTCTCCATAACGCACATCGCTCCGAACAATAGGAGGAAGCTGACTATCCACATCGCACGCGTTCTGATCGCCACTTCAGACCTCCTTCGCGGAGAACCGCGTGGCTCCGATGAGCAGAACAAGCGCACTGCAGATTACTCCGTATGCGAGCACCTGTATTAGATAAGCCACAGGCACGACCTCCTGATGCACCAACACGCTCTTGATGTTGAAGCACTCCAGGTTCGGGACCAGATGATAGAACACTCCCATTGTCAGCTTGGCCGCGCCGCCCTGCATTTTCGATAGCATCTCGCCAAAATAGCCGATCTTGATCGAGCCGGCAACAAATACCATGAATGTCAGCACGGAGGCCGTTGCGGGAGTCGCAAACACCGACATCGTCGTTGCGACTGCGGCCACTACGGCGACTTCAAGTATCGCGAAAAGCATCACGAGTGCCAGGGACCAGTCCGGCCCGCCTTCAAATGCGAAGATGAGCACGCCAAAGATCGCTCCCATTGCCGCCAGCCCGTAGACCACAGTCAGAAGCGTTCCCAGGTACTTGCCCGCAACATACTGCATCCGAGTCACCGGCCTTGCGATGATCGGGTAGATCGTGCGCGACTCCACGTCGCCGGGAATCCCACTGGACCCGAGGGCGATGGCGAGCACCGCACCTCCAAAGAGTATGCCGGTCATGCAGAGGTCTTTGAGCATCTTGATCTTCACGCCCTCCGTAAATATCGACAGCAGAGTCGATCCGACGAGCACTGCAAGTATTAGCAGGCACAGGACGTGAAAGACATGTTTTCGGCTGTTCTCGAGTATCGTGGCTTTCGCAATGATCCAGACAGGTTTCATTTGTCAGTTCTCAGTTCTTAATTGTTTGCAGGCCCTATGCTTCGAGACGAAAGGCAGTCCCGAAGCATAGGCTTCTTCCAATCAGGCGGCGAGTCGCAGGAAGGCTTCTTCCAGAGACTCCCGCTCGGTGTTGATGTCTGATATGACCGCACCTGAACGCTCAAGGGCGGACATAACGGGATAGACCGAATCGCAGGAAGCGGTTATCAGGTAGTAGTCCCCACCCGCCTGGAGTGTTGCTCCAGCAAAACGGAGCGACTCAACCGCCGACTCGTCTACGCGCTGTGCTCTTATTGTCACCTGGGGCGCCTCAGAGCGGATATGATCTGGAGGGCCGCACGCAACCAGTTCTCCTCTGCGCATTACCGCAACCACATCACAGAGGTCCTCAATTTCGCTCAGAATGTGCGAACTCAGGAATACTGTCTTGCCCTCCCGCTTTAGCTGACTCAAGAGATCACGGGTATGTCTTCTTCCCAACGGGTCAAGGCCGCTGGTTGGCTCGTCAAGAATGAGCAGCCTCGGCTCTCCGACAATCGCCTGGGCAATCCCGACACGCTGCGTGAGTCCCTTTGAGAGTTTTGACAGTGGGATTTTCGCATACTCGCTTATACCCGCCCTGTCTATCGCCGCCTCAGCCCGTGCAGGAATCTCGCCTTTGCCCACCCCAGCCAGCGAGGCGTGCATTGATACGACTTCCAGAGGTGTCAGAAACCGGTGAAAGTAAGGTTGCTCCGGAAGATACCCAATCTGTGAACGAGCCGACGGGGCATTGCACGGGTGTCCAAAGATTTCAATGGTGCCTGACGTCGGCTTGATGAAGTCCAGGACCATCTTGATTGTGGATGTCTTGCCGGCCCCATTCGGGCCAAGAAAACCAAAAATGACGCCTTGCGGGACCTCCAGATCAAGCGAGTCCACCGCCGTCCGTGACTTCCGCGTCCTCGGATTGTATGTCTTGGTAACTCCTGAGAGTCTGAGTGCGATCATTCCCTGCTCCATAGCTTTGCTGTGTATCCTCTCTGCGTGCGGCAGTCCTTGCAGACCTTGTTTGGAGAGCCAGTCCCTGTAAGATTATCGGCAGAGGAGAAGCGGGACTTAGCCCGCTTTGGCTACATGTTATTTCGACCAGCGGGAGATACTGACGCAAGTTCGATGTTTCAGGGTTTGGCTTGCAGCCGTGCCGTGAGGCTTGATGAATCCAGAATCCCGCAACAACCAACAAGAAGGGAAACGCAGCGACTTGTGGAAATAGTCGATAGCGGACAGCGGTCCAACGTAGACACAATAACGCAGTAAGGATCGAGCCATTATGAAGTGCAAATCGTTCAAGCAGGCTTTGGAGACAAAGCCTCAACTGGGCCTGTGCTCGGCACACCCATCACCAGGAATCATCGAGAGGATAGGCCAGAACTGGGACTGGTGCTGGATCGATGCCCAGCACGGCCAGTGGGGTCTGGACGATGTAATCCACGGCGTGCGTGCGTGTGATCTGGTCGGGATATTCTCTATGGTCAGGGTTCCCGGCCAGGACGCTGGGACAATTGGGAAGGTTCTGGATACTGCCTGTCACGCCGTGATGGTTCCTATGGTTGACACCGTCGAGCAGGCCGAGTCGGTTGTTCGCGCCGCCAAGTTCCCACCGCGCGGAAAACGATCATACGGTGGACGCCGCCCGATAGACATGTATGGACGCTCCTATTCGCATTCGGACAGCCCTCAACCACTGGTCGTGTGCCAAATTGAGAGCCCGGAAGCGCTCGGTAACGTCGAAGCGATCGCGGCGATTGATGGCGTGGACGCCTTGTTCTTCGGCCCGGACGATATGGCGCAGTCAAGGGAGATGCCGATGGATTCGCCGCGTCCAAGTGGTTGTTTCGACTCAGAGATGAAGCGTGTAGCCGATGCGGCGACGAATTCCGGTAAGATCGCGGCGGGAATCTCTACAACCCCGGATGCCCTGCGGTGCGCGGTAGAAATGGGATACAGAATGATCGTGTGCACTGCCGATGTGCTTCTGCTGGTCAGTGGCTCCACCCAGGCAGAGAAGGTGTGCCGCGAGACGCTGGGGCAAGAGGCTCAGAACTGACTTCATCGACATTGATCTGCGACTGCCGCCTGGGGATCTTCTGACGAGAGACAGGGAGTTGCGGCGACTTGACGTATGGTCTCAGTTTGAGTACAATTGGACTCATTATGAGTGCAGACACTAGAGACAATTCGATATCAGTCGCGCTGTTCGGTAGAGTCCGATGTGCCATTCTGGCGCTGTTGCTCAATCACTCGGGCGAATCTTTCTATCTCCGGCAGATTCAGCGGATACTGGGCTCTTCTCACGGAGCAGTCTATCGAGAACTCGGCAACCTGGTAGATATCGGCCTGGTGACGCGAACCAGCAAGGGCAAGCAGGTGCATTACCAGGCAAATGCAGATTCGCCTGTGTTTGCCGAGATTCGTGAGTTGATTGCGAAAACGACCGCCGTGCCGGATACGATGGGGGACAGGACAATGTTGGTAACCGATGATCAACTCAGTGAGATTGTGCGTCGTATTGTGGATGCAGTAAGCCCGCTGAAGATCATTCTTTTCGGATCCACTGCACGCGGAGAAGCCCAGCCAGATAGTGACGTTGATGTACTCGTGGTAGTGCCAGACGGAGTTCACCGCCTTGAGGCTGCCCAGGTTATCTACCGGCACCTGCTTGGGGTTAAGATAGCAGTAGATATTGTTGTTGCCACCGAAACCGACATTGAAGTTCACAAGGACTCCGCCGGTCTGGTCTACCGTGAGGCCCTTAGAAACGGGAGAATGCTCTATGCCGCGTGAGTCCGGAGACGCGCACTTGCCGGCGCATTGGATAAAGAACGCCCGAGGGGATATGGCGATGGCGCGCATCGACCTGCCGGAAGACGCGACATATGAGCAGTTGTGTTTCCACGCGCAGCAAGCGGCCGAGAAGAGCCTCAAAGCATTGCTGACCCACCTGGGCATCGACTTTCCTTACACGCACAACATCGGGCTACTGGTAAGCCTTCTGCCTTCGGATATGCAGAGCGTGTCGGCACTGAGTGAGGCCGTCATACTGACGCCTTTTGCAGTCTTGACCAGATATCCAGGCAGAATGGACCCTGTCACGCAGGACCAGTATGCTGAAGCGGTCCAAACGGCATCTGCAGTTGTTGACTGGGTCAGCGCCTTCATTATGAAGAAGCCCTGACGCCGGCTCAATACATCATTTCCGTGCGCGCCGGACCAATTCCGGCGTGTCGGGTGGGTGGAACTACGTCACGTTCGCCGGCCCGAGAGATTCTCTTGCCGGGTGCGTTGACACCTGACGCCTGAAGTGGTACGATTGTGCTAGTCCGAGACGATCTTAACAGAGGTTTTGACATTCATATGGAACAACGCAATTCATCCTACGATGCTGATATCCTTGTGCTGGGGGCGGGTCCCGCGGGCTATGTCGCGGCAATACGGGCTGCGCAGCTAGGAGCGAAGACCGTTATCGTGGAGAAGGGCGAGGTCGGAGGCACCTGTCTGAATGTAGGCTGCATCCCCACCAAAGCGCTTCTGGCATGTGTGGAGACTCTCGAGAGGGCCAAACACGGCGCCGACTTCGGAGTGGAGATTGGCAGCATCTCCGTAGACGTGCCGAAGATGATGGAGCGCAAGAACACAATCGTCAAGACCCTGACCAGTGGAGTTGCGGCCCTTCTCAAGAAGAACAAAGTGAGACTGGTGAGCGGCGAAGGCAGGTTGGTGGATGCCAACACCGTGGAAGTAACCGGTTCTGACGGCGTGCAGAGAATAACTTCCAAATTCACACTCATTGCCACCGGATCCGTTCCGTCTGTTCTGCCTCTGCCGGGGTTTGAATTCGGTGAGAACGTGTGGTCCAGCACTGAGGCTCTGGAGTTCTCCAGCGTGCCCAAGAGCATATTGATTGTCGGAGCAGGCGCGATCGGCCTTGAAGCGGCACACACTTTCGCAAACCTCGGCTCGGACGTAACCGTTGTCGAGATGATGCCCCAGATACTACCGGCTGCGGACACGGAGATAGCCGCCGAGTTGCAGAAGAACCTTGAGAAATCGGGGATCAAGTTCCGGACAAACGCCGGTGTCGGACGAGCGGAAGCCACGCGCAAAGGCAAGAAGGTGTTCGTGAAGACCGAGTCGGGCGAGGAGACCTTTGAGGTTGAGAAGATTTTGGTGGCTGTCGGCAGACGGGCAGTCATAGGCGGCATCGGCCTGGATGAGGTCGGTGTCAAACACGACGGCCGCAAGATAGTCGTGGATGAGCACATGAGAACCAGTGTGCCCGGCATTTACGCAGCCGGTGATGTGATAGGCGAACCGATGCTGGCCCACGTGGCCTGGACTGAGAGTGCCGTAGCTGTGGAACATGCGATGGGGCTGGAATCCAAGATGGACTACTCAGCGTTCCCAGCTTGTGTGTATACTTCGCCTGAATGCGCGTCCGTCGGGCTCACTGAGAAGCAGGCTCGTGCACGCCACAGAGACGTTCGTATCGGCAAAATGTCATTCGCCCACAATGGAAAGGCTATGGGCATCGGCGAGAATCACGGCTTCGTGAAGATCATTTCTGCAGGCAGGTTTGGGCAGGTACTCGGTTTCCACGTCGTCGGTCCGCACGCAACCGACCTCATCACCGAGGCGGTTGTGGCGATGCGCAACGAACTCACGGTTGACGAGCTGATAGCCTCCATCCATCCCCACCCTACGCTGAGCGAAGTAGTGCAGGATGCGGCGCTGGACGTTTACGGCCGTGCCATACACAAGTAGAACCCGATGAACACAGCAGTCCTCGGTATGGGTAGCTGGGGCACGGCGCTGGCCGTGCTGTTGGGCAAGAAGGGCTTCGCAGTCAGACTATGGGGCAGACGGGCGAACCTGGCGGAGCGTGTAGAGCACGACAGAGCCAATGTGCAGTACCTCCCGTCAGTCTGTTTGCCTGACACCGTGCAGTGCACTTCAAGTCTCGCATACGCGCTCGCCGGAGCCGAAGCCGTGGTGCTGGCCGTCCCGAGCACGGCAGTCAGGGAGGTCGCGTCCGCACTGGCAGGAATGATCGACGACAGCGTTCTTCTGATACACGCCGGCAAAGGGCTTGAGAAGGACACCAGCCTGCGCGGATCCCAGGTGGTGGTGGAAGTGCTGGGCAAACGGATTGGCGACAACTGCGTAGCCCTGTCTGGCCCGAACCTGGCCGTTGAGCTCGCCAACGACATTCCCACCGCGACTGTAGTAGCCTGCCCGAGTATCGAGCGTGCCGAACAGGCTCAGAGGCTGTTTCACTCAAACACACTCCGCGTCTACTGCAGCTCAGACATAACCGGCGTTGAAATGGGCGGCGCGCTCAAGAACGTGTTGGCCATCGGCGCCGGCATCAGCGACGGCCTCGGGTATGGCGACAACACCAAGGCCACCCTTGTGACGCGCGGCCTGGCCGAGATGGTTCGGCTGGGAGTGGCCGTGGGGGCGTGCGAAAGAACTTTCGTTGGCCTGTCCGGCCTTGGAGATCTGATGGCAACCTCGGCGAGTCCGCTGTCGCGCAACCTGAGACTTGGACGACTGATTGGCCAGGGCAAGGGTGTGGCTGAGAGCATAGAGTCTCTTGGACAGGTGGCTGAGGGAACACATACGTGCAGAGCCGCCAACTCGCTGGCGATCCGGCACGGAGTAAGCGCACCGATCACTGAGCAGATTCACGCGATGCTATTTGAGGGCAAGCCCCCGAAGCAAGCAGTCTGCGATCTGATGTCTCGGGATTTCAAGAGCGAGGAATAGCGCAGCCATTGCCCAGAACTACTCCTGGTTTGATCTGCGCACCACACGCGAACTCAGCGGCCGGCATGCACTTTCGAGACTCCGCGTGGACCTCAGTCACTCGCACCTGACCCTTGCCGGCCGCGATCAGAATCCCGTCGTCATCGACACGCAAGACTTCTCCCGGCTCTCCGTATCGTCCCGTGCAGTCTACGACAACCACCTTGCATAGCTTCACCCCAATGCAACCACAGCAGAAAAAGGCACCAGGGCGCGGTGCCAGACCGCGCGCGAAGTTCGCAATCCTCTCCGCCGACCAACTCCACTCGATCAGACCCTCAGATCGGTCGATTGCGGGGGCAAGCGACGCTTTGGAATCATCCTGCGAAGTGGGAGTTACGGTTCCCGCTTCCAGTCCGTCCAATGTTCGCACTAATAGCTCGGCGCCCATAACGGCCAGCCTGGCCCCGAGTTCTTCAGCGTCTTCATCGGGTAACACAGCGGTTGACTCCCAGAGCAGCATATCTCCGGTGTCCCAACCCTCATCGAGCAGCATTGTGGTGACCCCCGTCGTGGTCTCTCCGTTCATCAGGGCACGTTGTATTGGAGCCGCCCCGCGGTACTTGGGCAGCAGAGAGCCGTGAACGTTCACCACACCGTAACGGGGCCATTCGAGCAGCGACTTTGGTATCTTCTGGCCGTATGCTACTACCACCAGACAATCAGCGCCGGTGGACTTGATCGCCTCGACTGACTCGGGCGTTCGGAGTCTTTCGGGTTCCATTATGGGAAGACCAAGTTCATCTCCAGCCGACTTAACCGGAGTTGACCGCATCCGTCCGCCGCGCCCGCGCGGTCTGTCAGGCTGGGTAACGACAGCCAGAACTTCGTGCGCAGATTCCATCAAGGCACGCAGGCACGGCACTGCAAACTCACTTGTCCCGGCAAATACGACTTTCATGATCTAAACACAGGAAACAGGACGGATCCGACTGGTCGGACCGATCGGTCAAATATCTTGTCTCCTGTCTCCTGTCTCCTGCGCGTGCTACTCCATGTCATACTCGTCGTCGTCAATGGGGCTGGTGCTCAGGGTCTCGGGGTCGGCCTTGTCCACAAACAACGTACCGTCCAGGTGGTCGATCTCGTGCTGCACCACTCGGGCGAACAGGCCGTCGCCTCTCAGCTTCACTTTCCTGCCGTTCTCGTCGATGCCGGTCACGGTGACCCGGCCAGCCCGAGTGACCTCTCCGTGAAGCCCGGGAATGCTCAGGCAACCCTCGACACATACCTCTTCCCCGCCCGACTTAACTATCCGGGGGTTGACAAGGGCGTGCGGGCCTTCGCCTATATCATACACGAATATCCGGCGCGACAAGCCCACCTGCGGACCTGCGAGGCCCAAGCCCTTCGTCTCGGCCATGATCTCATACATTCGCTCTATGATCGGTCTGAGGTCATCAGTAAATTCCGGATACTCCTCCGCCTTCTGCCTCAACACTTCCTGGCCGTACTCAACAATGCTTCCGTCTTCAAGTCCCATTTGGCCTACACCATGCTCATCGGGTCTACGTCTATCGTGACCGTTTTTCTCAGATCGGGCGAGTCTTTCATAACTTCACGAAGCGCTCCAAGCACCGCATCCATACTTCGGCTTCTGAGCAGCAAGTGCCAGCGGTATTCGCCTCGCACTCGCGATATTACCGCGGGATTCGGTCCCAAAACCTCGATCTTTCGCGGTCTCGCCCGCCCGATGGAGCGCAACCTGCGCACAAAATCCGTCAACCTGAATTCCGCCGCAGCGTTGTCCTGATCCTGAGAGAACAGGCTTACAAGCGCGCCAAACGGCGGGTATCCAAGCTCCTTGCGATGCTCAATCTCTTCTCTGAAAAACCCCTCGTAGTCGTGGGCCACTGCGTACTTGATCGCGTAGTGATCCGGATCAAATGTTTGCACGACCACTTCGCCCATCTGGGCTCCCCTGCCCGATCTCCCCGCAACCTGCGAAACCAGTTGAAATGTCCGCTCGGCCGCGCGAAAATCCGGCAGGTGCAGCGACGTATCGGCGCTGATGACCCCCACCAGTGTGACGTTCGGGAAGTCCAGCCCCTTGGCCACCATCTGCGTCCCGATGAGTATCTGCGCTTCTCCCTCACGGAAAGCGTTCAACAACAGCCCGTGTGCGCCCTTCCTGGCGGTGGTGTCACTGTCCATCCGCACCGTCCGCACCTCGGGAAACAACTTGCGGACCTCTTCCTCAACCCGTTCCGTCCCTATGCCGAACCGCCCGATTTTGCGGCCACCGCATTGCGGGCACAGCGTCGGCGCGGTCTCTACGTGCTCGCAGTGATGACACCTGAGCTGCTTCGCGGCACTATAGTATTTTAGCGTAACGGCGCAGTTCGGGCAATTCGGAACGTTTCCGCACTCCCGGCATAGCAGGAAAGTGGAGAACGCCCTGCGGTTCTGAAGAAGTATCACCTGCTCGCCACGAACCAGCCGGCCTCTCATCAGCTCTTCGAGAGTGTCCGAAAACACTCTGGGCGCTCCGGCGACGTATCCCTGCCTCAGATCCGCAACGTGAACTGTCGGCATGGACAGGCCCGGCACGCGAGTTGGCATGCTGATCAGGTTGATCTCGCCGGTCTCCGCCCGATAGTACGACTCCACGCTGGGAGTCGCGCTGCCAAGTACGACGACTGCTCCGGCATTCCGTGCGCGCCACTCGGCAACTTCCCGCCCGTGGTAGCGGGGAGCAGTGTCCTGCTTGTAGCCCGGTTCGTGCTCTTCATCCACTATTACCAACCCGATGTCCGAGAGTGGCGCGAACACCGCAGACCTCGCCCCCATGGCAATCCTTGCCTCGCCCTCGGCTATCCTCATCCACTCGTCCGCTCTCTCTCCGGACGACAGCGCACTGTGCATAACTGCGACCTGACCGCCGAAACGGCTCTTGAAGATGTTCATTACCTGCGTAGTGAGGGCAATCTCCGGCAGAAGCACTAGCACGGTCTTGCCCAGAGCAAGAACGTGCTCGATACAACGAAGGTAGACTTCGGTCTTGCCACTGGCGGTAACACCTCGCAGCAGATGGGCCCGGAACCCCCCGGCGTCGATTGACGCACAGATTCGGCTGACCGCGCTCTCCTGGTCTGGACTAAGTGAGTGCCTTGATGCCGCCTGTCTAACGAAGGCCGGCATCCGGCGAAAAACGATGTCTTCCTCGGTTAGATGGCCATTCGCCACCAGCCGCTTGACCACACTTGCCGTGATCCCGTAGCGCTGGCTGAGCTCGATCAGACTCGCGCTCCTGCCCAGTTCGAGCAGCGTATCGAGCGCGGCTGCCTGTTTCTCTGTGAGCCCAGATTTGCGGGGCGGACTTCCAGCCCGCAGGCAAGATTCCCCGGCCACGCGAACGCCCTTGAGAATCCTGGCCTTGCCCTCAGGAGGAATCAGCTTCCAGTTTCGGCTGACTATCCCCTTCTTCTCCAGGGAGCGGATGGCTCTGTTGGCCTGGTCCTCGCCCATTGCGTCCCGGATATCGGTGAGACTGGGAGCGGGGGTCCGGCCGCAGATCAGGTCAAGAGCGGACGATTCCGCGGGCGAAAGACACGCACCGTGCTCGGGGTCACGCACCGCCGAAACGTATCCCTCGACTCGAGATTGCAGTGCCCCGGGCATCACCGCCAACAGGCTTCTGGCATAGGAACACGCATATCTCTCGGCGATCCACCGGGCAAGTTTGACGAGATCCTCATTGATAGTGAATGGAGTCTCGATCTGCGCGATAAGGGGCTTGGTACTCGTAAGGTCGGTTGTCTTATCGAATCCAACCACATAACCAACAGCCTGGCGGGCCCCGAGCGGCACGAGCACACACGCGCCAACGGAAAGCTTACCGGCCAGGCTGTCAGGTATCTCGTAGGTCAGAAAGTCAATTGAACTGGTCGCTCCGGTATCTACAACGACCTTGGCATACAACTATAGACCAGCTTCTTTCCTGAGGACGTCGGCCATATCGGTTTCCTCCCAGGGCACTTCAAGGTCGGTCCGTCCGAAATGGCCGTAAGCGGCGGTCTGCTTATATATGGGCCTGCGCAACTTGAGTTTGTCCATGATGCCGCGCGGGGTCAGGTCGAAGTACTTCAGAACCAGTTCGCCGATCTTATCATCGGGCACGACTCCAGTGCGCCAGGTGTCCACCATAACACCCATCGGCTCAGCCTTGCCTATCGCATAAGCCACCTGAAGCTCGCAGCTTGTGGCAAGTCCGGCCGCCACGACGTTCTTAGCCACATACCGCATCATGTATGCCGCGGATCTGTCGACTTTGGTCGGGTCCTTGCCGGAGAAACAGCCGCCGCCATGTTTGGCGTAGCCGCCGTAAGTATCAACGATGATCTTGCGCCCGGTCAGACCCGTGTCGCCCTGGGGGCCTCCGACCGAGAAGCAACCGGTGGGGTTGATATAGAACTCAGTCGAGTCATCAACGTACTCAGCGGGCAGGATTGGTTTGATTACCTGGGCGATCACGTCCTCCCGGATCGTCGATTGCGGGATGTTCGGCTCGTGCTGTGCGGACACGACCACATTGGCAATGCGGATAGGCTTGTTCTTTTCATAGTCTACGGACACCTGAGTCTTGCCGTCCGGTCGAAGATACGGCAGATCACCGTTCTTCCGGACATAGGCAAGTCGACGAGCCAACTTGTGCGCCAGCATTATCGGCATCGGCATCAGCTCGGGTGTCTCATCGCAGGCGAAGCCAAACATCATGCCCTGGTCGCCGGCCCCGCCGGTGTCCACACCCATAGCGATATCAGGCGACTGAGAGTGAATGGCAGTGAGTACTCCGCAGGTCTGATAGTCAAAACCGTATTTCGCTCTGGTGTATCCGGCTTCCTCAAGGGTGCGCCGCACCAGGGATGTGATATCAACGTAGGCGTGAGTGGTAATCTCACCCGCAACGATGACGACGCCGGTGGTCAGCAGGGCTTCGCACGCCACTCTTGCCGCCGCGTCCTCCTCCAAAATCCTGTCCAGTACCGCATCCGATATCTGATCAGCCAGTTTGTCAGGATGCCCCTCGGTGACTGACTCAGAAGTAAATGTGTGAGTTCTCACACTCATCTTAGTTCCTCCTTAAAGCGCTTCTGCACGTAGTCCAATATTCTGTCGGCCAGCTCGCCTTTTGACATGCGCGGCAGTCTGACCACGTCACCGCCTCGCGAAATGAGCGTTGCTTCGTTTGTATCGCTGCCGAACGTATCGCTGCCGAATGACACGTCGTTGGCCACAATCAGATCCAGATTCTTCGCTTCCAGCTTTTCCTCGGCATAGTCAAGGTGGTTTTCGGTCTCGGCCGCGAAACCCACCACCACCCGGCCGCCCTTACGCTCACCCACTTCGCGAAGTATATCAGGCGTTTGCTCAAGGTCAATCTGCAGCCCCCCGGACTTCTTCTTTATCTTGCTCCCACTCACCCTCGAAGGGGTGAAGTCAGCAGGCGCCGCTGCGGAGATCACCAGATTGACTTCGTCGATGCGGCTGAGCACCGCCTCGTGCATCTCGTGCACTGTGTCCACGCTTATCAGCTCTACTCCGTCCGGCGGTGGGATTTCGGTGGGTCCGCTGACCAGCACCACGTATGCGCCGCGCCTGGCGGCACGCTCGGCGATGGCATAGCCCATCTTCCCGCTGGAACGATTGGTGATATATCTGACCGGGTCTATGGGTTCGCGTGTCGGCCCGGCAGTAACCATTACGCGAACGCCGAAGTAGTCTCTGTGAGTGCCAGTCAGGATTTCCTCGACCTTGCGAAGAATGAACCCCGTATCCACCAGCCGTCCAATCCCCTCGTTGCCGCACGCAAGCATCCCCGACTCCGGCTCCAGGATTATCCTGTTGTAGTTGCGCAGCCTGTCGATGTTCGCCACTACCAGCGGGTTGGAGTACATGTTGGAGTTCATAGCCGGTGCAATAACAATCGGGCACTTTGCGACCAGAGCCATCGTGGAGAGCATATCGTCCGCCAAACCGTGGGCCAGCTTGGCGATCATGTTGGCTGAAGCCGGGGCAATGAGCATCAGATCAGCGCTCTCGGGGAGTGAGACATGCACGATCTTTCGCTCGGTGGGCGGCTCAAACATATCAGTGATGACCGGATTGGAGGTCAAAGACCAGAATGTCGCGGGACCGACAAGCTTGGTGGCGCTTTCTGTCATTACGACGTGGACATCCGCGCCCTTCTGAACCATCGAGCTGGCCAGATAGGCTGCCTTGTATGCAGCAATGCTGCCAGTGACTCCGAGTATGATCTTCTTTCCGGCCAGTGCCGTATCGCAAATATCGTTCATCTGATAACCTTACAGTGCTCGGCAAGAATAATCGACCTGAGCCGATCCACGGCGTCTTTCACCAGGTCGTTGCATACGATATAGTCGTATGTCATGGCCAGCAGTATCTCACTATGGGCATCGGACAGTCGTTTCTGCAGCGCCTCCTCAGACTCCGTTCCACGACCTCGCAGCCGCTCTTCAAGGACGGATAGTGATGGAGGCACAATAAATACCATAATGGCATCACCCATCGCACGCTTCACGCTTGCCGCACCCTGTATATCGATCTTGAGCACCACGTCTCTACCTTCGGAGAGCTTCTCCAACACCGGCTGACGGGGAGTGCCATAGTAGTTGCCGTGCACAACAGCGTGCTCCAAAAGCTGATCGGATTCGATGAGTTCGCGAAAAGCGTCTTCTGAGACAAAGGTGTAGCTTCCCTCAGGTTCGCCGTCACGGCGGGCCCGAGTGGTGGTCGTCACGCAGTGCCAGAGATTTGGCAGGAGCTTCTTGACTTCCTCAAGCACCGTATCCTTGCCCGAACCGCTCGGTCCGGAAACCACAAACAGCAAACCGCGAGCTTGAGTCAGACCATCCAGCACAATCCCGCCTCCTCCGACCG
>CAYSLA010000002.1:0-18276 GCA_964431685.1 uncultured bacterium | reverse complement strand
CCCACCTGCTTCGGGACGAGAACCAGTCACCGAAGCATGGCCCATCCTCCCGCCGCTCCGGGACGAAGGCAGTCCCGGAGCATAGAAGAACCTGTGCACCCTACACACATTCCAGGGCCCGCTCCAGGTCGGCAAGTAGATCGTCGACGTGTTCAAGCCCAATCGAGATTCTGATCAGATTCCCCGTGATCCCGGCGGCCGCTCTGGCATCCTCCGGCATCGAAACGTGTGTCATAGTCCAAGGGTGCTCGATCAGCGATTCCACACCGCCCAGCGACTCGGCCAGTATGAACAGCTTGACGTGTGAGAGCAGCCGGAATGCCTCGTCCTCCCCTCCTTTGACTCTAAACGAGAACGTTCCACCAAAGCCAGTTGTCTGACGCAGAGCCAGACTATGCTGAGGGTGACTCTCCAAGCCGGGGTGCAGAACCGCCTCGATCTTTTCGTGAGCTTCCAACCAGCGGGCAACTTCAAGAGCATTGCGGTTGTGCGCCTCCATCCTCAGGGCCAGGGTCTTCAGCCCGCGAAGGACAAGGAAACAGTCCTGCGGCCCCTGGCAGGTGCCCATAGCGTTCTGATGATAGAAGACGCGCTCTGCTAGTCCGGCATCATTGACTATGATCGCTCCGCCCACCACATCCGAGTGACCGTTGATGTACTTGGTGGTTGAATGAAGAACAATGTCGATCCCGAGAGCCAGCGGCTTCTGGAAGTAGGGCGACAGGAATGTGTTGTCACATACGGTCAGTATGTTCCTTGATCTGGCTATCTCAGCTATAGCAGAGAGATCCAGCAGATTCATCAGCGGATTGGTTGGAGTCTCAGCCCAGATGAGCCTGGTGTTCGGTCTGATTGCGTCTTTCAGCGCCTCCAGTTCTCGGAGGTTCACGAACTGCACCTCCACTCCGTGCCTTGCTACGACTCCCGTCAGGAGCCGATAGGTGCCGCCATACAGGTCATCGTGCACGATCACGTGGTCGCCTGAGTCTAGCAGCGCGAGAGCCGTGGTTTCGGCTGCCATTCCCGTGCCGAACACGAATCCATGACTACCCCCCTCAAGTGCTGCAAGACAATCCTCGAGCGCCTTGCGTGTGGGATTGCCGGAACGCGAGTAGTCAAACGGGCCCATCTGTTTCACGCCCTTGTAGGCGAACGTTGACACCTGATATATCGGCTGCATCACAGCGCCGTAGGCCGGGTCGGGCCCCTGGCCTGCGTGGATGGCTAATGTCTCGAACTTCATCGCGGCTCCTCCTCCAGTACGGCTGCTATTAAAGCACTGCTGCCAGTATACCAGTTGAGTGTCACACCTGTCAAAGTTGTTAGAGCGGAATAGTCTGGAATATTTTTCTGAAACGCTTGACAGCCTCGCCATTTGTGGGTATAATACAGTATGCCGATTGGTATACTCTACATTGTCCCTCGGCAGGAAGGAGCAACGTGATGTCAAAATGGGTCGAGGACAATTCGCTGTCCGTAGGGCGCACTCCGCTTGTGCGCATAGACCGAATCAATGAGGGTGCGGGGGCAACCGTGTTTGCCAAGATTGAAGGACAAGACCCGGCATGCTCTGTCAAGTGCCGTATCGGGGCGGCGAGCAATATGGAGACACATCATTCAAGGAGGTTCGAATTGAAGACTACTCTAATAGTGAGCTTGTTGGCAGTGCTGTTCATCCTGTCGGCATCGGCAGGGGCGTTGGCGGCGGTTGATTCCGTCGACATACTGATTAAGGCGCTGATAGATCAGAAAGTAATAGCCGAAGATAGCGCGGCATCGATCCGTGCGGAGATCGCGACCCTGCGTCAGGACGAAGATAAGGCCAGGAAGTCGTTTAACGTAACTGGAAAGACCCCAATCAAGATAAACGGTTACTTTCAGCAGAGGTACACCCACTACACTCAGGACGGCGTCAGCGATTCGTTTGAAACGAAACGTCTGCGTCTGCTCTTGAGTGGAGACGCAACTCCTGATATCTTCTACAACCTGCAGCTTGAACTGGCCGGTTCAAGCAAGGCCTTGACTCAGGCGACCCTGGCAGGTACCCCGCCGTCGCTGACGACCAAGACCGGAAGCTTCTCCAAGCCGCTCCTTCTGGATGCCGTAGCTGGATACAAACTGCCCGGTGATAGACGCATATCGATTGGACAATTCAAGACCCCGTTCGGTCTAGAGTTCCTTACCGCCGCGTCGAGCACCGACGCGATCAACAGCCCCAGGGTAATCGGATCGCTGGTCCCCGGATACGACACCGGCATACAGTACAGCGGCGCTAAGCCTCTGAATGACGGGGGTACCAGGCAGATAACATATGCGTTCGGTCTCTTCAATGGAGCCGGCATCAATACTGGCGACGATAACGAGCATAAAGATCTTGCCGGACGGCTCGTCTTGAAGCCCGGAATAGAAGGACTGTCGCTCGGTCTGGCTCACTATAGCGGAAGAGCAACAGCGACCAAAACAACCAGAGACAGGACCGGAGTAGAGGCCGTCTACGTTCGCACTCCGTGGACAGTCAAAGGCGAATACATCAGTGGCAAGGACGGTCTCACAAAGAAGAACGGCTGGTATACGACCGCCATAAGGCAAGTGAACGACAAGTCCCAGGCTGTGGTCCGCTACGACACCTACGAGCCGAACAAGTCAGTAGCAGATGATGGATCGAATACCTTGACTCTGGGATACAACTACTTCTTCAACAAGGACGGCTACTCCCGCTTGCAGTTAAACTGGGAGAAGCATACTGAGGAAGGACCTTCGAAAGACGACGACCTGTTCCTCGCACAGTTCCAGGCGGGATTCTGAGAAAAAGACTCAATTCATGATCGGAGCCATCGCGGCAAATGTTGGGGGGGTGATCGCGCGTGAGATGGAATGCTGAGCTACCTGGACCCGCGCCTGTGTGTTGGGCGGAGGAAGCCTGAGAAACGACTGATCGATCTGAGATCATGGCTCGCCGAGTACGGACAACGCAATTGTGAATAGCTTTCCGAGAAGGCAGCGATTGCACGGACTATGCCGCAGATCATCGTCAGGGCATCACTTGTAACTAGTAATGTATATCGAACAAGATGGAGGTAACACAACGTTGAAACGAATAACAGCATATGTCAATCTATTGCTAGCCGTCACCGCGGTGGTCGGCGCCTTCTACTACATTCCGGCACTTGTCCGAGTAGAAGCAGCCACTCTCACGGAGATTGTGGTGGCTGATGCCAAGACCACCCATCATCTGAATCTGTATGTAGCACAGGAACTGGGCTACTTCGAGAAGCGTAATCTGAAAGTGAAGATAGTCGAAGTAAAGGACTTGGCCGCGGCGCGAGACGCACTCGTAACCGGGTCCGCCGATGTATTCTGGTCTTGCCCTACGCTGGCCATATCGGCGATTGCCAATGGTGCTCCGCTTCAGATCATCTCTCAGGTCAAGAAGCCCTGCACTTCAGTGCTGGTCGTTGACAAGAAATCGCCAATCAAGAAGTATACGGATCTTAGGGGTAAACGCATAGCAGGGATCTCTCCCACTTGTGAGGCGGTAATCGCTCTTGCCAGCAAGGCCAGACAGGCGAAGTCCGAGTTTAATCTCGTCAAGCTGGCAGGTGGGCCGGCGATAGCCGCACTCGAAGCAAAGCAGATCGACGGCGCTATCCTCGAGGAACCTCATGTCAGCATCGCCGAACTGAAGGGGTACAAGGTACTGTTTCGCGAAGCATCCGCGAATATCCCGTGCCGAACGATCAATGCTCGAACAGCTTTCATCAAGAGCAACGACAAGGCTATTAAGGCATTCATCGGCGCCATCGAAGAAGCGAACAGGTACATCCTGAAAGACCCCGCCAGTGATAGAGTCGTGGATATAGCGCATAAGTACACCGGCGCGCCCAAGGACGCCATAGTGCACGGAAATGCGCGTCTGCGGTTTAGAACCAAGATCGACGAACCCGGACTGGCTGCACTGGGGAGAGAGCTCGTGGCTGTCGGCGACATAAGGAGCTATCCTGCCAAGACCATCTTCGCCCCTTCGTTCAAGGGGATCACCTGGGGTAGACGGTAGCATTGAAGTGCGGCAGGTACCGGCCAGTGCACCTATTCATGTAATGCGGGAGACAGGGCACGGCGCTTACAGGAGATCGTGTCCTGTCTCTTATCAGGAGTTAATCGCATGCAGAAAGCCGTCAGGAGCAACTTGCTCGGAATATCGCTGGCTCTAGTCGCTCTGGCGCTCGTTTGCTGGGGCCTCTACAGGGCGGCAGGAGTGACAGGAAACGGAGGCAATGCAGCTTCGAATAGACCATTTGTCGTCGGGTATGTGCGCACTCCTCTTCTTGCTCCGGTATTCGTTGCCTTACAGGAAGGCACGATCTCAACAAAGCATACGAAGCATTTCGACAGTGGAAGTGAGATCGGCTACGGGCTGATCTCTGGTGACCTGGACGCAGGATTTGTCGAAGCCGCCAAGGCACGGAATCTACTCAGCCTGTCGAGGTCGCGTGGGGTAGGATTGAGTGCGGTCGGGAGCATTGAATTTCCCTACGGCGCTACCCTGATAATCAGGAAGGACCTGGACATTAGATTGAATGACTTGAATGGCAGAACGATTGCAGCCGGATCGCCGAGCTGCCGGATGCTGCATCAATTCACCGCTGATGCGAAGCGTCTCGAAGTTGACTTGAGCCGGTCCAAGCTGATCTACATGTCGTTCGATGACATGCTGCCGGCCTTGGAGGCGCGAAGAATCGATGCTGCCGTTGTCAAGGGGGCTCACGCTATTCTTGCCGAATCAGAAGATCATATGGTTCTCTACCAGAATTGGGACGTGCAGGCTGGAGATGAATGCTGCCCCGCAACTCTGTCGCAAACGGAATTCCTTCTGATAGTGAGGTCTGAACGGGTGAAGGACGCCGCAGCACTTGTTTCGTTGCTTGAGCAGGCCTCGAAGAAGACCGATCCGGATGTGACACTGAAGGCAACTGCCAAAATGACGGGCTTTCCTGAAGAGAAGCTTGAACGATACCCCATAGCCACATTTGCGCCTGTATCTGCAGAGTGGAGCAGGATCCTGGGAATATGAGTCTGGAGCGAACAGTTATGAACATGAAGCGTTTGCGCGAAGAAGAACGCGTTGATACGAACTACGCTGCGAGTGGCTGGAATCTTGTTCGTCGCGAGATCTTCTCGTTCCTCAAAGCGTCTTGCGGAAGTCTAGTTACTCGCGAGTTCTTGAGCGTTAGCATTCCACTGTTGGCTCTCTGGGAGGTCATCCCTCGTACGGGCATCGTACCGTCGTCGTTGCTGCCTCCACCATCGTATGTGGCAGTGATAGGTTGGGAAATGCTATCCAGCCAGGCCTTGCTTGGCCACATCGCGATCAGCTTGCAGCGTCTGTTTCTGGGGCTTCTATTGGCCTTTGCGTTAGGTTTTCCTATGGGAGTGATGATGGGCTGGAATCAGTTTGTTAGGAAGCACGCACTGCCGCTGTTCCAGCTACTCGCTCCGGTGCCTCCTCCGGCATGGGTTCCGATAACAATAATCGTGCTTGGGGTGGGTCTGCCTATGCAGACGTTTCTCATATTCCTCGGAGCATTCTATCCTATCCTATTCAACACCTACCAGGGTGTCAAGGATACAGAACCGCGATATCTTGCATCGGGTCGTGTCTTCGGAGCGAGTGAATGGACGCTGATCCGCAAAGTCTTCATACCTCACGCCTTAGGACCTGTCGTCATGGGGGTCAAGATTGGCATAGCAATGGGTTTGGTGATGCTCATCATCGCGGAGATGCATGGTGCGCACAGTGGTGTAGGCTACGTCCTAATCGAGTCGAAGGACTACTTCCGTGTAGACCGGATGGTGGTCTGTATGATAGTGCTTGGATCGACCGGTTGGCTGCTTATTGAGATCATGAAGTACTTTGAGGCGAAGTTGGCAATCTGGAGGATGGGGAGGTAGAGGCTGAATGATTGAAGCGCGCAGGATAAGCAAGTTCTTCTCAATAGTTGATGAAAACGGAATTGCGGCCGGATTGACCGCCGTGCTATCGGTTTCGTTGAGGATACCGTCTGGTCGGTTCGTCTCTCTCGTTGGGCCAACCGGATGCGGTAAGTCTACATTCCTCGAGATTCTTGCCGGTCTCCAGGCGCCTACGGAAGGTGAAGTCTACATAGACGGCAAGCTGGTGCTGGAGCCGTTGCCGGGCACGCGCAAAGAGATGGAGGAGTATCGCAAGCGGTATCGCTTTCTATCCCCCATCACGAATAGCCTTATACGCAACAACCCGAAACACGACATAGCGATGATCTTCCAGGATTATGCCGTGTTCCCGTGGATGACCGCGTTGAAGAATGTGATGTTCACTCTGGAGTTGAGAGGAGTTCGCAGGAGTGATCGCAAAGGTCTCGCGTTGAGATACCTGGCCGACGTTGGTCTGGCAGGTGCCGAGAGCAAGTATCCTTCGCAGATGTCGGGAGGGATGAGGCAGCGTCTGGCGCTTGCCAGGGCATTGTCCGTGGAACCCAAGATCATCTTGATGGACGAACCTTTCGCAGCTGTCGACGCAATGACCCGAGAGAGGCTTCAGGACGATCTGCTTCGCTTGTGGGAGGAGACAGGCAAGACCATCGTGATGGTCACTCATGATATAGACGAGGCGTTGTATCTCTCGGACGACATAGTGGTATTTTCGCCATTGCCAGGCACTATCCGCAATCAAATAGCCGTGGACATCCCCCGACCGCGTTCCCGGGACGCCGTTGATATGTCAGACTTGAAGACTCGCATACGCAAGATCTATGAGTACGACGCCTATGCTGAGACGGAATACAGCATCTAGGCTGCAGGTGGACTCGTTGATATCGATTATTGTTGATACCGAGGTGTACGGAGGGAAACATGAATAGATTACCAGAAGACAACCGCTCAGGACCAGTGCCATTCAGAAACGAGATATATAGTAGCATAACTCAGGCCATTGGACGAACCCCAATGGTCCGCTTGCAGCGCATGGTTGATGGGGATGCTCAGGTCGTAGCTAAACTTGAATCGTTCAACCCCGCAGGAAGCGTAAAATGCCGGATTAGAGCGGCTATGCTGGAGGATGCAGAGCGATCCGGCAGTCTGCGCAAGGGCATGACTGTCATAGAGCCAACCAGCGGCAATACGGGCATCGGTCTGGCCTATGCTTGTGCTGCAAAGGGCTATCGCCTGATACTCACCATGCCCGAGACAATGTCAATCGAGCGCCGTAAGCTTGTTCAGATGCTCGGCGCTGAGCTGGTGCTTACACCTGGCCCTGAAGGCATGGCTGGCTGTGTATCCAGAGCGAAGGAACTGAACCGACAGATGAAGGACAGCTTCATGCCGATGCAGTTCAGCAATCCTGCAAATCCGAAGATACATCGCGAGACAACTGCAGAGGAGATCTGGGCTGATACGGCTGGTAAGGTAGACGCATTTGTTGCAGGAGTGGGAACGGGCGGCACAATAACCGGGGTGTCCGAGGTTATTAAGGCAAGAAAACCCTCGTTTCAGGCCATTGCAGTGGAACCGGATGCTTCACCGGTTCTGTCAGGCGAAAGACCTGGACCGCATCGTATCCAAGGTATTGGCGCCGGATTCGTACCCGAAACACTGAACCGTAAGATCATTGACCGGGTGGTAAGGGTAACAAATGAAAACGCATTCGCCACTGCGCGTCGAGCGGCCAGAGAGGAAGGAATACTGTGTGGGATATCGAGCGGAGCGGCTCTTTGGGCTGCTATAGAGCTTTCCAAGGATCCCGATGCACGAGGAAAGCTGATAGTCGTCATGCTTCCAGACTCAGGGGAAAGGTATATCAGCACGCAGTTATCCGAAGTGGACATTGAGCAGTAGTGTCTCTCGTTTCCAAGCATCCTGATCCCGGGACCAACGGGTTCTTCTGGCGACTGGGAATGTAGGGGCTTACAAACTTCATCGCGGCTGCTATTCCAGCATTGCTGCCAGTATACCAGTTGAGTGTCACACCTGTCAAAGTGAGTAGAGCGGAATAGTCTGGCATGTCTTCTTGAAGCGCTTGGCAGCCTCGCCATTTGTGGGTATAATACAGTATGCCGATGGGCTTGCTATGCATTCTGTCTGCTTCGGTAATGTCTTCGTCCCGAAGCATTGCGCCGCCTACTCCACGTATTCGACCTCAACCCCTCTTGGCGCTAATGCCGCCCTCAGTCTCTGGGCCAAGGCGAGCACCCCAGGCTTTTCCGTTTCGAAATGCCCGGCATCAATCATAGCAAGGCTCAGCACTTCCGCGTCGACCAGATCATGGTGTTTCGTGTCGCCGGTCACAAAGACATCTGCGCCGGCGCGGGCTGCGTCCGTGAACATCGAGGAGCCACCGCCTGCAACGAGCGCAGCACGAGAGATAACACGGTCGGTCTCGCCTCGAACCCGCATCACAGTCAACCCAAGCCTGCTTCTGACGCGATCCGCGAACGCGCCCAGAGTCACCGGCTCTGCAAGCGAGCCTATTCTACCAAGACCCACGGGCGGACCGGAGTTCAGCAACTCGCACACGTCGTAGGCCGGCACTTCGTATGGATGCGCTGCGAGCATAGCAGCCAATGCATTGTCTCGAACATGCTTTTCACAGACCATCTCCAGCCGTATCTCCGGGACGGTCTCAAGCTTGCCCACTGAACCTACGTAGGGATTCGCACCTTCAAGCGGCAGGAATGTTCCGAGGCCCGGAGTGCGAAAACTGCAATGCGAATATGTGCCTATATGCCCCGCCCCGGCTTCAGATATTGCCTCGATCATCTTCTCCAGAGATTCCTCGGGGACGAACACGACGATCTTGCTCAGGCGCTCGCCCGATCCGCCCAGGCAGGTGCACTCCACAATCCCCAGCGCATCAGCCAGACTATCATTTGTCCCGCCGGGAGCGGCATCGAAGTTGGTGTGAGCGGCGTAGAACGCAGTTCGGGAGCGTACCAGGGTGATAACGCGCTCTGCCACCGCGCCGCCGCCCTCAAGCGAGGTCAGCGGAGAGTAGATGAGCGGATGATGAGCCACTAGCACGCAGTCCTGACGCCCAGCGGCCTCGGCCACGACCCTCATCGATGGGTCCACCGATACGAGCACCACCGAAGCGCGATCTTCACGGCTGCCGGTCTGCAGCCCTATCGGGTCTCCCGGCCGCGCAAGGTGCGGCGGAGCCAGTGCGTCAACCTCACGTATAACGTCCGAAACTGTCAGCATTTCTGTCCGACCTCCATAGATCACTTCTTATCGCACTTGGCCAAACTCTCCTTCCCAGTGGGCAGACACGCAGGTCTGCCCCTACATCTGGTAGATGCGGCAAACGAGCCGCCGCATGACGAGTGCGCAAAAATCACATTGGGTTCGCGAGGAAGAGATGGAATATCTTTGTGAGGCGGAACATACCTGTCATTAGTGCCAGGCTGTCATTTGCGAACGAATGTGAGGAATCTCATTGCCTCTCGATGGGGTGCGATTTGAAATCGCACCCCATCGAGAGGCGGTCGAAATGACGTGACCTCGAGGCTCATCTCTACGTGCGAGGAAAGATCAACGAATGTTTGTACTGGTTGGCGCCGGCATAGTAATAGCCAGCATTCTCGTGGGATACACCATGCATGGCGGCAAGGTCGCCGCATTGATGCAAATATCAGAGTTTATCATCATCGGCGGAGCCGCTCTCGGCAGCGTTGTGATCGGCTACTCCATGAAGAGCGCCATCAAGTTCCTGATGTGCGGTCTGACGCTGATGAAGGGCAATCCGTACACTAAGAAGGTCTACCTCGAGTTGCTTCAAGCAATGTATGAGCTTTTCACGGTGGCCCGAAAAGAGGGACTGATCGCGCTGGAACGGCATGTCGAGACGCCTCAAGAGTCTGACGTGCTGCAGAAGTACAAGTCGTTGATGGACAACCATCACGCCGTGGACCTGCTGTCGGACACGCTGAAGCTGGTGGTGATGGGCGGAATCAACATATATGACCTGTCAGACATGATGGACATAGACCTCGAAGCGCAACACGAAGAGGCGATGAAACCCACTCAAGTCATACAGATGGTCAGTGACGCTATGCCAGGCTTCGGCATTGTGGCCGCCGTCCTGGGAGTTGTAATCACCATGCAATCGATCGGCGGGCCGCCAGAGCAGGTCGGCGAGAAGGTCGCCGCTGCCCTCGTAGGGACTTTTCTGGGGATTCTTATGGCCTACGGATTTCTGTCGCCCATGGCGAAACAGGCGGAAGCAATCGTGAAGAGCGAGTCACAGTATATGGCCTGCATAAGAAACGCAGTGGTAGCATTCGCAAGAAGCGATGCCCCGCTGATCTGCGTTGAGTTCGCCCGCAGAAACATCGAGCCCGACGCGCGACCGTCGTTTGCCGAGATGGAGAACAAAGTCAAGAACAGGAACAAGACCGAAGATGATCTTGAGCTTGCAGATGCCGCATAGTCTGGCCCGCTTCGGGGCACCCGCCCGCGAAGTATCGGAGAACTTGGCCTGCGAGAGAATTGGTTCGCGGGCGCGTGCCTTGAAGGTCGGCTCAATATACCAGGGACGGTAAGAAGTATTGGCAAACGGTGGAGAACAGGTTCGTATAGTCAAGCGAAAACGCGGACATGCGGCGCATCACGGAGGCGCGTGGAAGGTGGCGTTCGCGGACTTCATGACCGCTATGATGGCGTTCTTTCTGGTCATGTGGATAACGGGGATGAGTAACGAAGTGAAGTCCGCGGTCAGTTCATACTTCAAGGATCCTATTGCATTCAACGAGGCGATAAGAGCGGGAAATGCCCCGTTTGAAGTCTCGGAGGGCAGCGTCGACGACAAGAACGACACAGCTTCCTCCAACAGCGGCGAGGCGGCAAACCTCAAGAAGGCGATGCAGTCTATCCAGAAGATCGTGGACGAGACTCCGGAGTTCAAGGAACTGAGCAAGTACGTCGAGATGAAGATGGTGAATGAGGGACTGCTGATCGAGCTGGTCGAAGCGAAAGAGTCCCTGTTCTTTGACAGTGGCAGCGCAAAAGTGAAACTCACGACTCAACACTTGCTGGAGCGCATAGCCTATGAACTCAAAGGGTTGCCAAACAAGATAATAGTCGAAGGGCATACAGACAACCGCCCTCTCGCAAAGCGCGGCACCTATACAAACTGGGAGCTTTCAGCTGACCGCGCAAACGGTGCAAGGCGTGTCCTGAAGCAGGGCGGAATGCCTGACTCGCAGATAGCCCAGGTCAGAGGCTACGCGTCCACACAGCCACGCGACCCGTCCAACCCAGGACACTTTACCAACAGGCGAGTGAGCATCATTGTGAAGATGACTTCGGGTGCGCCCGATGGCTCGCTGAAGCTGTCCCTGAAAGACAAGGCCAGGGGAGAGGCTACGGTGACATCGCCCTCCGGCCACGCCGATTCATCGACCCATCCGGCAAGCACAGCGAAACCGAAAGAGAAGATCGACATCGGCGTACCCTCATTTGCCCCGGGCAAGAAGCACTAGACATTCCGCCCGCCGCCAGTGCCCCTGTGATACCGCAGGGCACGGTTCCACGGACAGATAGCATCTGCTTGACACTTGACTTGCTTCTCTTCGGAACAGATAATTAGATTGCAGTTGCAGGCAGGAGCCCGGAACTCGGCAATTACGCGTGAGATAACTGCACGAGGTCGGCTATCTCACGTTCAAGGGGTGTGCTTTGGGCAGCACCGGCAATTCTTGCCTTCGGCGCTCTTCTTATGGCCTTTGTGCTTGCCATAATGTATCTCCATACCAGACAGCTCATGGGATGGCGCGGAGCCAAGTCTGCCTGGCTGGCAATCATCGGGTTCGGAGCCGTGCTGTTTACGCTCATCGGAGTCAGCTACCTGTTCTCAGGGTTACACAGCTACGCGAAATAAGGCCACTACAGCCAAACGAGGCTTGGTGTCCGTTCTTTACAAGGACGACAAGTGCATCTAGTTGTCATCGGTCTTAACCATAGGACTGCGCCAATAGAACTCAGGGAGAAACTGAGCGTTCCGGAAACGCGTCTACCCGAAGCCCTCGATGATCTTGCCTCGCACCCGCGTAATGCAGAGTGCCTGATCCTTTCTACCTGCAACCGAACCGAGGTTTACGCGGCCACGACCGCAAAGTCCGACGATGCGTTGATTACTGCCTGGATGAGCAGGTTTTTCGCCACCGCCGCCAGCGACTTTGAGCCGCATCTCTACCGGCACGCCGGTCACAAGGCAGTCGAACACCTCTTCAGGGTCGCCTCGGGCATAGACTCGATGGTAATCGGAGAAGCACAAATCCTCAACCAGGTAAAGAACGCCTACTCCGCGGCGTCCCAATCCGGACATACCGGTGCTGTGCTGAACAGTCTCTTCCAGAAGGCGCTGAACGTGGGCAAGAGAGCACGGACTGAGACGGAGATAGGACGCGGGGCGTTCTCGGTCAGCTCGGTTGCGGCGAGTCTGGCGAAGTCGATCTTTGATGATCTCAAAGGCCGCACGGTGTTGATCATAGGAGCTGGCGAGATGGGAGAACTGACCGCCACACACCTGCTGGCATCCGGAGTCGGCAACATCCTTGTGGCCAACAGGACCTACGAGCGCGCAGTGAGCATTGCGGAACGATTTGGCGGACGCCCGATCAGTTTCGAAGACATCCCCTCGGCGCTGGGATTCGCGGACATCGTTGTAACATCCGCCAGCGCCGCTCAACCAATCATCTCCCGCAACACCGTAGCCGCGGCCATGCGGGTTAGGCACGGACGCCCTTTGTTCTTCATCGACATCGCAGTGCCAAGAGACATCGAGCCGGGCGTCGAGGAACTTGACGGGGTGTTTGTCTACAACATCGATGACCTCCAGGCTGCCGTTGAGACTCACTCCGCAGCCCGCCGCATCGAAGTCTCCAAAGTGGAAGACATTATCAGGGAGGAACTGGAGGAGTTCATGGTCAGGTTCAGAACCTTTGGCGCAGTACCGGTAATCACGGCGATGCTCAACAAGTTTGAGGAGATACGTCTGGAGGAGATGCAGAAGCTCAACGGAAAGCTGCGACACCTGTCCGCTGAAGACCTCGACGTAATCGACGCCGTCACGCGTTCGATCGTGCACAAAATCTCGCACACGCCCATGCTCCAAATCAAAGACTACATGACCCGCGACGATGCCGCAGCTAGGCTCGACTCGATATGCGAGCTCTTCGGCATCTGCCCGGTTGACGTTCAGACCCAGGACGAAGAACAGGACACAGACTAGGACACAAACATGGAACACACCGCTGCTGCAATAGATGTTGCCCTGCTGTTATACGGCTGTGCCTGTGCGCTGTACCTGTGGAGCATTCTGGGCGGGGCCACACTCATCAGGCGTGCAGCGCCGGTATGCGCCGCCCTGGGCCTGGCATTCCACGGAGCCGCCATTGGAGGAATAGCTGTTCGTCTGGGCAGAGCGCCGATCATGAACCTGTTCGAGTCTCTCATCGTTCTGGCGTGGGTACTGGTGGCCTTATACCTTGTGATGGAGCGCAGGCACAGAATCGCGGCCCTTGGGGCCTTTTCCACACTCATTAGTCTCTGCATGCTCGCCATATCGTCAACAATCCCCAACAGTCTTAACGAGGCACTCGTGCCGGCCCTGCGAAGCCAGTGGAGCGTGGTCCACGTGGTTACCTGCCTGATCAGCTACGCCTGTTTTGTGCTGGCCTTCGGATGCGCGGCCGCTTATATGCTGCAGGCGCACATTCTGAAGACAAAGAGAGCTTCACTCCTGCAGACACGGCTGCCATCTCTTGACGCGGCCGATCAAATGGCCTACAAGATGGTCTCTGTCGGCTTTCCAATGCTCACGTTGGGCATCATCACCGGATCGCTGTGGGCTCAAACCGCCTGGGGATCGTACTGGAGCTGGGACCCCAAGGAAACCTGGGCGCTAATCACGTGGCTGGTGTACGCGGCCTACCTACACGTAAGAATCATCAGCAAGTGGCGCGGGAGATGGGCAAATCGGCTGCTGGTCGCAGGATTCTTCTGTCTCATCGCAACCTACATCGGAGTGAACTTCCTCGCGCGAGGGCTGCACAAGTATAACTGGTAGACAGCCTGTTCCCCGGATTCAGCAGCAGCAAATACCCCGTAACCGACATCTGACACCTGACAACGCCGCCCCCCTGTAGACCGCTGGTTCTTTCCCTTCGCATCACGCTGGCACGGGAATTGCTGTTGAACATCTGACGCAAAAGGAGGGACGAGCGTGTCGCGTGACCTTTTCAACGATGTGACTTCGACAACCCTGCGCAAGACTCTGGATGCCACGGTCCTGCGGCAGAAAGCCATTGCCAGCAACATCGCAAATGTTGAGACGCCAGGCTACAAGCGAGCCGCAGTATCATTTGAAGGTGAACTCAAACGCGTGCTGGACCGAAGCCGAGGCCCACAGGCCCTGGACGCAGTCAAGAGCCTGCAACCCATTCGCCAGACAGACACCCAGAGTCCGGCAAGACCGGACGGCAACAACGTGAACATCGACGCGGAGATAGCCGACCTCAACAAGACGGTTCTGCTGAACCGCGCCGCTACGACACTGCTCCAGATTCGGGGCAATATGATGAAGAGCGCAGTGGAGGCTAAACGCTGATGAGTAGTTTTTCCTCATTCGACATAAGCGCGTCGGGCGTATTTGCCCAGCGCACACGTATGGACGCCATCGCGAATAACATCGCCAACGCGGAGTCAACTCGCACTTCGGAAGGCGGTCCGTACCGGCGCCAGACTGTCACATTCCGTGCGGTGTACGAAAACAGCCTCGGTAATCCGGCACCCGGAGGCGTGCGCGTCGAATCCGTAACGACCGACCCTTCCGATTTCAGGCTTGTGCACGACCCATCCCACCCGGACGCTGACGCCAATGGCTACGTGAAGATGCCCAACGTCAACATTGTCGAGGAGATGGTGGATATGATAAGCGCCACCAGGGCCTACGAGGCCAATATCACAGCCATGAACGCGACAAAATCGATGATTAACGCCGCTCTAGACATGGGGAAGGCGTAGCAAATACCGGGGGCGCGACCGTAGTTGCGCCTTGTCGGAAGGATAGTCGCCCCCTGCCGGAGCAGTTCGGAGACAGTATCTATGCGTGTATCACCAATAACTTCGATAACAGAATTGACACCCGCCGCCAGCATAACCAAGGCTGGCGAGGCAACAAAGGGCAGCGGAGTGTCGTTTACTGAGACAGTCAAGAAGGCCATTGCCTCAGTCAACGAATTGCAGTCCGACGCTGACGAGATGGCCAGAAAACTGGCAACTGGAGAGCTCGAGGACGTTCATCAGGCCGTTCTGGCTATGAACAAGGCGAAGTTGGCGTTCGACTTCACTCTGGCCGTGCGCACCAAGGTCCTCGAAGCCTATCAAGAAATCATGCGGATGCAGGTATAACTAGATGGACCAGCTCACAAACACGGGACCACTCGCCGCGCTGTCCAAGCTGTGGTCGGAGCTTACGCCGGCACAGCGGACTGTTGTGGTCTCTTTTGTCCTTTTCTCAACGGTGGCACTGGTGGTCGTGTCTCTAATCCTCTCCAAGCCCAAGAACGCTGTTCTGTTCTCCGGGCTCGAGTCCGAAGACGCCGGAGCAATAGTACAGAAACTGGGTGAGGAAAAAGTCCCCTACAAACTGTCCAACAACGGGTCCACGATCGAGGTGCCGGCGAGCAAAGTCTATGACATGCGTCTCAAGATGGCCACATTGGGGCTTCCGCAGGGCGGAAATGTTGGCTTTGAGCTTTTCGACAAGCAAACGTTCGGCATGACGGAGTTCACAGAGAGACTGAACTATCAGAGGGCGATACAGGGAGAACTAACCCGCACAATATCTCAACTGGCTCCGGTCATGGCGGCCAGAGTGCATATTGTTCTTCCCCAGGACAAGGTATTCCAGAGCGACCAGCAGCCGACCACAGCTTCAGTCGTGCTGCGACTTAGACGTGGCGAACCGCTGGGCGACGAGCAGGTAGCCGGAATCGTGCACTTGGTGGCCTCCGCAGTCGAGGGTCTCAAGGCCGAGAACATTACCATCGTGGACACGCTGGGTAATGTGCTGTCAGAGGCAACTGCGGGCGCGGGCTCCGGCGGCGGTCTGTTAACCGGTAACCAGTCCAAGCTCAAGAAGCAGTTCGAGACGGAGCTTTCACAGAACCTGCAGACGATGCTGGCCAAGATTGTAGGGCCGGACAAGGCCGTGGTGCGAGTGTCGGCAGATATGAGCTTTGACCAAGAGCAGACGAAAGCCGAATACGTTGAGCCGGCGAAAGTCGGAGGAGATGTGGGGATACCGGTATCTTCCGACACCAAGAAGGAGACCTACCGAGGCTCGGTGGTCCCCCCGGATGGAGTGCCCGGCGGAGGCACGCGCGGCCCCAACGACGAGTACACACTGGAAGAAACGAATAACCAGTATCAGGTGACGAAGCGAACTGTCGAGACTGTCACAGCCCCCGGCAAGATCAAGCGACTGAGCGTAGCCGTTCTGGTTGACGAAACGGTGGACCAGATGAAGGTCGCGTCGATTCAGGCCGCCGTTTCAGCCGCCGCAGGCGCCGACAACCGGCGGGGCGACCAGGTGACTGTTCAGCGAGTCGCGTTTGAGACGGCTTCACAGAAGGCGGTTGCCAAGGAGATGGCCAGCGAGTCGAACCGTCAGATGATCATGACCCTGGCCAGGGACGCGGCGGGCGTGATCTTGCTGATCGGCTTCCTGTTCTTCCTGCGGTCAATTGTTCGCGGCATCAGGGTGCAGACATCAAGCCCTGCGGTGGGGCGCGATTCGACCCTGAACTCGATTCAGGGACACCCCACTGGGGATGCCGCAGCGGTGACGGAGCAGCCCGTTTCTGCTGCGCCGATGCCCAACCCTGCGGAACTCATTCGGGCCGCCCACGAGAGCCAGTACGGTTCTCCGCCGTCCGAAACAAGACCCGATGAACCCTGGTCCACAGCGGCACACGTCGACAAGATACCGCCGGAGGTGGCCCATTCAAGCCCTGAAGACCTTGCACGACTGGTAAAACAATGGATGCAGGACGGTTAGACAGACGATGATTACCACACAGACCAAAGAAGAAAAGCTTACCGGGCTTGAGAAAGCCTCAATCCTTCTCACAAGCCTTGGGGCGGCCGAGTCGTCAAAGGTGTTCGCTCAGCTCAGTCAAGATGAACGAGAAACGCTCGGAGCGCAGATTGTGACGCTCAGGCACGTTAGCTCAGTGACGCATCGATCAGTCATGGACGAGGTGGCCGAGTACGTTCGCTACGGCAAGTCTTCGCCTGTGGCCGGGAATACGCAGGCGTCTGCTGCTGCGGGTGACGAACCATTCAAGTGGCTTGAGGGCGAGGAACCGGAGTTTGCAGCATTGGTGCTGGAACGGGAGAGGCCGCAAAACGTGGCCCTGGCGCTCGCGCACGTCACGCCCAATGCCGCTGCTGACATTCTGTCCTGTCTGCGCGAGAACCTGCGGAACCAGGTAGCACACCGTCTGGCCACCATAAAGTCTGCCTCTCCGGAGGTGGTTCGCGCAGCCGACCAGGCGATGCGCGACAAGGCGCTCGGCGCAAGAAAGAGCGGCGAGTCGACGGACGGCAGCACCCTGGCGCGAATCATCGAGAATGCCACCCAGCGAGTAAGATCGTCGGTGATGGGAGTAATGTCCGGTCCCGGCTCCGCGCTCGATGCCCAGCCCCAGCACCGATTGACCTTGCTCCACGACCGGCCCGGGACGGCCGAGCGTCGAGAGACGCCGGCAGCCACGCGGCTTACACCCGAGGACATCACTGCTCTGTCCGACGAGGATGTTCGTGTCCTGCTCTCGGAAACACGGATCGACGACCTGTGTATGTCGCTGCAAGTGGCGAGCGATGAGCTCAAGAACAAGGTCCTGGGCAACATGTTTGACGAAGCGGCACAGGACGTGCGGCGTGAGCTACAGTCGTCGGCCAACTGCACAATTGCGCAGATCGGCAACGCGCAAGACAGGATAATGGACACTATGCGCCGGCTGCACGAAACCGGCGCAATAGGAAGAGTGCGCTAAGGACGGGCAATCAAGCTGCCGCGTGACGACTGTTTGTGTGGCGGCGTGTCACCCCGTAGGGGAGGACCTCCGTGTCCTCCCGTGGACTGATATCGGGAGCTGATTCTGGGAGCACCTGGAAGTGCTCCACTACGTAAAGGGCTGGATATGCAAAGTAGGGTTATCAAAACCGGAGGCGGTGCGT
>CAYSLA010000001.1:58056-76526 GCA_964431685.1 uncultured bacterium | reverse complement strand
GAGACTCGCACTCGTAACATACTGCCGGTTTTCATCGGCGCAACCGGGATTTTGGCCTTATCAAACTAGGCGGCTTACCGCAGTCCGGAAATCCCGAAACACACGAAACATCCACCAAACGGGCTACAGCGAAAAGCCTTCTTCTGTAAAGTGTCGGTCGTAGGCCAATGCTTTTTCCGTAGCAGTATCGCGCATAACTGCAAAAGACGCGCAATCCACCATACTTGGCCCGTTCTTGCCGTACGCAAGCATTGCTGCGGTTGCGGAAGCGTGAGCTTTTTGGTCTATCCAGATGACCATAGCAAGCGGCAACAGGTTGCCAAGGAAGCTACGCATCGCATCGTCACCCAACCGGTTCCTAACAAGAGCACAAGTCTCTACGACCACATAGTTGGATGTGCAGAGCCGCACCATAGCGTCGTCCATCAACCTGTTCCAATCGCTGACGGCTCTTGAGTGGTTGGCATCCTCCCTCGACAGGACTGCGTAGAATGCAGATGTATCAACAAATACGTTCATTCTTGGAACGCCCGCGGCAGATAGCTGTCGTGGTTTTCGGATACGTCCGACTTACTATCGTGGAATGCGCCAAAAACCGCACGCGCTCTGGCCTTCATCTCAGCGGCGTCCGGCAGCGATTCGGACGCAAGTGCGGTGTCCACCGACCGCCTAATGATCTCCGCCACAGACAGTCCCTTGCGGCCTGCAACGCTCTTGAGCTTCTTGTATTGCTCCTCAGTCAACTGTATCTGGGTTCTTACCATTATGAGCTTCCGTGATTACAGATCATAATTCATGATACCATGTCCGTGCTGGATTGGCAAGTGTCGGAGAGAGTTCAGTCTTGCGGGAGTAATGTTGTTTGCTGGGGCTGAGGGCAGGCGATGTCTGAACCTGCGATCATCTCGCGGCAGGCTTCTATGGTGTTGTGGCCTCGCAGTTCCCAGGTCTCAAACAGGCTCCTCAAAGTGCTCATGGTTTGGGAGCCTTTCTCCGAGCGAGTCCCACCGCTTATCTTGCGAGCCACAACCGCAGGTCGAATAGCACGCTCAGCGGCATTGTTCTCGGAAGGGATTTCAGGATCGGCAACGAAAGCAAACAGCTCCCCAATGAATCCCGTCATCCGCTCGGCAAGCACCCGCTCCGGCGCGCTTCTTACCTCCACGTAAGGCCTACAAAGCTTTAGAAGCTCACGCTCGAAGCTCTTCTTGAGCCTGCTTCGCTCAAGCTCCTTATACTCTCGCATTGTCGACTCCTTCGCGCGATGATATAGCTCCATTACCCTATTTACCCATACTGCGGTCTCCGGCAGGTCCGGATTCTTCTCGACGAGAGTCTTCAGATCACGCCCCAGATGAACCCAGCACCGCTGCTTAATCCCATCATAGAAGTTGTAGGCGCCGTAGAAGTCCGCCACCAGTGCACCAACAAACTCCTCGGACAAGACCTCCTTGGGCACCAAGGTCGCACGAGAATGTCTATACGTGTAATAGCGCACCGTCGGAGATGAAAAGCTCCAGATATAGCCATTTACACCATCCTCTCGCCAACCAGTTTCGTCCGCATGCAGAACCGGAGAACCGCGAACCTCTTTGAGCAACCTCTCATATACCGGCTTCCCCATTTCCGCCACATCATGCAAGATCTCGGCTATCTGACCAGCCGATATCCTCAAGCCCCAGAGAGTGTCCAGAAGCTTGCGTATTTGCCCTATAGGAACTCGGCAAACCGTCTTCAGATGGCATATTAGGCTCATCGCGCCGATACCTATGTTCCTTTTGCCCACCACTACGCCCGCAAGAACATTGGCCGGATCAGGCGTCCATCGATTCTTACACACACCGCAGTAGCGCTCCACAAATAGGTGATCCGTTACCAACACTGCGACTTTCGGAATCTCTATCACCTGATGACGCCATTTCTCGTGGCCGCCGGAGAGCTTTCTTCCACACTCCGGGCACTCATCATAGGCATGGACTGCTACCTGCGTCGCTTCCAGTTTGTGCCTGGCAAAAGAGTGCTTGCGCTTCTTTCGAGGCGCTCTTTCTTCCTTCTTCAAGCTCGGCTTTATGCAAAGATGAGCAGATGATCCCCCACCTCGCAACCGAGCCACTTCCTCCTCAAGCTCCACTATCCGCTTCGCTTGCTGAGCCAACATCGTCTTTAGCTCGGAGATCTGCGCAATCTCGGCCTGTTGGGCCTGCACAGTCTCGTGCAGCCTCACCACCAGCGCCGTCAACTCTTCTCTTGTCAGCTCGTCTAGTCCGCTCACAAGGACTAGTTACACATCACACCGCCGAATTCATTACGATTTTTGATGTTTTTTGTGGGGTATTTTGCACCACAACCCCCAAAGCACTCTCTCTAGCCATTCCCGCAATACTGAACTCTCTCAAGTGTCGGCATCTAGTCCGGTACCCTTCGGGGCACGCGCCCGCGAAGTATCAGAGCAGGTTGCGTGACGCCGTGCCGAAGCATCGAAAATCCTGCAGGTTCTATTACGGGTGCGACTGCAAATCGCACCCGATCGAAGCCTAATGAATTCTGCACTAGTGCCAGCAGTTCGCCTTCTTGGGGCACCGCAAGAGAACTGCCAGGATTTTGAATCCGACAGCCCGAAACACGTCGACAGCCAAGGACATCGCAGATGTCGGGATTCTGTTACGGGTGCGATTCCAAATCGCACCCGATCGAAGAATAGTTGGGACACCGACAAGAACTGCAGAGTATCCAGGCCGTTATTGATACGTGGCGGAATCTATTGTAGGCCGGGAAGCACTAACTCATCAATGAGAACCCTCGACCACCTATAACGCTCATAGGAAGCCATGAATGGCCATCTGCCACCACAGCCGTTCACCACTACACCGTCCGCGTCACCATCTCCAGGCCACGCGGACCAGTAGCTGATGCTCTCAAATCGCCATTGGTCACAGCCCGGTAATGCAACACCCTGATTTAGGTCAGCGCTGACCAATGCCAGCAGTTCGCCTTCTTGGGGCACACTGTTGTTTCGCACGGACTGATAGGCACCCTGACCGGAGGGCAGTTCTTCAGTCGTAATCACGGGCATCTTAGCCATAGCGACACCAGGACCTCCGTCGGCATACGCTGGATTCCAGGAGTCGTACAATATGTTATCAGCAGATATGGCAATCGCGCTCGGTTCTGTTGGCTGTAGGTCGACTGCGTAGGAATCCGAAGAACACGGGGCTTCGCCCTCGTACATCTGAAACTTGGCTATCCACTCCTCCGGCTCAAGGCGTCCTTGCGCCTCGAACTGCGGCAGGGCGACAAGATGCTCATCATCATCCCACCAATACTTGAACAGGAGGTATCTAGTATCCACCAGCCCCGCGGAAACGGGCGCCGGGACGGAGCGGCAGCTCCGCACCATCTGCTGGAACGACCTGCCTGTGATTGGTGTTACAGCGACTGTCCGTTGCGGGGGCGCGGCTGCGGCGGCCGCGGCAGTGGTAGTTGTGTCAACGGTCTTGCATCCGGCCACAAGACCGATGGTCAGCGATACCAGTAAAGACAATGCGACCGGCACCAGCGGCCGCCCAAACCAACCTTTCTTCATTGTCCTCCTCCTTCTGCTCTCGATGGAAACTACCGTATTCTGAAACAAGAAACCTGCCCGTTACCTTAGGGTACCATAGCATGCAGTATCGTTGTCGTGAGTCTTGGACTTGTGATCTCCTATGGTCCGCAACCCTGGACAGCGAAGAACAGCAAAGACACACTTTCAGTGTACCCCCCCATTTCAATTTGTCAAGGGGTATTTTGAACTTTTTTTCTGGTGGTAGTCGCCCTCGTAGTCGATAAGCGATGTGAAGTGTTAATGCACGGAATCCTCTTGTGCGTGATGCAATATGGCTTCTTGCTACGGAAGCCGCTAAACTGCTACACTTAGGGGGTGCACGGATGCTGTGGATCACTTCTGATGAAAGCCTCCAAAACCAAGGGAGAGTCTATGGCTACGCAAGCAACTTCAAACGATTCGGGCATGCCGGACGAACGACTCCTCTCCGAATTAGTACGCCGCATTGTGGAGTCTGTGAAGCCGCGTCGGATCATTCTTTTTGGATCTGCGGCGCGCGGGAAAATGGGTCCGAACAGCGACCTCGATGTATTGCTGGTGATGCCCGACGGAGTTCACCGAAGGCGTACAGCTCAGCAAGCCTACAGAAGTCTTCGTGCGCTTGGAGTCTCCAAGGATGTGATCGTGGTTACGGAAGGCGATGTGCGACAGCATTCCGAGAACCATTCGCTCATATTGCACCCGGCTCTCAAGGAAGGAAAGGAGCTCTACCGTGCCGTCGGATAGACCGCCACGCGGAAGCGGTAGTTGCCTGGGCGGCAACGCAGACCGACAACTGAGTCTGATGCACATCGGGAAGCTTGTTCCTGGCACAAGCCTTGATGTTCGATGCGCCAGAGCGTTAGGCGTTACGCTGCTCTGTCGGACTCGAGCATTTCCTCCACCATTGCCAGATTGTTGGCTGCTTCCGCATTGTCGGGCTGCAGCCGCAGGGCTTCGCGATATGCGGCAGCGGCAAGTTGCAGATTGCCCAGATGGAAATGGCAGTTGCCCGTCATAAGAACGGCGTTTGGCCTTGCGGTATCGTGCTTTGTTCCTGTCTGATAGAAGCCGGCCGCGGTTGCATAGTCTCCCGCGCCATACAACAGATCACCGAGGTTAAAGTAGGCGTTCGCGTATGTGTCGTCTACTGTAAGTGCCTGGCTGAACGTGTCAACTGCCTTCTGGAGATCGCCCTGTGCGGCATAGAGGAGCCCCAAGTTGTCATAAGCCTGCACGCAGTCAGGTTTGTTTGTTATGCACCGAAGATATGCCTGTTCAGCGTCAGACGGGTTGCCAGCGGCCTCTAGCAGAGTGGCAATCTTGAACCACACAGCGGGCGTCGCCTCGCCGGAGTCCACGATTTCCATATATCGTTCGAGCGCGCCGGTGGTGTCGCCCGCGTGCTCCCGGAGTTCCGCCAGTCTGATTCGCGGCCCAACGTCACCGGGAGCTACGTCTTTGAGTTGCTCGAGTGCATTCGCATATTCGTCAATCATTCCGGCCCCTGCCGCGCATTGGGCCAGCAGTTCCAGCGCTTTCTCGTTGTCCGTTTTAACATCCAGGACCTTGCGGAGGTGTTCGATCGCCTCCCCGTAGCGTTCCAGCGACTTCAGACATGAAGCGATTCCAAAATCGGCCTTGTAGCCGGCGGTCGTCGTGTCTCCGTTCCAGGTTCTGCCGCGACCGGTCTCCATCGCGTGTCTGAACGACTCGATCGCTTCCTCGTGCCTGCCGAGCATCGCAAGGACATTGCCTTTGCAGAATGCGAACTGAGGATGATCTATGCCGAGAGCGCCCGCTTTTTCAACTACTTCCATCGCCTCTTCAGGTCTGCGCAGTTCGACCAGTCCATTCACCAGGTTCGACCACACGAGCGGCGTGAACGAGTTATCCATCGGGGCTATCTCCACAGCCTCGCGCAGACGGGGGACGGCTTTGTCGTAGCGTCCGTACGCGCAGTACGCGGCTGTCAGATGATGCAGATAGAAGAGGTCCCCCGGGTGCTCCCGCAGTTCCTCCTCCAGCATCGCAGTATATCGCTCGGGTTTGTCGCGGGCCTGAACGACGTCCCACGTGTAGCCGTAGTGGTGGATCAGCGCCTCGATTGACGCCACTTTTCCGCCATTGGCGAGCAGTGCTGTCTCAATGTTCTCATGGATTCTGCTGCAGAACCGGTATTCAGGTTTGTTGCGGAACAGTCTGCACACGCGGTGTTCAGTGTAGTCCGCGTCTGAATCCAAAGTCACCGGGTTCCTGAAGAAAAGCTCGTATCCATCGGCTATAGGATTGACTATGGCATCCGTTATCGCCCGATGGCTCATCGGATCCAGGACCTCGTCAGCGTCGAGTATGAGTATCCATTCGCCAGTCGCATACCTCAGCGACTCGTTTCTCGCGTCCGCGAAACTCCCCGTCCATTCGAATAAATGCACTTTTGCGCCGTGCTGCCCGGCGATTTCTACAGTGCGGTCGACGCTCCCTGTGTCTACAACAATCAACTCATCGACAATGCCATCGACGCTCTGCAGACACTTCTCCAGAAACTGCTCCTCGTTCTTTACTATCATGCAAAGCGAGAGCCTCGGTTTGCTGCCGGTATCTTGCCCTGAGCCCAGACGAACAGCCGATTGCGCGGCATCTGACGGACTTGCGTGGAGCAGATCGCGGGCCTGCGCGAGTATGTCGCGGAGTTCGGTACAATCCGGTCTTGACTTGAGGCCCATCTCCGCGTGCGAGATGGCTCGCTCATAGCGTCCCTCAGCCACGCAGGCGGCCGCTGCCCCGTAGTTTGCCTTGAAGCCCCACGTACCAGGATCGCCGGTCCACATGCCTTGCTGACCCATTTGGAGACCCTGCTCATAAGCATCGATGGCCTCGCCAAATCTTCCGAGCATACGAAGCGCATTGCCTTTGCAGTGAGAAAGCTGAGGGTGTACTATGCGCCTGCCTTCAGCAGTCTCGACGGTTCGCAGTGCATCGTCATTCCTTCCTGTGGCAATCAGCGTGTCGGTCAGATGTGAATACGCCAGAGGTGTGAAGACATCACAATCGCGGCTGTTCTGGACTGCTTTCTGGTAGCATCTCCTGGCTTTCTTGTAGTCACCGGTGCTGAAGTGCTCGTTGCCGAGGTGATAGAGCGTGTAGGCGTCGTCAGGCTTCTCACGCAATTCATCATTCAGGAGACGAACGTTCCGCTCCCTCTTTCCCCGTGATTGCACCACTTCCGGGCGATACCCGTGGTGGTGTATCACCGTGGACATTAGACCGGTTTTGCCGCCGGCCGATTCGACGGCTGGCGCCACTCGTTCGTGTATACGGCCAGAGTAACGGTGCTTGGGAATGTTCCTGAACAGTCGGCAGCACTGCGAGAGCTGGATGTCCGGATTGTTGCCGCCGGAGAGGTAGTTAACTATCGGGAAGTCATACGCGGCATATTCTGTCTCGTGGATCGCCTTCAGAACTGCTTCAATTCCTGCTTTGTCAAGTGTCTCATCGGCGTCAAGGAACAGAATCCAGTCTCCAACTGCGTGGCCAATTGCGTTGTTTCTGGCGTCTGCGAAGCTGTCGTTCCACACGAAGTCGTAAACCTGCGCACCACACCCGGCCGCGATCTCGCGTGTAGCATCGTCCGAACCCGTGTCTACGACGATCTTCTCGCACACAAGCCGGTCCACGCTCAGCAGCGCCTGTTCGATGAAATCTTCTTCGTTTCGGGCGATCATGCAAAGACTTACGGTCTGTGGCCTGCATGCCTCGATGGGTGGCGACTTCAGATCGCACCCTACCGATGGTTCGCTCGGGATGACATCATCAGTGAGAGCCTGGGCAACCGCGTTGATCCGCTTTATGACCGGCGTGTTGTTGAGCTTCATTTGGATCATCTTCATGATGCCTTCACCGGCCTGGCGTACTTGGGCCGCCCGCGGCGAGGACAACGCCTTTTCGACTATTCTGAGATAGTCCTCCAGGGGTTCCGCCGAGGCGAAGTAACGCTGTGAGTCCTGCGGACCGTGGAACCTGTAGGCTGTTGTCGGTCTTCCCACGAATATGAAGTTGGGATTGCGCTCGGCAAGGCGGATCCAAAGGTCAAGGTCGATTGCTCCCTTGCAGTCTGTGTCAAATCCTCCGACCTTGCGGAACGCATCCCGACGGATGATTGCCGCACTGGGTGTGATATAGCAGCCGTGCACCAGTGAGTCGATGTATTCGTCATAGCCACCGACATAGGTCTCCGGACGAATGCTGTCGCCGGGGCTATTGGTATATATTGCCTCTCCGGCTTCGTTCACGCCCTGGACACGTGTGTATGCCAGATCACAATGAGGATTATCCTCAAGAAGACGCACCAAACTGCTGAGGTGGCCTGGCAGGAAATAGTCATCTGCGGAGAGGATTGCAAGATACCTTCCACGGCAAAGCCCTGCAGCCTTCTGCCAGTTCTGCTGGACTGGCAGAGTGGTATCATTTCTGAAGTGGCGAACGCGGCTGTCCGCGAGATATGGCTTCACTATCTCCGGAGTGTTGTCGGTGGAGGCGTTGTCCAATATGACGAGTTCCAGATCATCCCAGTCCTGTCCCAGGACGCTCTCGATGGCCTGTGCTACGTAGCGTCCGTAGTTGTATGAAGGTATAGCAACACTGACCGCCGGAGCGCACCGTCGGCTCTGGGTCACATTGTACTTTATCCGTTCGACTATCGTCCGCGCAAAGTGCCGCGAAGTGAATACTTCTGCCTGTGGACTTCTGAGAAACTGTTCTATGTTCTCCAGATAGGCCTTGTACTGATCGTCGGTGATGCCTGTTAGGAAATCGTACAGCTCCGCGTAGGTGCCAAATGCCAGACGATCTACATAACAATGGGCGGGTATGTACTCCGCCACATTGGGCGCACCCCAGTATATTGGCACGCAGCCGGCCACGAAACAGTCGAATATCTTCTCCGTGATATAGCCCGAAAAGCCCTCCGCGTTCTCGTAGCATATCGCAAAACGAGTCTTCTTCAGGACGTCTGCCTTGCTCGGCACTGGACCTCGGTAGGACGGATACTCTCGCTGGTTCCAACCGATTCCATACAGGTCAAAGTCATCCGGGTGGTTCTGTTCAAACCATCGTATCGCTTCCACTCGCTTGCTGTAAAGTTCTCTATCGTGCTCCGACGACTTAGCCATGTTAATCATCGCGCACATACGGGTCTTGGCGGCGATGTTCTTAGGGATCGTGGACGGCAACTCGTTGCAGAAACCGAGCTTAACGATCCGCTCTCCGTCGACTATGTCGTCGTTCCAGGTGAAGATCCAATCGAACAACTGCTGGTTCTGGGATGTCCAGTTCTCGCGCCGCACAACCTCGGGCTCGAAAGTGACCAGGAACTTGAGGGCGTTTGTGCCCATCGCCTGTTTCACCTTTGGATGGTTCATGTCGGGAAAGTCGAAGAACAGGAATGCCTCAGCCCTGGATAGATCGCTCATCGCATCCAGCGAGTCTATTTGCACCCCATTCTCGAGACCGTGCTCTCGCAGTCGATGAAATACGCTTAGCACATTGTCTCGGTTTGTCGCATTATTCGCGGCGTTGAACATGGCATTGCCTATGTTCATCGACTCGTAGTAGTTCCAGGCGCCGACGGTAATGGTGTGACCGCTGTCGGCGTCGCCGCCAGTCGAGTTCACGTCCACCGGGGCTCGGCGGTGCGCTGTTGTGCGTCGGTCAATGGTCTCGAAAATGTCGTTCAGACGGTGCTGCCATGTGTGTTCACGGATAGTCCGCTCATGGCCACGCCTTGCGATGGCCTCGCGTTCATTGTCGTGCTCAAGATAGTAGCGGCACTTGTCTATCAGATCATCCGTAGAATGGAAGACCACAATCTCCTTGCCGTCTTCGTAGCAGTCGGCCAGTCCCTCCGCCGGTCCGGACAACTGAAATCCGCCGCATCCGGGGATCTCGAAATTACGCCCTTTCATCTGATTTGAGGTAGCGGACGAAGAATTGGACAGGTTCAGATTGACCTTTGTGCGTGAGAACAGCCGCACCATCTGATAGAACGGCAATCGTGGCCGATCAGTCCAGCCATGACCGAATACCTGCACGTCCAGCCCGTTCTGAATGAGGGCGTTCAGCACTTCTACGCGGTCAGAGTGCGGCATTCCCACAAAGCTCACGTCGACATCCTTGACGGATTCACTGGGCCGGTATAGCTCTTCATTGCAGGCCCACTGTGTGCGTATGACTTTGTCGCCAAGTCCCAGAGCCTGATACCTCGACACGGCTCCCGGAATCGTCGTGAGTACGTAGTCAAAACACGGCGCTATCTGAGATGAGTAGTTGTCGAAGCGCCAGTTGTCGTCCGAAAACCAGGAGATAGTGACAGCCCCACGGGCTGACATCTGCGCGAAGGCCTGATGTCTTGGGTCGTGTTCGAAGTCGAACAAGCTGCAGAAAACATAGTCGGGCTTCTCCCGTGCGGATAGGTCGGATAGCTCCTCGGTCATCGCATCAAGCCCAAGTTCAGAGCCTCTTTCCATGAAGTCATAGAAGAGCATCTCCCATCCGCGTTTGTTGCAGAATGTCTTCAGGGAAGAGGCAATGTTGCGGTAGCCGTAATCGAAACCACGCCCCGGTCTGCCATAGTCGTATCGCATCCCTACATACAGTAGCTTGGGGTTCATGCTAAGCTGCCTCCGTGTCTATGCGGCTCCTGAGTTCAATTGCCTTGTTGCGGACGGAAGCGTTTGATGGATCCAGTTCCCAGGCGTTCTCATAGTATTCTAGCGCCTTGGCCTGATCACCCTGTCGTTCATACAGTGAGGCCGCTTCCAGATGGTAGGCTGCGTTTTCAGGGTCGTGGTCTATCATTGCCCGAATTTCGTCGATGCTACGTTCAGCAAGCTGGTCGACTAGCTCCTTGTCGTCCGGGCGGCTGTCAAGCAAGGTCATGCGCAATGAGGCGGCGTCATCGTGCCGCCCAGCTTGATTGTAGACCGCGAAGAGGTTCACTGCCGCGTCAAGGCAGTTCGGATCGGCCTGGCGTGAACGTTGAAAACAATCTATGGCCCGATCGCAATCACCCTGCATCGCCGCGTTGTAACCAAGAATGTTCAGTGCGGCCGCATTGTCAGCGTCAAATGACAGCACAAGGGTTGCTACCTCGGCTGCCTGCTCGGTCATCCCGCATTCGGCCATCCTTTCGGCGTTGGTTATCAGGTCCGAGAGTATTCCGTGGCTGCGGACTCGGTAGTCAGTTCCAGTGCGAATCTGTTCGTTATTCATCACGCTATCCTCCTGTTTTGGCCGCTAGCAGCATTTGCACTCGAACACGCGGCTTGCTGCGCTGTCGAATCCAGCACGTCAAGCAGTAACTCCAGCTCGTTCGAAATGTCGTAGTGGTGATTGCCGACGAAAAACCCATCCTTGTGGATTTTGTCGGCTGCGTCCAGTGTGCCGTGGATGCTATGGTCCAACTTGTGTACAACCGGGTTTCGGGCGAAATTGCCTGCTACTATGGGGCGGCATTCAATCCCCGCCGCTGTGAGGGCCTGCACCACTTCTGCACGCTTACCCGCCAGTTCTTCCTGCAGTATCATTGCGAACCCGAACCACGAACTCTCGCCAGTCGTCATCTGTGTAGATACGTACTCTCGGTTCGCAAAGATCTCCTTGAACAGTGCGGCATTCTTTCTGCGTTCGGCGAGCATGTTGTCCAGCTTCCGGAGTTGGACGATTCCAACCGCGGCCTCTATTTCCAGTGGGCGCAGGTTGTATCCCGGAAGAACGAACCTGAAGAGATCGTCGAACGGATCCCCCGTCTTGTCGAAGACGTGGTTTTGTTCAGGCAGCTCCCGCGTCCAGCCGTGTGCGCGCAGGCAGGTGACTATCTGCGCCAGCTCTTCGTCGTCGGTGAGCACCAATCCGCCTTCCATCGTGCAAATGTGGTGGGAGAAGAATGTGCTCATAGTGGAACACTCGCCGAACGTGCCTGTGTGCCGGGACATGTACGTTGCACCCATGGATTCGCAGTTGTCTTCCAGCAGTATCAGGTCGTGACGCTGACAGAAACTGCGCAGTACGTCAAAATCGTTGGGGTTGCCCAGCAGATTGACAGCGAGCAGAGCACGAGTGCGCGGCGTGATTGCGTCTTCCAGCAATGACGTGTCGAGGTTCAGAGTGTCTTTGTCGATGTCCACAAAGCGGAGCCGCAGCCCGTGTTGGGATACCGGAAAGTACGTTGTGGCCCAACTGACCGCGGGTACAAGCACTTCATCGCCCTTTTGCAGGGGACTCTCGCCGCGGTGCATCTGTGCTGCCACGGCGAGCAGGTTGGCCGAAGAGCCGCTGTTGACCATTATCGCGTGTTTCGACCCGAACCGTGAGGCAACTGCGGACTCGAACAGACGTACTCGGTCACCCATCGTGTGTCTGCCGGACTCCAGCACCTTCACGACGGACTCGATTTCCTCTTCTCCCCACGTGGTGCACGCCAGTGGATATTCCGTTCTGAGCGAGGCCGAGGAATTCACGTTTGCGGAACAGTCGCTGTTTTGCACTGTCATGCCGCCTGCCGTCCTGTGGAGTTCAGTGTCGAAAGGTAGTATTCATATGTTCTTGCCATTCCCTCGATGTGCGAGGTGGTCGGCTGCCAACCGTAGGCACTGGCTTTGGTTGAATCAAGCAGTTTGCTTGCCATGCCTGATGGTTTGTTCATATCGAAAGTGAACTTGCCTTCATAGCCCGTGACTTGCATCGCGATCTTGTAGTAGTCCAGCACAGAGAAATCCTCTCCGAAGCCTGTATTCAGATAGTCTGGGAACGTCTCCAGCCTTTCCAGGCTCTGCAGGACAAAGGACGCGAAATCGTCCACATAGAGAAACTCGCGTCGACTGCTGCCGTCGCCCCAAATCTCAATCGCTGGCTGGCTTGAAGTCTTGGCTGCGTGGGATTTCACTAGGGATGCCGCAACCAGATGGCTTCTTACTGCGTCGAACCTCTCCCCCGGGCCGTAAAGGTTGCAGGGTATCAGTGTCCGATAGTGCAGCCCGTGCTGCCTTGCGTAGTATTCGCATAGCTTCGCGCCGACTATCTTTGCCAGGGCGTACCCTTCGTTGGTTGGTTCGGGTCTTCCGTCGAGAAGATCATTCTCGGCGAGTGGTCTGTTGAGGTCCTTAGGGTACATGCACGAGCTTCCGATGTAGGCTAGCTTGCGGACGCCTACCCGGGCGCAGGTGCGGATTACATTCAGGTTCAACTGGGTGTTTTCAAAGAGGTAGCCCACCGGATCGTTGACATTGGCAAGGATGCCGCCAACCTTCCCGGCGCAGTGTATCACCGCGTCCGGCCTGGTCACTCTGACGAATCCCTCGACCGAGTCAACGCACAAGAGGTCTACCTCGGGGCGTGACGGTGAGAGAAGTTCGTTCTCCGGGGTCAGCACGGGCGCCAGTCTTCGTATTGCCGACCCAAGCAGTCCGTTTCCACCAGTTAGCAGAACTCTCATGCGCATTCTCTCCTCTAAGCCTCAGGCGGCTCGCACGCTGGACTCGTGCCCCGCGTTCTTCAAGACCCATTCTCTGCTGGCTATTTCCATATCGTGATCCACCATCATCCGCACCAGTTCGCGAAATCCGGTTCGCGGTTTCCAGCCCAGGACATCCCTGGCTTTCTGGGCGGTACCGCAGAGGTGATCGACTTCAGCGGGTCTGTAGTAGCGCGGATCAATCTCCACAAGGCTCCGCCAGTCAAGGCCGACATAGCCGAACGCCTCATCCAGCAGTTCTGTGACCGTATGACTTTCACCCGTAGCTATTACATAATCATCGGGAGAATGATGCTGCAACATCAGCCACATAGCTTCCACGTAGTCTCCAGCATATCCCCAATCTCTTCGGGCGCCCGTGTTGCCCATGAACAGCTTGTCTTGCAGGCCCATCTTGATGCGGCCGACGGCACGGGTGATCTTGCGGCTCACAAACGTCTCCCCGCGCCTGGGGGATTCGTGGTTGAAGAGAATGCCGTTTGAGACAAACATACCGTATGCCTCACGGTAGTTGACAGCGAAGTAATGTGCAGCAGTCTTGGCGACCGCATACGGGCTGCGCGGGTGAAACGCCGTAGTCTCGCTTTGCGGCGGCGGGGCCGATCCAAACATCTCCGATGACGATGCCTGGTACACTCGTACCTCACGAGACGTGAACCGAATGTGATCACGGATTGCTTCGAGTAGCCTCAACGCACCTGTCGCTACGACGTCGGCTGTGTATTCTGATTGGTCAAAACTCACGCGCACATGGGATTGCGCGGCGAGGTTGTAGACCTCATCGGGGTTAACCGTGTCGATTATACGGCGCAGCGAAGTCCCGTCGGCCATGTCGCCGTAGTGAAGAATGAACGTTCGGCCGGTTTCGTGAGTGTCTTGAAAGAGGTGTTCCAGCCTGTCGGTATTGAAGAGGGAGCATCTGCGTACGATGCCGTGCACTTCGTAACCTTTGTCAAGAAGAAACTCAGACAGGTACGCACCGTCCTGGCCGGTAATGCCGGTTATGAGTGCTCGCTTCATAATGTGCTCCTTCGCGCTGTGGTGTGCCTAGAGAACTATCGACTGAATGGACGTTAGTCTTTAGCAGACTTGGCAACTCGGGCAGTACGGAAAATGCCCTTGCCAAATCACTGTACACGGACGATAATACATTAGTAGCGCACTGGCAGTGCGCAGGATAATCAAACCTAACGGGAGCCATCAGTATTGACTAATCGTGTGGTCGAGGACGACCTGGCAAACATAATCTCGCAAACGCGCAATCTGTGGGAGGAAATACGCGGTGAAACGCTCTTCATAACGGGTGGCACCGGGTTTTTCGGAAGATGGTTGCTGGGTAGTTTTGTTCGGGCGAACGACGAGTTTGGCCTGAATGCTCGGGCACTGGTCTTGAGCCGAAGTCCCGAGACGTTCGCCTCAAAGTGCCCTGAGCTTGCGAAAAACCCTGCGCTTACTTTTGTGCGAGGAGACGTGCGTGACTTTGAGTTTCCACGAGACGGCTGCAGTCATCTTATCCACGCGGCCGCCGAAGTTGATATTTGCCGGTGCAGGCAGTTTCCGGTCGCGACGTTCGATACAATTGCTCTGGGGACGCGGAGAGTCCTTGATTTCGCTAATATGTGTGGAGTGCGCAAGTTCCTGTTTGTCAGTAGCGGAGCGGTATACGGAGCGCAGCCTCGTGAAGTGGAGCAAGTTGAAGAAGACTTCGTCGGCGCTCCTGACCCTCTGGATGCCCAGTGCGCGTACGCACACGGAAAACGCGCCGCGGAGGCCTTGTGCGGCATGTATGCGAGCTCCTACGGCCTTGATATCAAGGTGGCGCGGTGTTTCTCGTTTGTCGGTCCGCATCTATCTCTGGACAGACCGTTCGCCGCAGCGAGTTTCATGCGTGACGCCGTGATCGGCGGCCCGATTGTTGTCCAGGGGGATGGCACCCCGGTCCGCTCGTATCTGTACGCGTCGGACCTGACGGTGTGGCTCTGGACCATCCTGTTTCGTGGGAGGTGCGGTCGCGCGTACAACGTGGGCTCGGATCGTCCAATCTCAATAGAGACGTTGGCACGGACCGTAGCGAGAGAGGCTGGTTTGGCGGAAAATGTGGTGATAGGCCCGACACTCTTGTCGGGCAATTGCGGGATCGTTGCGGAGAAGTCTGCACGCGGACTCTCAGCGGACCGCTACGTTCCATCAGTAGAGCGGGCACGGTCCGAGTTGGGACTTCTGCAGACAGTCGAGATTGACGAAGCCATCCGCCGCAGTCTGGACTTCCATCTGGAATCGCGTCTATCCTCTGAAACGACAGGAAGAGCAGCTTGAAAGCTTCTGACTACATAGCAGACTTCCTGGTGGCGCAGGGCGTAACCCACGTCTTTGAGATGGTTGGGGGCATGATTACACACATGCTTGACTCCCTGCATCAACGTGATGCCGTTCGGATCGTGAGTCTGCACCACGAGCAGTCCGCGGCTTTTGCCGCCGACGCCTATGGCAGAATGACCGGAGTACCGGGAGTCGCGATGGCCACGAGCGGACCGGGCGCGGTCAATCTCCTCACTGGGATAGGAAGCTGCTATTTCGACTCGTCGCCGGCTGTCTTCATCACTGGACAGGTCAATACCTACGAACTCAAAGGCGACCGACCAGTCAGACAGATGGGGTTTCAAGAGACAGATATAGTCTCGATGGCACGTCCCATAACCAAGGCTGCGTGGCAGGCACGATCAGCCGATGAGATACCGGAATTGCTCCGCAAGGCGTTTGAGACCGCACGCAGCGGTCGTCCGGGTCCCGTGTTGCTCGACGTGCCGATGGATGTGCAGAGGATGCAGACGCGTGACGTTTCGGTGGAGCCTGCGCCTGTTCGATGCAAGTCCGGCAGAGAAGTAGATCATACAGCAGTTGACGATGTGCTATGTTCTTTGCGTAAGTCACGTCGGCCGCTGGTGCTTGCCGGCGGTGGTGTAAGGTCCTCGCGAGCCGCCGCTGAATTGCGTCTCTTCGCTGAGATGACGGGAGTTCCGGTGGTGAACTCGCTGATGGCCGTTGACGCCCTTGCGCACGACGACCCGCTGCGTGCCGGGCTCATCGGCACGTATGGGAATCGCTGGGCCAACCTTGCTCTCGGAAAGTCGGATTTCATTCTCGTTCTGGGAAGCCGTTTGGATGTTCGGCAGACGGGTTCAGACATTGCATCATTCAAGGCAGATCGCATAATCTACCACGTGGACTGTGATGAGCCAGAAACCAACAACAGGGTGGGCGGGTGCCGCGCGGTGATATGCGATCTAAAGGACTTCCTGACGCAAGCAGTCGCAGCAGCCCACCCTCACGGCTTCGTGAACCGTAAGGACTGGCTCGATGAGATCGCCGGTCTCAGGCACACCTATCCCGACACAGTAGAACTAAAGACCGACGGCATCAACCCAAACGTGTTTATGCATCAGCTCTCAGAGGTGTCCCGGCACGCCGCCGCTTACGTTGTGGATGTTGGGCAGAACCAGATGTGGGCTGCGCAGTCATTGGAGGTTGGAGCGAAACAGAGATTCATCTCTTCTGGGGGGATGGGCTCAATGGGCTTTTCCCTCCCAGCCGCTATTGGGGTGTCGTGTGTGAGTCCGTGTGAGCCGGTGGTCATGATCGCAGGAGACGGCGGATTTCAGTGCAACATACAGGAGCTTCAGAGTGTGGCGCACCACGGGCTGCCCATTAAGATGGTCGTGCTGAATAACGGTTGCCTTGGAATGGTCAGGCAGTTCCAGGAGAGTTACTTTGAGAATCGATGCCAATCCACCGTGATTGGATACAGCGCTCCGGACTTCGCAAGAGTTGCACAAGGGTACGGAATACCCTCTGCGACTGTTAGGTATGAAGAAGAAGTCAGCCGAGGGCTGGAACTGCTGTGGAAGCACCCCGACGAACCGGCGCTTCTGCAGGTGATGGTCGATCAGCGTGCAAACGCGTATCCGAAGACCGCGTATGGCTGTCCGATTACCGAGATGGAGCCTGCGTTGCCGGTTGTGTAATCACGGGGTTTCGTCGCTGCGACACGTTAGCGGGAGTGACGGGACGGTGGTGATTCTGGTAGAATATGGGCTATGGAATTGTTGCGGAATGAGTTTGTTCTGACTGTTATGGCTGCGGACAGGGTGGGGATTGTTCGCGATGTCAGTTCTGCGCTGGCCTCCGTTGGTGGCAACATTACTCACCTGAGCCAGACGGTACTGCGCGGTTATTTCACGCTTATAATCTGTGTTGCTCTGCCCGATGGCGTGAGTCTCGAGAAGCTGAAGTCGGAGATCGAGGCAAGGGGCGCTCAGGGCGAGTTTGGCGTGCTGGTTCGTCCGTTCGCGGATACTTCTGATAGGGCGCGGTCCGAAATCGCGCAGTGTCGGGAGTGCAGGTACGTACTTACGATGCGTGGCAAGGATCAACCCGGCATAATCGCCAGAACCACCGCCTATCTTGCGGCTAACAGCATCAACATTGTTGATTTCTACTCATACGTCCACGAGGACATCCTGCTCATGCTGGCCCAGGTGTCAGTGCCGCCAACGGTCGATTTGGGTCGGGTGCAGGAGGGTCTGCAGAGCGTGGGCAGTGACTTTGGCCTGGCTGTGCACTTCCAACACGAGAATGTATTCCGCGCCACCAGCGAGGTCAGGTCGGTGCAGGGGCTGCAAGAACAATGATTGGACAAGAGGAGACGCTTCAGACCATCGAGATGCTTCAGAGTGAGCATTTGGACGTGCGCGCTGTGAACATCGGAATTGATCTGTTTGACTGTGCAGACCGCGACATTGGGCGGATGTGTGAGCTGGTGTATGCCAAGGTGGTGCGCTGTGCTTCGCCACTTGGGCCGGCGCGGCGCAAGATTGCGCAGAAGTACGGCATACCCATCGTAAACTGCCGCGCCTCGGTCAGCCCTATCGCTGATGTGGCCGCGGGCCATGACCACAGTTCACTGCTGAGGCTTGCGCAGACACTTGACAAGGCAGCACTGGACTCAGGCATCGATATCATTGGCGGATATTCCGCAATGGTTCAGAAGGGAATGTCCGCAGGCGACAGACTGCTCATAGAAAGTCTCCCCGCAGTGCTGTCCGAAACGCAGCGGCTGTGCGCCTCGGTCAACGCCGCCAGTACGAAGGCCGGAATTAATGTGGACGCTCTGCTGCTACTCGGGGCGGTCTGGAAAGACACCGCGCAACTCACTGCTGAGTCGGACGGATTTGGCTGCTGTAAGCTGAGTGTGTTTGCCAACATGCCTGAAGATAACCCGTTTATGGCTGGTTCGATGAAAGGGATTGGCGAGCCGGAGACTGTGGTCAACATCGGTGTAAGCGGTCCTGGAGTCGTAAA
>CAYSLA010000001.1:39497-57956 GCA_964431685.1 uncultured bacterium | reverse complement strand
TCTTTCGCCTCATCTTCCGTCGGAGGTCTCTCTGGAGCGTTCATTCCCGTTGCCGAAGACTGCGCATTGGCGGCTGCGGTGGGTTCCGGATCCCTGTGCATAGAGAAACTGGAAGCTATGACCAGCGTGTGCTCGGTTGGGCTGGACATGGTCGCGCTACCTGGTGACACTTCGGCTGAGACACTGGCCGCGCTCGCGATGGACGAGCTGGCAATCGGCGTTGCCAACCACAAAACAACATCCGTCCGTATCATTCCTGTGCCTGGAAAGAGGGCAGGAGACCGAGCAGTGTTCGGTGGTCTGTTTGGAGAGAGCCCCGTAATGGATATCCCAAACAACACATCTACACTGTTTGTTCGGATGGGTGGCAGAATTCCCGCTCCACTCACCAGTCTTTCCAACTAGCGGCAAGATCGTGAGGACGTTTACTCGCCGTGTGGATAGGACGCCTACTTGCTGGGAACCTTCACTCCAACGCTTACTGTGCCGACCTGTCGGGTCAGATTCATGGCCGGAACTGACGCATGCACTGATAGGTCAGTGTCTTCGGGTTCGGCGAACTTGATGCCTTTGTAGCTTCGGTTCGTATGTACGGCAGCAACGCCCTTCTGGTTGACTATCGCCACATAGTCGAGCGTATTCGCTCTGACAAGCTCGTCCGCATACTCCTGCAGTTGTTCCCAGTTGCCGGCCACAATCTGCTTGTTGCCAAACGCGGCAATCGACCGCCCCACGGTCAGGGCAGACTGGTAAGATGTGTCTTTCAGCAGCAGCTTGTACTCGGCGGACATCCTGCTGCGTGCCGACCACTGCCACAGGCCCGAGACTATGCCCAGAAGAGCCACAATGCCCACGAAATTAAAGAACCACTTCAGACTGACATTCCTGCCACCAACTTCGTCGACCGTCATGAACGTCATCTCTCCAATTAGTAAGAGCTCAGTCTCGCTGAGTACTACGTCATGCCAGACTTGATCCGGCACCCATCCGGAGAAGGGATGGATCCTGAACCCAGTTCAGGATGACGTGGTTTCTCACATACTCTGAGCTCTTACTCCAATTATCGTTGTCTTATTATACGCAACGACTCCGGACTGCGCAATGCTACTGAAAGGAACAGACGGACCGTGTGTCTGCGAGCTGGCAAACGCGGTCGTTCTCTGGGGAACTAGACCGTGTCAGCTAAGGAGGCGTCCATTGTGTGGGCAAGGCATTTCCTGGTGGCTTTGCTGCGAATTCTTTCAAGCGCGTTGTCCACCGATTTTGTCTTGCAGCCGAGGTCGTCAGCGATCTCGACATAACTCTTGCCCTTGCCGTAGCCGTTAAGCACCTTCCACTCAAACTCCGACAATACTGACTGTAGTGCAGATTGCATGTGTGCGCGTTCTTCGCGCCGTATGAGCACAGCAAGCGGCTGCAGATGGTGTGGCGTGCATGCCGACACAACAGGCAATCCCTCCTGGTCGCCTCGCTGGTCTTGATGATCCAGCGACACAGCAGTGTTGAGAGGGGACTGTTTCATGCGGGTCGCCTTCTTGATAGACGAGATTATGTGTCGCTCGATGCATATCCGGGCGAATGACAGAAAGGAGATATCTTTGTCCGGAGTATAGTCGATGACTGCTCGCCAGAGCCCAATCATGCCGATCTGGATGAGATCAGAGGTCTCAGCGCCGATCAGATAGTAGTAACGTGCCTTGGTGCTGACCAAAGAGCGATACTTGTACAGCAGATACTCCATTGCTGAGCTATCGGAGGTGCGTGCCCGTTCTATGACCGCTGCCTCCGGCATGCGGCTGTACTCGGTGCGCAATCTTCTTCTATAGTCGTTGTTTCGGTGTTTCATGCCAATCACTACCTATTCGCATTATACCTCCGAATTCGGTGATTGGCAATAGGTCATGGGCTGTTTTTATAGCACCCTGGCGACTTCCTCGAATCTTAGGTCGATGGCAAGCACGCCCAACGGATCTCCATCATCTTCAGCTATGATCGGTGCCGAAACAGTAATGCAGAGCGCCCCGGTGATCTTTGAGTTGTAGAAGTCAGTGATGAATATATCTCTGGCATCCAACGCTCCAAGGAACCAGTTTCTGTCGGAGAAGTCTTCGTGCAGTCCAAACCGCCCGAATTCGTCGCGAAACTCCGGCTGTGTGACATTCTGCGTGATCTTGATGCCGTTGATATCCGTCACGTAGGCGAACTGTATGAACTCGTATTCCTTGACAGCAGCCCCCAACAGTGGCTCAATCTTCTTGTGATCCATGCTACGAACGGCCTGCTGCTGAACAATGTCCTGCACGATGGCCTCAGAGATGTCCAGAGCGTGCTCACGCAGCCTGTCGAAGTCGCTCTTGAAGTACTCGTGCAGGTGCATTCGCGCCTGCATCAGCATCTCTTTGTCGGAGATTGAAGTGACACGCCCAACTTCATATTGCTCTCGCACCCAATCGTTTATTGCCACTAGTCCCGAATGTCTCTTGTCGATTGCGGACTCCGGTCGCAGCCCGAGATAGCCGTTTACCCAGTGGGCGATTCCCGCAAGGCCCGACTTGTCGGTGACGTTTACTCTTGCAGGCTTGGACAAGAGTTTATCGGTGTCGAACGCGTTGTATATTTCCTCGTTCTTGAGCATACCGTCAGCGTGGATACCGGCACTTGTGACGTTGAAGTTTGTGCCAACGAACGGGTAGTTGTCAGGAATTGGGTGGTCTATCTCCTCGCGGTAGTAGTCGGCAATCTCGGTAATGACTCTGGTGTCGACACCGTTGCTGTCGCCTCTCAAAGAGATGTAGTCAATGATTGCTCCCTCTAGCGGCGGATTGCCGGTTCGCTCGCCAAATCCAAGTAGCGCGCAGTTAGCCGCAGCACAGCCATAAAGCCACGCAGTGGTGGCGTTCACGAGGACTTTGTGGAAATCGTTGTGTCCGTGCCACTCCAGCCAGTCCGAAGGGACATCACACTCGTGCCTGAGAGCGTGGATCATCTTCGGAATGCTCCGTGGAAGAGCGGCCTCCGCATAGGGCAGACCGTAGCCCATCGTGTCACAAAGGCGGATCTTAACGACCTTTCCTGCCTCTTTTCCTACGGCAACCAGCCTCTGAACAAGCGGCACTATGAATCCGTAGAAGTCTGCTCTCGTAATATCTTCGAGATGGCATCGCACTGAATCAAGACCGAACTCCAATGCGGTCGTGACCAGATCAACATAATGGTCAGCCATCTGCTGACGCGTCTTCCTGAACTTCAGGAAGATGTGGTAGTCAGAAGCTGAAGTCAGGATGCCGGTTTCCTTGAGCCCCATGCTCTTGACGATCTCGAAGTCCTCCTTGGTAGCACGGATCCATCCTGTGACCAAGGGATAGTTCCTATCCAGCTCAAGGCATTTCTGCACTGCCTCTTTGTCTTTGTCACTGTAGAGAAAGAACTCCGACGCCCGAACCACTCCATTTGGTCCGCCAAGACGGCTCAACATCTCATATATTCGTACGATCTGCTCCACTTTGTAAGGAGGCCTGGCTTGCTGGCCATCTCTGAAAGTGGTGTCCGTGATGAAGAAATCCTCCGCCGGTTCCATTGGTACCATAACGCCATCGAAGATGGTTCGGGGTACGTCGGTATATGGAAACATCTCGCGAAGCAGGTTTGCCTCCGAAACGTCGTTCATCTCCAGGTTCGGAGTTGAACGCAGGAGGCCCGTAACTGGGTCCCTTGATATCATTCGTCGAGTACTCCTTCGTCGGTGATTGTCAGGTACAAGTATACCAGATTGACCCTACTGATTTCCAGCTTACCGGTTGGGTGTCCCGCAATGTGATATAATGAGCAATTGTAAGTGCACTAAACAGACACAACGGGTATAATAAGGATGTTCGTTTATGCAACTCTTGTCGAGCAGCGCTTGGCAGGGATTTGTGAGGTTAGCACATATCCGTTGTTGACCTCAATGTGGACCTTGGGAGGTATACTATGGCTTCAGGTAAGAACGTTATCGTCTATTCGACTCCGACGTGCCCGCACTGCAAACATGCCAAAGAGTATTTCGGCGAGAAAGGCGTTGACTACACCGACTACAATGTTGGCACGGATCTGGACGCGCGAGAGGAGATGAAACGCAAGTCAGGTCAGATGGGAGTGCCTGTCATCGACATCGATGGTGAGATCGTGGTCGGGTTCAACAGAACCAGAATTGATGAGCTGCTGGACTGATTGCTGTCGGGGCTGCACGGGGAGGCTTCGAACTGTGCAGCCCGCCAGTTTGGTAAGGAATTGCGCTGCCAGATGAGCGTTAATTAGCATGCGCTGGAAGGTAGGAACGTGACGGATGGCTGAGTCAAGTCAATTTGATCTGATGATCCTGGGGGCCGGTCCCGCGGGGATGACTGCGGGTGTGTACGCTGCGCGAAAGCAGATCAAGACCGTTATCATCTCCAAGGATGTGGGGGGACAGGCGAACTGGAGTTCGAATGTCGGAAACTACCCCGGATACAGTTCGATCAGCGGAGCGGACCTCATCGGCAAGTTCCAGGAACAACTCCTGGAGTTTGATGTGACTATGGTCTATGGCACTGTGCAGACCTTTGAAATCCCCTATGGCGGGTTCCGGGCGACACTTTCAGACGGGCAGTCGTTTGTAAGCCGCGCCGCCATCATAGCCACCGGGAAGTCATCGAGAATGCTCGGAGTGCCCGGCGAGAGGCAGTTCGTGGGCAAAGGAGTTACATACTGCGCCACCTGCGACGGGCCCTTGTTCTCCGGCCAGACCGTGGCTGTGGTGGGGGGAGGAAACTCCGGACTCGACGCTGCAGTTCAGATGATGAAGATATGCCCGAAGGTCTACCTCGTGGAGTCCACTGATAGCCTGCGCGCTGATGAAGTAATGATTGATCAGGTCTACGGGAACGCTGGCGTGGAGATACTGCTGTCCGCGGCAGTCAAGGAGATTCGGGGAGATCAGTTCGTCAAGTCCATGGTTGTCGAAGATCGCAAGACGGGAGAGTCTCGTGAACTGGCGGTTGAGGGCATAATAGTCGAAGTCGGACTGCAACCCAATACTACCTTCGGTTCGCAGGTTCTGCCGCTCAACGCCATTGGAGAGGTGGTCATAAACTGTGGTGGAGAGACTGCGGTACCGGGTCTTTTTGCCGCAGGGGATGTGACAAGCGTGCCGCACAAACAGATCATAATCGCCGCTGGAGACGGCGCAAAGGCTGCGCTCGGGGCATATTCGTATCTCGTCAGGCTGCCTGTTGACCCGGATTGGGGCAGTTGAGGTGAATCCAGTTGGTAACATCTGCATACGTGCACATACCTTTCTGTCTATCGAAATGCCGCTACTGTGATTTCAACTCACACGCCGGTCTTGTTGATATCCACTCCGGCTACATAGCATCCTTGCTCAAAGATATTGAGTCGTCCACACAACGCCTCAGTCAGCCACTTCAGACGATCTACATAGGGGGAGGGACACCCACTCTACTTCCGCCGCAGCACCTGCGGGCGATTATACACGCCCTGATAGAGAGATGCGGGATGGCGAGCGAATGCGAAGTTACTGTAGAGGCCAATCCTCGAACGATCGATTCAGGGACACTTGCAAACATGCGGTTGGTTGGAGTGAACCGTCTGAGTATCGGTGTGCAGTCGATGGATAATACCGCCCTGCGTGTGCTTGGCAGGGCACACGAAGCTGAGGACGCCGCTGCAGCCCTGCAGCTTGCACGTGAGCGCGGTTTTCACAATGTCAGTGTCGATCTAATATACGGCATACCGGGCCAGTCACTCAGGGACATCTACGACGACGTTGAACACGTAATCCTGCTGGGGCCTGAGCACGTGTCGGCCTACGAATTGACCGTGGAGGAGGGGACTCCCCTCGCGGTTGATATTGCCGAGGGACGGCTTCGGATGCCCGATACGGAGATGGTTTCCACCGCGTACGACCTTGTCGGCGAGGCGCTGTCTCGCGCCGGATATGAACACTACGAAGTATCCAGCTACGCCAAGCCTGGTTTTCGATCCCGGCACAACCAGGTCTACTGGCGAAACGAACCGCACTATGGTTTCGGAGCCGGGGCGTGGGGTTATGTGGATGGTGTCCGCACTCGACGTATTCCGGATCCGAGAGGCTACATAGAGGCACTGGAGGCCGGTCTAGATCCCGTTGAATCCACTGAGGAGTTGCGGGGCCGCGCGCTTCTTGCCGAGACTCTTATGTTGGGTTTGAGGATGCTGGACGGTGTAGACCTTGATTCACTGGTTGCCAGAGGAATGCCCGATGCCAGGCGGGAGTTCCCTCAGCAAATCGATAAACTAATACAAGACGGTCTCGTTGATCTTGCCGGGTCAGTTCTCAAGCCAAGCTACCGCGGACTACGCGTTCTAAACGATGTCGTGCTCGAGTTCTTCAGTACTTCTGAAAAGGACACATCAACTCCAATGTAGCCGATCTTTACAACCGTGCAGGAATCGTGTATAATTTGTCGTGCGTTGCCTCGTGGGCGGTTAGATCAGGGGGAGATCGCTTCGTTGACACCGAAGAGGCCATTGGTTCAAATCCAATACCGCCCACCACAGAATCCACCCCATACGAAGTCATGTCTTTTTCCGGATTAACGCTTCTTTGTTGGACCATCGCCGATTCCCAAAAACCACCGGCTTCCTCAATATGATATTTGCCGACCAAGTGGAATCGACAAGTTAGCGGGTTGTTAGCTATACTAGTGAACAACAGATTTGTTGTGAGGAGGCTGGTGTGCAAAACGAAAACAAGACCTTTGACGTGATGTGTTTGGGCATATTTGTGGCTGATGCTCTGGCCAAGCCGATCAAGCGTATACCCGATTGGCGGCAGTTGGAGCTGATCGATCAGTTGGAGCTTCACACTGGCGGCTGCGCCAGCAATACGGGGATAGGGCTTGCCCGGCTCGGCTTCCGTGTGGGCGGCATGGGAAAGGTTGGCAGCGATGGCTTTGGTGACTTTGTCCTGAAGAATCTTTCTAGTGAAAACATCGATGTTCGCGGGATGAAGCGAGACGCAAGCGCCGGCACCTCATTTACGTTTGTGATGATCGCTCCGGATGGAGAACGAGCTTTCTTCCACTATATCGGAGCCAACGGTGCTCTTACAATTGATGATGTCGATTTCGACCTCGTTAAGCAGAGCCGGGTGCTTCACATAGGAGGCACGTTTATTCTGCCAGGTATCGACGGAGAACCCACTGCGGAAATACTCAAACAAGCCAGAGCAATGGGTGTGGCAACGTGTCTGGACACGGTGTATAACGGCGAGATTGACGCGTTTGGCACGTTGAAGAACGCTTTCCCCCATATGGACTACTTCCTTCCCTCTATCGACGAGGCACGTCTGATGACCAGTCAGACTGAGCCGCACGACGTGGCTGCGTTTCTTCGGGATCAGGGGGTCGGCACTGTTGGGCTGAAGATGGGCGCTGAAGGAAGTTATGTGCTGAGCGCTGATTTCGAAAAGCACATTCCGGCGTTCAAGACCAACGTCATCGACACCAGCGGAGCAGGGGACTCCTGGATCGCTGGATTCCTTGCAGGTGTCACCAAAGGAATGGACTTGGAGCAATGTGCCAGGCTCGGTAGCGCGATGGGCGCACTCTGTTGTCAGGCAATCGGCACCACCGCAGGTCTTCGAAGCTGGGACGAGACGGTAGCGTTTATGAACAGCGCGGAGACGTTGAAATAGGTCTGAGAACGCGGACGTGCAGGTGTTTCGGGATATGAGCGAAGCCTGCGGAGCGGATATCCCGAAACTATTCATGCAGTTTCGTGTCGGGATTGCCGAGTTGTAGTCTACCTTGGTGGACACCTCCAAAGACATCAGTTCAACCGTCAAATCCCGATACACCACCCTTTCTGAAACAGGAGAAGTTAATGCCGATTGTGCCGATGCGTGAACTGCTGGCGGACGCGACGAAACGCGACTACGCCGTTGGGTACTTCGAGGCGTGGGATATCTACTCGATCGAGGCCGTCAAAGAGGCTGCCGAGGAGACCAGGTCGCCAGTCATTCTGGGGTTTGGCGGAGTGATGATGAACCAGGAGTGGTATGGAAGTGGCGGTCTACGTGCTCTTGCGGCTATGGGCAGAGTTGTTGCTGAGACAGCCAGAGTACCAGTCGCGTATCTCCTCAACGAAGTCCTGCTGTTTGATCACATCGAACAAGGACTTCGGTCTGGCTTCAACGCAGTGATGCTGGACACCTCTCATATGCCCATTGACGAGAATATAGCTTGGACAAAGCGAGTCGTAAAGGCTGCTTCTGCAGTGGGAGCAGACGTGGAAGGTGAGAGCGACCCCTTGCCGGACGCGTCAGGGATTATGTCGGAGCAGGCTGCTTCACGAATGACTGATCCGGACGAGGCGGCGTGGTTCGTCGCGGAGACCGGCGTCTGCGCACTGTCGATCGCAGTCGGCAACGAGCACATTAAGACAGACGGGGAGTCTGGCACGGATTTTGAGTTGCTTGCTCGCATCCACCAGGCAGTTCCCGTGCCGCTGGTGATCCACGGTGGAACAGGGTTTCCCGATTCGGACGTGGCTCGGGCTATCGAGTCTGGTGTGTCGAAATTCAACGTTGGGTCCGTAATGAAGAAACTGTTTCTGGACAGCTTGTGCGAGTCAGCGCGCTCCATCGGCGTCAAGCCCAACTTCCAGGAGCTCGTAGGTTCGCACAAGTCCGCGGATATCCTTGAGGTGGCCAAGAACCGGGTGAAGGAAGAGGTGATGCGGCGCCTCATAGTCTACCAGAGCGCAGGCAAAGCATAGACCGAATCGGCCATCCTACCGACTCTATCCGGTCTCGGTCTCGACGCAGACGTCTCCCAGGATCGATTTGAGAATATTGTCTTGGGGGTAGTTGTTTCCGAGGTGCTGAACAAAACCCTCTGCGTACGTCACGCCAGTGAGTGCTCCCTGCCTCGAGCCGTTCTGCTTCATTATGTCAACGTATGACCATTCGTTGTGGTACGCCAGCCACTCGCTCTGTGACTTGTGACACTCGAGCATCCTCTGCTTTGTGTCAATTACCGACGTGATGTCCACGATGCGGTTTATCGGCAGCGGCCGGCCGAAGATGTCTTTCTGCCCGCTTGCGTTCCAGTAGTATAGATGCGGAATGCGTTTGGTTGGAGTAGTCGGCACGCCGCAGTCAACGTTCGGGACCGATGCTACGTAAGCCGCGTTTCGAACCAATCGTGAGGTTTCCTCGTGGTCGATCATATAGTCCATCGGAGGATTTGTAAACACGATGAGCGGGTCTACCTCTCTAACAACACGTGTCGCCATTTGCCTGTACAGATGGTTATACTCTATCTCGACGTCATACCCGCCGGCATAGTGGTATGTGCCGCCCACTACCGCGGCCGCCTCCGCTGCTTCGCGGGTGCGTATGGCCCTTATCGCTTGGGGAGAGAGTGTAGGATGGCCAACCTCTCCTCCTGCCATTGTCGCAATGTGTATCTCGTATCCCCTCTCTGCAAGCAATGCAAGAGTTCCGGCCACCTCAAATTCAACGTCGTCCGGGTGGCACCCAAAAGCCAGTATCCTGTCCATAGTCACCTCACCAACCGCTCCGAATAGATGATTCTCATCCAGCCTGGACACCCGTGTTCTCGTCCAGGAGGACTATGATATCATAATTTGTTGAAATTTGGGGAGGATTTTGCTAGCATAATGTGCAACTGAGGAAATAGACGAGATGAGTGGCATTGCCGAAAACCTGGCGATGGTTAGAGACAAGATAGCGAGAGCAGCCGAGAAGGCGGGCCGCCGGGGCGACGATGTGAGGCTCATCGCAGTGACAAAGACGCGCTGTGTGGCCGAGATCAACGAGGCCATTAGGTGCGGTGTCAGCGATATTGGCGAGAACTATGTCCAGGAGAGCGCGGCCAAGTATGCTGAGGTTGCTGACGGTGTAAGGTGGCATATGATAGGTCACCTGCAGCGCAATAAGGTGAGTTCTGCTCTCAGAGTATTCGATGTGATTCAGAGCGTGGACTCCGTGGAGCTAGGGCGCGAGATATCAAAGCGTGCTAGTTCGAGCGGCAAATGCGTTGAACTGCTCATCGAGGCGAGAATATCGGAGGAGATCAGCAAGTCGGGTGTCGACTTGGACGCCGCGGAGGATTTGGCAGCGTGTCTGTCCGGTCTGCCCGGCGTGAAGGTCTGCGGTTACATGGGAATGGCGCCGTTCACGGAGAACGAAAGCGATGTGCGGAAGGCTTTTCGCTCATTGAAGAGTCTCTGGGACAAGTTGCCTTCAGAGCAGCGATTGTGGCTTTCCATGGGTATGACCGGAGACTTCGAGACTGCTATCGAGGAGGGCTCGAATATGGTTCGGATCGGAACGGCCATATTTGGCCCACGGACCAACTGAACGAGGTTCAGTCGCGGATTAGGAATGGACGCCCAACATCCAACCCAGGCTGGCAACGACCGACAGGGGAGGGTTGTTGACGTGAGAACTGCGCCAACCGAGGATTATGACGATCAGCCAACAGGCGGCTGGTCGTGGCTGAAGGAAAAGCTGGGCATCGGAATCGCGTATGATGACGATCAGTACGAGTACGCGGGTACCGTCCGGTTGCACTCAGCTAAGCCTAATAGAGTGTCAGTATGGATGTCTGTTACGAGCTTTGAGCACGCGAAACAGGCTGCAGACGGACTGAAGAACGGCGATCAACAGATAGTAAACCTTGAAAACGCTTCGCCGGAAATATCCACGAGGATCATCGACTTCCTGAATGGCATCATCTATGCCATGGACGGATTCGTTGAGAAGGTTGGAGACAAGGTCTATCTGTTTACGCCTGCGAACTACACCATAAGCGTTGAGGAATCGACAGGCGGTCGGCGGACTCAAGGGACTTTCAGAGACAACTAGGACAGGGACAGAGGAGCGTTCCTCTGTCCCTGTTCGTCAACAGGGGTTAGCTTCGGATGGATAGATCGGGCAGTCTTGCGATTATCGGAGCTGGTGCGATGGGAACCGCGTTTGTGCGTGGAGTCCTAGCCGTTGGCGTGTACGACAAAGACAGCATCGTCTTGTCCGATTCCGACGCGGCAAAAGGGCGCGCGGTCTCCGCGGAACTGGGCGTTAGCTTCTGCGAGACCAACGCACAGGCAGTGGCGTCCGCCTCAGTGGTACTTCTGGCAGTGAAACCGGCGATAGTCGATGCTGTTGCCAGGGACATCAAGGACGCCGTCGACGAGGATACTGTTGTCGTCAGTATTGCCGCGGGAGTCAGCATAGCAAAGATATCTTCGGCACTGAGGCCGGGAACCGCAGTTGTTCGAGCAATGCCAAATACTCCGGTCCAGATAGGAGCCGGGGCGATTGGCTTTAGCAGGGGGCCGGGCGCGAGCGATAAACATGTCGCCAGAGCGTCGGCGATTTTTGAAGCGGTTGGGATCGCAGTCGAGGTTCCTGAGCGATTGCTTAACGCTGTCACGGGTCTCAGCGGCAGCGGCCCGGCATACGTGTTCTTGATCGTCGAGGCGATGTCTGACGCGGGAGTGGCCGCTGGTCTCCCACGCGATCTGGCTCTTGCTTTGGCTGCGCAGACGGTGGCCGGCTCAGCACGTCTGGTCATTGACTCAGGGAAACACCCGGCGCAACTGAAGGATCAGGTCACCAGCCCTGGCGGCACGACGATTGCCGGACTTGCGTCGCTGGAGAAGGGCGGAGTGCGAGCCGCGGTTATGCGAGCAGTCGCGTCCGCAGTGAAGCGCGCCGAGGAGCTTGGCTAGTCGATCCACTAGATTACGGAGGGATATAGGCTATGGCATTGACACCCATTGATATAGTGCACACGCAGTTCAAGTCAGCCTTACATGGCTACAGGAAGAGCCAGGTGGACGAGTTCGTAAAATCCGTACTAGTCGCTCTTGAAGATGCTTTGCGCGAAAAGAGGGAGCTCCAACAGACAATTGCACGGCTCCAGGAAGACGTGGATCGTGTTCGTCAGATTGAAGGACGACTTAGCGACACGCTGGTCATTGCGCAACAGACGGCTGACGAGGTGAAGGCGAACGCACGGGAACAGGCTGATCTGACACTGCGTGAGGCGGAGCAGGCTCGCGTTCAGATGATGGTCGATGCGCAAAAGGAAATAGAGAAACTTCGTTCGGAGCTCGATCTCACTCGCACCGCCAAGGAACGCTTTGTGGCCGAGTTTCGCGCGCTGCTCACCAGCAACCTTGAAATGCTCAAGGAACGAGAAGAAGACGAACAGACCAGGATTGAGGTCGCCTAGTTGCCGGGGGCTGAGAGGGTGGGGGACCGGCGAATACGCACTTGGGCGTTGGTTTTGCTGGCTGCAATTCCTGCTCTGGCGGTCTTGCGGACAGGCATATCAGTTGACGACAGCACGTTTGTTCGTCAACTGCGTAAGGCCGACGCTATCCCGCGTGGTGACGCATCTGTCAGGTACTTCACAAATGCCCCAAGATCATCTCGATTCGCGAAACGAAGAGCGATTGAAGCGGTCAACATCTATCGTGAAGCGTTACCGGACCCGGCCGCCCGCCGCAGAATCGGCCTCATTAAGTACTACTTCCTCAATCAGCCTGTTGCTGAGCTATTCTTCCCGACTTCAAAGCATAGTTTCACCTCGCGCGAGGCGGCACTTTGGCAGAGGGCACTGATCGCCAAGTCCCGCAGCCAATCAGAGGCCACGAGACTTGCTAAAGAGATTCGGAGCTATCATCTGGGCCCGCTGGAGCCGATTGCGCTTCTGACTCTCTACAGGAACTCGGGCGATATCGTTGCAGCACGTGCGCAGTCCGCACGCCTGAACCGGATGACCCTTCTGGCCACGTTTCGAGTCGCGCCCGTTGTTGTCGTTGGATTAGCGTTGACGGTCAGCGGGTTTGTCATTCTTTGGCGACACAGACGCTCCATACGCAAGGTGTTTCGGAGAGGGCTTCGCGCGTTTCGGTCGGATGACGCTTTGCTCAGCGCCTTCACCATCTACCTGGCCGTCCTGATCGCCGGATCTGCATTTATGAAGTGGCTCTCGCTTCACTTCAGCACTGCAGTCTACGCCATAGCGGCAGTGGCGGTTCCGCTGATCGCGCTTACTGCGTCTATGCTAGTTCTTGCACGGTTCTCACGACGCGGCGCAATTGTGCGGATAGTGGGCCCGAACAGTGCATGCACTACTTGGAGGAACGTATGGACTGGGATTAGTTCTTACGCGGCAGCGCTATCTTTGGCTCTGGTTGCTGGAGGGCTTGTGGCGGCGGTCATTGCGTTGCTTGGTGTCCAGCCTCCCAGCCGATTTGACTCGGTCGCCGCAATTATCAGACACGGGGGCACGGCCGCAGGAGTTCTTGTTGTTGCGATAGTGGTCGTTGCGCCAATTGTGGAAGAGATCTGCTTTCGTGGAATGCTATTCAAGGGTTTGCGCGGCAAAGTCGGTTTTTTGTGGGCGTCACTTCTGTCTGCACTGGTATTCGCGTTTGCGCACCGGATCACCCAGCCTCAGACCTTCCTGCAGCTGCTTCTGTTAGGTATGGTGTTTGCGTACCTCAGAGAAACAAACCGATCGATCGTACCCTGCGCGGTCTGCCACGCCCTTAACAACTGCTTCTATATTGCAATCGTGATGTTGTTCTGAGATCCAGGGTATGATTGTCTGCACAACGGTCAGAGGACTGTGGTCATACAGACCTTGACCAAGTTGTGCAGCTTGTAGTAGTATGATGAAGATGATTCAGAATCTGGAAAGGGGTTCGTGTATATGCGAATTAGACTTGATGTATGTTTACTGGTGGTCGTGATTGCCCTGACGGCCACGACAGCCGCTTTCTGTCAGGCTCCGACTCCGCCGGATGAGAAGCCTTTTGATCAGGATGCGGCTCTGCGAAAGTTCTGGAAGATGCCCGACAGCACGGTAGTAGGGAGCACACCCGGTGCCACCGTCACCAAAGGAGAGGTTCTCAGTTACCTGTGGTACAGTCAGGCCGGCAACGCACTTCAGGATCTTCTGACCAACAAAGCGGTCGAGGTCGCAGCCAAGAAGGCTGGCGTTACGGCCAGTCCCAAAGAAATCGAGGAAGAGGCTCTGGAAACGGCCACGCGCATGCGTGCATCCAGCATCGATGAGCTGCTCGTGCGCTACAAGATGCCGAGAATGGTCTTTGATCGGATCATCAAAGGCAATGTGCTAATCCGCAAGATGCTGATGAAGGACACGAGGATCACAAGGGAAGAGTACGCACAGTGGGTCGATGCACGGCACATTCTGGTTCGATTCTCTGACGCTGAGAAGGATCAAGCTAAGCGTGAGGCTGACGCGAAGGCAAAGATCGACGACATAGCGAAGAAGCTGGCGGACGGAGGGGATTTCGCAGCTCTTGCCAGCGAGTACTCTGATGATCCCGGAAGCAAGACAAATGGCGGAAGCCTGGGATGGTTTACCAAAGGACGTATGGTTCCCGAATTCGAACAGGCCGCCTTCACTATGAAGCCGGGTGAAGTTACCAAGGAACCCGTCAAGACCACGTATGGCTATCACATCATAAAGGTTGAGAAGTCAGGGAGTGCGGCCACGACCGCCGACAGGCGTGAACTCAGGAAGATGATCACGGACCAGAAAGTCCAGCAGGAGAGGGGACGGTGGTTCTCCGAGCTTCTGGCCAATACGAAGATGGAAAACCGGTTGACTGGGGTCATCTCCGACCCGGCGAACAAACCGAAGCCGCCTGCGCCGAGGCCTGCTCCCGCTCCGGCCCCGCGGCCAACCACGCCTCCTGAGGGTGGTGATTCTGCTCCGCCGCCGGCGCCTGAGCCGGCACCAGCTCCTCCAGCAGGTGAGTAGCTGATCTGGTCTGATAGTAACGCTGGAAATGCGAAACGCACAAGGGTCGTGGTCAGTCCTGGCCGCGGCCCCTTATTCGTGCTCACACAGGGCAGCACAGCTAAGTCAGGGGCTCGTTGACTAGCTGCGCTCAGCAGTGGTATACTGATAACGATACGGATTGATTCAGGAGGTCTCGCGGTGCCGAAGAAGATTCTGGCCGTTGATGATGAGAAACATATAGTCAGGTTGGTTCAGGTAAACCTTGAGAGGGCCGGGTACGAGGTTGTGACTGCCAACGACGGTAAGGAAGCTCTGTCCAAAGTGGAGTCGGAGAAACCGGATCTGTTGGTATTGGACGTAATGATGCCTTATATGGACGGTTTTGAGGTATTGCAGAGCCTCAGACGCAATCCTGAAACCAGAGACATTCCTGTGATCATGCTAACCGCAAAGGCACAGGATGCCGATGTATTTAAGGGGTGGCAGTCTGGCGTAGACTGCTATCTTACAAAGCCGTTCAACCCTATGGAACTCCTGTCGTTCGTCAAGCGGATATTTAGCGCCGAAGGCGATGGAGCTGGTGGGGAGAAGCGGTACAGCATCGACTAACCGGAACGGAATCCGGCCTCTGGAGTGAATGGTCTATATGGACAGGAAATCAGCAGCTATTGTAGTGGGTGCATCTGTTGGTGCGGCGGCGGTGGCCATAATAGGCTATGAGTTGTGGCGCAGCAGCCATCCGCACGCGTTGAGCGTAAATGAGGCTGTAGAGAAAGCACGAGATACTGTGCGTCAACTCAATGATGCACTGGATGCAGTAAGAGGGTCGAGCTAGCAAGCTCGGCCCTTTTCTTATTACCAACTCAGCAGGGGATGCTCTTCGCCGCCCGTGTAGATGTTGAGGGGCGCACGATAATATGTGTTATGTTAACTACGGGCGCACACCCAAGAGATTCTCTCTCCCCCGTGCTGCTCTTCGCATCAAGGCGCGATAATCTCAGACGAAGTAACCCTGCCTGCCTTATTGTAGTAGATCAGGAGATAGTCTCCTTCCCAGCTCATATAGCCCCAGATGCCAAGATAATATCGATCCACATTCTGTCTTTCCTCGTCCCGCCCGTTGTCAGGCTCACCGAGCAGATGGCGAACGTCTTTCCGCAGCATTCCTACTTTGAGATGGTTCTGGCGTAGATCTTCTGCCATAGGGCCGCGTGCGTACTTCGCTTTAGTGTTATCCGCCGTAAGCCAGACGCCGCGCAAGAACCTCGCGTCGTTGAACGGGTTCCTGATGAAGACATACCACCATAGACCGGCTGCAGCAATCAGTCCGACTGCAGCAATTAAGCCTCCAGCAAGCAGTAATCCTCTCCGTGCCCGGCTCATCTCAGTTTGCGTATCCATGGTTTTCGGACGTTGTCTGCGGCGTATTTGTTCACGATACCTGTAGTTACCGTGCCCCCTACCCCGGACTTCTAACGTTATTTGACGCCATCACCGTCGCCTGCTATACTTGTGAGCGTTTGCCAATAGGTACAGTGCAAACTAGCTGCTCAACACGCACAGCGCACAGCAGGAGGGATTATGTTCCGTTTCCTAGACAAAGACCGCACCGTTGCGAAGCCGGGATTCAACCGCTGGATGGTGCCGCCGGCAGCTCTGGCAATCCACCTTTCTATCGGGATGGCCTACGGTTTTAGTGTGTTCTGGCTTCCTCTTAGTCAGGCGAAAGGAATTACGGAACCTGCCCCGGGCGACTGGAAGATCAGCACAATCAGTTGGACTTTCACCCTTTTCTTTGTGTTGCTTGGGTCCTCAGCCGCGCTGTTCGGTAGTTGGTTGGAGCACAATGGCCCACGTAAGGCAGGAGTCGTTGCTGCGCTGTGCTGGGGTGGAGGCTTCTTCATCTCGGCCTTAGGCGTATACTATCATCAGATCGTCTTGCTGTGGATTGGCTCCGGTGTCATCGGCGGTTGTGGCCTGGGTCTGGGTTACATATCGCCGGTCTCAACGCTGATTAAGTGGTTCCCGGACAAGCGTGGTATGGCCACAGGAATGGCGATTATGGGGTTTGGCGGAGGGGCTATGATCGGCGCTCCTCTGGCCGACAGGCTCATGAAACACTATGCCACGCCAACGGATGTGGGAGTATGGCAGACCTTTGTCGTCATGGGATGTATATATCTGGTGGCGATGCTCTGCGGGGCCTTTGCGTATCGCGTGCCCGCACACGGATGGAAGCCTGCCGGTTGGGCTGGGTCCAATGGTGCGGAAGCGGGCCTCATAACACAGGGCCACGTCCACGTCCGATCAGCCCACAAGTCTCCTCAGTTCTGGCTTCTGTGGATAGTCCTCTGTATGAACGTGAGTGCCGGGATCGGGGTCATAGCCATGGCCTCGCCCATGCTGCAGGAGGTGTTCGGAGGCAAACTGATTGGCACTACCGGAGCGCTAACTTCTCTATCCGAGGCCCAGAGAGCAACGGTTGCGACCATCGGGGCGGGTTTTGCTGGTCTATTGAGTCTGTTTAACATTGGCGGACGAATCTTCTGGTCCTCTCTGTCTGACCATCTTGGCCGCAAACCCACCTACGTGATTTTCTTCCTGTTGGGCATGGTGCTGTACGTGTCGGCAGCTTTCGCGGCGGGAGTTAAGAATGTGACTCTATTCGTCGCCCTGTTCTGTGCGATCCTCACTATGTACGGCGGCGGCTTCGCTACAATTCCGGCCTATCTGGCGGACCTGTTTGGCACCCAGTATGTCGGGGCCATACACGGTCGGCTGCTTACCGCATGGTCTACAGCCGCGATTGTAGGGCCGGTGCTGATAACCAGAATCCGCGAGTTTCAGATCGACCGCGGCATCCAGGCGGCGGCCGCATACAATACCACGCTGTACATTCTCGGAGGACTTCTCTTTGTCGGGTTCCTGGCCAATCTCTTGGTTAGACCGGTTGACAAGCACCATTTCATGACTGAGGACGAGCTCGAAGAAGAGTGGCAGGTGATTCGTCCAAAAGATGACACACCTGCGGAGACGGTGTCACCGACATCTAGTGGTACGAGCTGGTTTGCGGTCGCGGTTGCGTGGACGCTTGTGGGCGTGCCTCTGGCATGGGGTATCCTAAAGACTGTCGAGAAAGCGTCGACTCTTTTTACCCGGTAAGCGAGGCCGGAGTTCGCTCTCGCCAGGAATCGCACGTCAATCTGCCGTGAACTCAGTGCCGCCTGTCTGTCACCAGGTCGGCGAAACTCTCAAGCGCCGACCGGTATTCCGAAGGCGGGAGCAGTGACAACTGTTGGGTTGCCAGTCTAGTGTGATGTTGCGCCTCATCTTGCGCTGCCTGGATGGCGCCCGTTTCGATCACCAGCTCAGCGACCTTGCGGGCTTCGTCTGCGCAGAGATAGCCTTTGCGTAACTGATTTTGCAGCGATTCCTTCTTGAACTGCTCTGCTCTTGATAGGGCAAGGATGACTGGCAGAGTGAACTTGCCCTGCGCCAGGTCAGCCGCATAGTCCTTCCCCGTCTGCGCCGGGTCACCGGCGATATCCAGCACATCATCCGTAATTTGGAATGCGATTCCAACGTGGAAGCCATATCTGGAAAGTGCATCTCGAATGCCCCTATC
>CAYSLA010000001.1:34295-39397 GCA_964431685.1 uncultured bacterium | reverse complement strand
CCGAGCACGCTGATCTTGTTTCCCCATTGCGAAGCGGCAGTCGCCCTGCCCCTCCGTTCAGAGGTCTCGTCCACAACGTCATCGTGAATCAACGATGCCGTGTGAAAGAGCTCAGCCGCCGTGGCAATATCAATAAGGGAGCATTTGTCGCGTACTGTGCCGGAGGCTAGGGCCGACAAGATGGTGAGAGCGGGACGGATGCGTTTGCCGCCCGAAGCAAACAAGTGCATTGAGATGTCCAGTGCAGTGGAGACATCGGACTCGACAGCGGTCCGCAACCTTGTTTCCACTAGCTCAAGCTCGGATCTAATCGGAGATGTCCACACTAGGGATGCGTTCTCTTTCGGTGCGTGAGCAACCGGAGCGTTCATCGACATTTGACTCCATAGTGAAGTAGTGAACCCACGGAGGGCGCCTGTCAGGGAATCGGGCAGTAACCATGGACAGTCTAGCACGGGCTCCCCTCCCCCGTCAATGTGCGTGTTTGTCCGGAGTTTGCTTTGGGCGCGGCGACATGGTATAAATACGTGGAAACACACGCTGGAGGGTGAACTGCTTTGGCATCGACACACGTGGAGAATCGGCACATGCGCTCGAGTGATATCTTCGACCAGGCTCTGCAATTGATTCCGGGAGGAGTGAACAGCCCTGTTCGGGCCTACAAGGCCGTCGGAGGTGAGCCGGTGGTTCTGGCTCGGGGCCGGGGAAGCCGAGTTTGGGATGAAGACGGCAACGAGTACATAGACTACATTGGTTCGTGGGGTCCTTTGATTCTCGGTCATGCTCCACCGTGTGTGGTCAGGGCGGTGTGCGATGCAGCCAGGATGGGAACCAGTTTTGGAGCGCTGTGCAAGCGCGAGGTCGATCTGGCGAGACTGCTCTGTTCGGCAGTGCCGGGCATGGAGATGGTGAGGCTGACGAACTCCGGGACGGAAGCGGTGATGAGCGCTATAAGGTTAGCTCGCGCAGCCACGGGCCGCGACATAGTTATCAAGTTCGAAGGCGGATACCACGGCCACAGTGATGGTTTGCTTGCTAAGGCCGGCTCAGGGATCGCCACCCAGGGCATTCCGGGCAGCCCAGGCGTACCCGCCTGCTTCGCCGGTCTCACCATTACTATCCCATTCAACAACCTCGACGCACTCCAGGAGGTGCTTGACCGTCAAGGCAGTGAGGTGGCGTGCCTGGTTGGGGAGCCTGTACCCGCCAACATGGGCGTTGTACCGCCCAATGCAGGGTATTGGAGTGAAGTGCGGAGACTGTTGTCAAAGCACGGCGCCATGCTCGTAATGGACGAAGTGATCACCGGGTTTCGGCTGGGTTGGGCCGGCGCGGCGCACGTGATGGGCGTGATGCCGGACCTGTTCACATTCGGCAAGGTGATCGGCGGAGGCTTACCCGTAGGCGCCTACGGAGGACGTGCGGATATCATGCGTCAGATGGCCCCTGAGGGGCCGGTCTATCAGGCCGGAACGCTCTCGGGTAACCCAATTGCCGTCGCCGCAGGAATCGCTACACTCGAGAGACTGCAACGTGATAATCCCTATGCCAGGCTTGACAGAAGGGCGGCCGTGCTGGCGAGTGGACTCGAGAAAGCGGCGGCGAACGCCGGAGTCCCGGTGACAGTGAATCGCTTTGGCTCGATGCTCACAGTGTTCTTCACCAACGGCCCGGTTACCGACTACGCTTCGGCGGCGCAATCCGACACCCGGAGATATGCGGCGTTCTTCAGGGGGTGCCTGGAGTCTGGGGTGATGTTGGCTCCGAGCCAGTTTGAGGCTGCGTTCGTCTCAGTTAGCCACACGAAATCTGACATTGCCCAAACACTGGAGCGTGCCGCGATAGCGTTCAAGAAGGTTGCCCGCGAATGTCCATAGGCCGAACAATAAGAATTGGAACCCGGGGAAGTGCTCTGGCGCTTGTGCAGGCGCAGTGGGTGGCGGATGAGCTTGAAAAGGCAGGCGCTGATGTGCATCTGATGGTGATCCGAACCAAGGGCGACAATGTGACCGATCTGCCGCTTGGCAGCATCCCGGGCAAGGGCCTTTTCGTTTCGGAGATTGAGCAGGCTTTGATTGAGCACAGGATCGATCTTGCCGTGCACAGCATGAAAGACCTGCCGCCGGACATTCCTGTCGGACTCACGCTTGCGGCGGTGCCCAAACGCGAGGATCCGCGAGACGTGATAGTCGGCAGAACCGCCACGAGCCTGAGCGGTCTTCCAAAGGGCGCCGTCATCGGGACTTCAAGCCCGAGACGCAGCGCGCAGCTAATGGCCATGCGCAGTGACTGTGTTGTGCGCGATCTTCGCGGCAACCTCGATACACGGCTTCGAAAGCTCGATGAAGGCCACTATGACGCGATCTGCCCGGCTGCCGCGGGGCTTCACCGGCTGGGACTTGCGCACCGAATAACTGAGTATATTGATCCGGCTGTAATGCTGCCTGCCGCCGGACAGGGCGCACTGGCGTTGGAAGCAAGATCAGACGACGAATATACACTGGGCTGCGTATCTGCTCTTCACCATCACCCCACAGCCAATGCAGTTGAGGCAGAGAGAGCAGTTCTCTTGGAGTTAGGGCTGGGCTGCTCTGTACCGCTTGGTCTTTTGGCTGTTGACGACAACGGGGTGCTTTCTCTGCACGCGGCATTGTGCAGACGGGACGGGGGCGCAGTTGTTCGTGAGAGTATTAGCAGTTCCGGTTCACCCTCCGAACTCGGCAGAGAGATGGCCTTGAGATTGTCTCTTCATAGAGACCTGTTGGAGTGAGTCGTAGTTACTATGGCGATGTACCCTGTATGCTTTAATCTTGTTCAGCGGAAGTGCGTTGTGGTGGGTGGCGGAGCTATCGCGGAGCGCAAGATCGAGACATTGCTTGAGTTTGGCGCTGTGGTAACTGTTGTCTCACCGGAACTGACTCCACGCCTGAGGAAGCTGGCCGAAGAAGGTTCAATTACCTGTGTGCGGGCCGATTTCGAGCCCGAATTGTTGCAAGGCGCATTCCTTGTCATCGCAGCAACCAACGACAGGGCCGTCAATGAAGCGTGCTCTGCGGCGGCCCAGAAATCTGGAATCCCAGTGAACGTGGTGGATGATCCGGATCTGTGTACGTTCATAGTGCCGGCGGTTGTACGCCGCGGCGATCTGGTGATAGGTGTCTCAACCTCCGGTAAGAGCCCGGCTCTTGCCCGCAGGATACGCGAGCAGATCGATGAGCAGTTTGGCACGGAATACGGGGACTTGGTTGAGCTGATGAACGAGTTCAGGGACCAAGTAAGAGCCAAGTACTCCACGATTGAGGAGCGAAATGCAGCATACGTTCGGATCATGAACTCCGATGCTTTGATGCTGCTTGCCGAGGGCAGGCACGACGAAGCCCTGGAGACGGTGCGTGCGCTGATATGGACGCAGGAGCAGTCTGCGTAATGACACGGGTCTAGCGCAGCCACTTGACGGCGTCTTTTGCATGATAGGTCAAGATGATGTCAGCTCCGGCCCGCTTGATGGCAGTCAGAATCTCTGTTACTACTCTCTGCTCATCTATCCATCCGTTCGCTGACGCAGCTTTGACCATCGCGTACTCCCCCGAGACGTTATATGCGGCAACCGGCAGATCGGTTATTTCTCTCACTGACCGTATGATGTCCAGATATGCCAGCGCCGGCTTCACCATCACAATGTCCGCGCCTTCGTCGATGTCCAGGGCAACCTCTCGAAGCGCTTCTCTGCCGTTTGCCGGATCCATCTGGTAGCTGCTTCGATCTCCGTGCTGAGGAGCGCAATCTGCCGCGCAGCGGAACGGCCCGTAGAACCCGGAAGCGTACTTTGCCGAATAGGACATTATGACAGTGTCAAGATGGCCGCTTGTGTCCAGCGCGTCCCGGATAGCCGCGACTCTGAAGTCCATCATATCTGACGGAGCAACGATGTCAGCGCCTGCCGCGGCGTGCGAGACTGCGGCCTTCGCGAGAAGCTCGAGTGTGGAATCGTTATCGACTTTATCGCCACGCACGATGCCGCAGTGGCCGTGCGAGGTGTACTCACAAAGGCACACATCTGTGATCACGAGCAGATCGTCTACTCTCGACTTGATCGCTCGCACGGCATTCTGAACGATGCCGTCGTCTGCGTAGGCTTCGGAACCACACTCGTCTTTGTGCATCGGCAGGCCGAAAAGGAGCAAGCCGGGAATGCCCATGTCTCGAACCTTTGTCGCTTCGTCAACCAGCTCATCTACCGAAAAGCGGAAGCAACCCGGCATTGACTCGATCTCTTCCCGCAGACCCGAGCCGTGAGTCACAAACACCGGGTATATCAAGTCGTCCACAGAAACTCGCGTCTCACGAACAATTCGACGCATTGCCGCCGATGACCTGAGTCGCCTGGGTCTGATGTGGCTCATATTGGTGCCTCCAAACTAACTGTATGCTTCAATCAGTGCTTGTACCAGCCCCTCCAGTGTGTAGGTGGAGGCAACTATGTCCGGCACGAGACCGCAACTAGCTGCGGACTCGGCAGTGATTGGCCCAATGCACGCTATACGCACTGAATCCGGCAGCGATGCCCGCCCATCTGTACATACAAGCTCAACAAAGTTCGTGACCGTGGAGGAGCTTGTGAATGTGATCGCGTCTAAAGTGCCACGGTCGAGAAGCTCTCTGGTCCTCACCGCGTCTGAGCGTTCGATAGTTGTCTGATAGGCGGTGGCAACGTCAACCAACGCACCAAGCTCCGAGAGCTTTGTCCGCAAGATATCTCTGGCGTCCTTCGCCTGCGGGATTAGCATGCGCTTACCGCCGGCGTCTTCGGGAAACTCCTGGACAACGGCTTCGGCCACAAACTCAGACGGTGCGAAATCGACGCACATCCCCAATGCCTGGATCGATTCAGCGGTCTTGGTGCCTATCGCGCCTATGCGAGGTCCCTTAAGCCATCGGACGTCGCGGCCAGTCTCGAAGAGTCTGTCCAGAACTGCGCGAACAGCGTTTGCGCTGGTAAACAGCAGCCAGTCGTAGGTGTCAATCCGATCGAGTGCGGAGTCCAACTCTGAGTAGCTCTCGGGAGGGCAGACTCTGATTACGGGGAACTCAATGGGTTCGGC
>CAYSLA010000001.1:0-34195 GCA_964431685.1 uncultured bacterium | reverse complement strand
AGGGTCTTCGTGGCCGGTGACGATGCCCAGCGTGCTGCACAGTCCCCGATGGGTTACTGGTATGCCTGCGTAGGCCGGCGCAGAAATTGCCGAGGAAATGCCCGGCACAATCTCGAACGGCACACCGTTGTCGACGAGAAACTCCGCTTCCTCGCCGCCCCGTCCAAATACGAAGGGATCGCCGCCTTTTAGTCTAACCACAACCTTGCCCTTAAGCGCTTTCTCAACCAACTTGAGATTGATATCATCCTGTCGCATAGTGTGAGCACTTGAGGCCTTGCCCACGTAGATCATTTCGGCGTCCGGTCGAGCTTCAGCTAGTACGGACGGAGACACGAGCCGATCGTAAACCACGACATCGGCACGACTGATGCATTCGAGACCCTTGAGCGTGAACAGGCCACGGTCACCCGGTCCGGCTCCGACCAGATAGACCGTCCCCACACCAACCGGTTTAGTCACAGAACCTACCCCACAATTCCTATCTCCTCGTCAGTCAGATAGCACGCGGGATCAGGCATCCACACGTCTTGGTACACTGCCTCTGCCCGGACACGGAAGTTGCCGTTGCAGATGTCCAACCACTTGCATTCCGCGCAGCGGCCCTTGAGCAGATTCCTTCGATTCTTCAAACCGGCCATCAAAGGGTCGGAAGTGTCCGTCCATACTTCGGAGAACCTGCGTTGCCTGACGTTGCCAAATGAGTGGTGCCACCAGAACTGATCGGCGTGAACGTTACCCTCATTATCAACGTCTGCGATGCCGACGCCGGAGCTGTTGCCTCCGTTCCAGCGCAGGAGCTCGAGTACTTCCTCCGCTCGCGGTGACTTCTCCCGGAGCATGCGCATATAGAGGTACGGCCCGTCGCAATGGTTGTCCACTGTTAGTATGTCTACACCCAGTCCGCGGCGATGGAAGTCCGCGGTCCGATCTATGATCAAGTCAACAGCTTTTCGAGATTCCTGGCGGGTGAGGTCATCCTCCTGCATCTTGCTGCCCCGGCCTGTGTAGACCAGATGATAGAAACAGGCTCGGTTGATCCGGTGCTCCTCTATGAAGTCGAAAATTGCATCTAGTTCCATGTAGTTGTGCCGCGTAAGCGTGAGCCGCAGCCCGCACTTCTGACCGACGGCTACGCAGTTGTCGAAGCCTCGCATTGCTTCTTCAAAGGCGCCTTTCTTGCCACGGAACGCGTCATTGCCACTGCCTATGCCGTCCAGACTGATGCCTACATACCCAAACCCCGTATCCCTTATCCTCTGGGCAACCTCTTCGGTTATGAGCGTGCCATTGGTCGAGATGACCGGCCGGATGCCCAGTTCACGAGCCAGCCGTGCTAGGTCATACATGTCGGACCGCAGAAATGGTTCTCCTCCGGAAAACAGCAACACCGGAACGCCGAATTCCGCCAGATCTCTGACCATAGCCTCAGCCTCGGAGAAAGAAAGCTCGTTTGGGTAGTCTGCGCTGTCAGAATCAGCGTAACAGTGAATACATTTGAGGTTGCACTTTCGTGTGCTGTTCCAGACAACTATTGGCTTCTTGTCACTCGAGTATTGCAGCAGGTGAGCAGGTAGCTTTCCACTTTCTCGACCATATCGAAGTGCATCCCCGGTAGTAGCCGTTCCACAGTATAGCTTGGTAATGCCTATCACTTATGAGATCCTCAGCCGTCTCCTGATCCCGTTTCATCCAGGAAATACGCAGGACTGCTCTTCTTGAACTCCGCGGTTGTATACAGCACTCTGTAACTGTCTATTGCCGTTGCTCGGGAGATAGCGCGGACTGTCTCCTCGCACTCCTTACGCGATCTGCCGTGAATCATAGTGTACAGGTTATAGGAGAAACCTTCAAACCGCGGGCGCTGGTAGCAGTGACTTACGCTTGCCCGCTGCGCAGCGGTCTCGCCAAAAGTCGCGGCGAGTTCGTCAGGCACGTCCCACACGACCATAGCGTTTGCGGTGTATCCGGCCTTGTGGTGCCGCAATATTGCGCCGAACCTGCGAATGGTTCCATCGGATTTCCAGGCGCGAAGTTGCTCAAGCACGTCATCTTCAGAAGTTCCGACCTGTTGTGCGATATCCCTAAACGGTTCGACAGAAAGCGGTATGCCGTGTTGCAGAACCCTGATAAGTCTCTTCTGCGTTTCGGTCATCAAAAGCTGAACTCCACCCTAATCTTGTACACGTGCTCCGCCGGCAACGCATGCATATCTTGGATCCCGGTTTCTGACTTGATGCGCTCGAGGGTGCTTTTCAGCAACGACTGGTCCGCACACACCAGCGTAAACCACAGATTGTGCTCAAAATCGCGCCCGTAGTTGTGGGTTACCTCTTTGTACGAGCTGATGATGCAGGCGACTTCCTCAAGCCGTGTGCTGGGCACCTTTGCAGCCACAAGCGTACTGCAGTGGCCCAGGCTCGCGCTGTCAAACGCAGGACCGACCCTGCGTATTACGCCAGATGCCGCCAAGGCTTGCACCCTGCCCAGCGCTTCGTTCTCTGAAATCCCCAATCTCTCTCCCAGTTGGGCATACGGATGTGAACATAGGGGAAAGTCAGTCTGTATAGTGCTCAGCAGTCGCCTGTCAATATCGTCCACGAGTCTCACCTGTCAGACGGGGCCACGGGTTCATACACGCAATAGGGCTCGGGTGCCAGGTAGTTGCCGGTGCAGCCATAGGCTCTTGCGCGGCAGCCCATACAGACCCGCCGGTATTCGCAATACCCGCACTTGCCTTCGAGATTGCGGTCGTCGCGCAGCACACGGAACACCTCTGCGTTCTCCCAAATGTCTTCGAATGACTGCCTGCGAACGTTTCCCGCGGAGACGGGAAGATAGCCGCACGGATAGACTTCACCAACGTGAGAAACAAAGCACACTCCTGAACCAGCGAGGCAGCCTTTCGTCACAGCGTCCATTCCTTGAGTCTCAAAGGCAGGCACGACACCTCCGGCCTTCGCATTCTGCCTCATCACTCTGAAGTAGTGTGGAGCGCAAGTGGCCTTGAGGGCAATCGGCGCGTTCTTTGATCTGTGATAGAGCCAGTGAAGAATCATCTCGTAGTCCGCCGGATCTATCATTTCGTCTTCGGCGATTTCTTTACCACAACCGGTCGGCACAAGCAGGAACAGGTGCCAGGCTATGGCTCCGCGCTGGGTAACCAGGTCAAGAATGTCTGGCAGTTCCTCAATGTTGTGCTTCGCAACCGATGTGTTGATCTGATAAGGCACGTGAGCGGCTTTCAGACATTCGACGCCTTGCCAGGCCGCATCAAATGATCCATCAACCCGCCGAAATGCATCATGAGAGTCTGAGTTGGCCCCGTCTATGCTTACACTCACGCGGGCTATGCCTGCATCCGCTATCTTCCGGGCGATATCCGTGGTGACCGTAGTTCCATTGGTCGCCAGCAACATTCTGAGGCCAAGGCTGTTACCATACTCGGCGAGCCGGAATACGTCCGGCCGCACAAGAGGCTCCCCTCCGCTCAAGACGACGGCGCACTTGGAGCAGGAAGCGATCTCGTGAAGAAGTCTCTGGCTTTCTCCGAAGCTAAGTTCGTCGGGCGATCTCTGCTCAGCGGGGCACGCGCGGCAGTGCACGCACTTCAGATTGCAGGCCGCCGTAAGCTCCCAGAAAACCATCCTCGGTCCGTCTGGAGCACCTCCAACCGGACACAGGTTCTGTTCGTTGACCTGGTCAGCGGCACAATCAGTAATGCTTGTACTGTGCGGAAGGGCCATCCACTGCTCCGAGACAATGACGACTCGTCAATCTAGATCACATTATACAAGAGCAGTCCGCATATGTCGACCGGTATCGAGTAAGAAACGGGCCACTGCGGGTAGGAATCAACAGGCGATTTGCGCTATACTACAGAACGAACGGTTTCGCAGGGACGGAGTAGGAGTGGAACAAAGGGGACACTGCAATGGGAGATATGCTTGTTGATCTGCAAAAACTGCCTGACTATCGCGAGGAGCTCGAAAGACTTAACGAGTGCGGCATAATAGTCCGTAGAGCAAAGCCAATGGAGCTGTCGATTGTGCGCAGGTTTGTTCACTACACCTTTGACGAAGGTTGGGCAGACCAAGCAGTCAACACATTTACTAATCATCCGCCCACATGCTACATTGCCACATACGACAAGAGAATCGTTGGTTTCGCTGCGTACGAGGGCACCTGCAAGAACTTCTTCGGACCCACAGGCGTACAGACCGATTTTCGCGACAGAGGCATCGGACGAGCCTTACTCATAGCTTGCATGCACGCGATGCGTGAGATGGGCTATGCCTATGCTGTGATCGGCAGCGCGGGCCCGGTAGACTTCTACGCCAGGCACGTCGGCGCCATCCAAATCCCCAATTCCGAACCAGGTATATACACCGATATGCTGGATAGAGGAGAATCTGAGGCGCTGGAGTAACAGAGCATCAGAAGCGCGTCTACTCGCCGGCCAGCTCCGCTTTGAGCATGGCGGCAAAGTCGTCGAGCGATATTGCGCCTTTGTCTCCTTCGGCTCTGGAGCGGACAGACACCGCCCCGGCCTCGGCCTCGCGGTCGCCCACAACGAGCATATACGGAATCTTCTGCATCTGCGCTTCGCGGATCTTGTATCCCGTCTTCTCGTTGCGGTCGTCCAGGTGCACCCGGTAACCGGCCGTCTTGAGTGACTCCACGACCTTCGCACCGTACTCCACGTGCCTGTCGGCTATAGGAAGCACAACGGCCTGCACAGGCGCAAGCCACAGCGGAAATGCGCCGGCATAGTGCTCTATCAGCACGCCCATAAACCGCTCGAGCGAGCCAAACAGCGCACGATGTATCATTATTGGCCGGTGCTGCTGGTTATCCTGTCCGATGTAGGAGATGTCGAACCTCTCCGGCTCGTTGAAGTCCACCTGGATTGTGGAACACTGCCAGAACCTGCCTATCGCATCCTTGATCTTGACATCGATCTTTGGACCGTAGAACGCTCCCCCACCCTCGTCCACTTCATAATCCAGTCCCTGGTCTTCGAGCGCAGAGCGAAGAGACTCAGTGGCCTGCTTCCACACTTCATCATCACCCACGGCCTTCTCAGGCTTGGTTGAGAGGTACACCTGGTACTCGTCAAATCCAAACCTTCGCAGAATGCTCAGCACAAACTCGAGAACTCTTTTTGTCTCAGAATCCAGTTGTTCGCGCGTGCAAAATATGTGCGCATCGTCCTGTGTGAAGCCTCGCACTCGCATCAGCCCGTGCAAGACACCAGAGCGCTCATATCGGTATACCGTGCCCAGCTCGGCCCAGCGCATAGGCAGTTCACGATAGCTTCGCACCCTGGATTTGTAGATCAGCAGGTGGAACGGGCAGTTCATAGGCTTGATAAGATAGGGCTGACCATCAACATCCATCTCGGAGTACATGTTCTCCGTGAAGAAGTCGAGGTGACCGCTGGTGCGCCAGAGCTGCTGGTTGGCAATGTGTGGGGTAAAAAGCAGATCGTACCCGCCGGAAAGGTGTCGGTCGCGCCAGTAGTCCTCAATCATCTTGCGAACAAGCGCGCCTTTCGGATGCCAAAACACAAGACCGGGCCCCGCTTCTTCCTGTATCGAAAAGAGATCGAGGTCTTTTCCAATTCTTCTATGGTCGCGCTTTTCCGCTTCCTCCAGAACCCGCATGTGGTTGCCGAGTTCTTCCTCAGTCTCAAATGCGGTACCGTACACGCGCTGAAGCATCCGATTGTGTTCGTCGCCCCGCCAATAGGCGCCAGCCGTACTGAGAAGCCTGAACACCCTGACGTCACTGGTCTTGTCAAGGTGAGGTCCCCTGCAAAGGTCCAGGAATCCGCCTTCGTCGTAGACCGAGATAGTCTCGCCGTCTGGCAGTTCTCGTATCAACTCCAGTTTGTACGGCTCATCCTTGAAGAGCTGCAGCGCTTCGTCGCGGTCAACTTCTCTTCGAACGAATGCCGCGCCGGACTTCACGATTCTGTGCATCTCCTCCGATATCTTTTCAAGATCCTCAGGAGTGAACGGTTTGTTGACGTCAAAATCATAGTAGAAGCCATCCTCAATCGATGGTCCAATCGCGATTTTCACCTCGGGAAAGAGGTTCTTCACGGCGTGCGCCATTACGTGTGCCGTTGAGTGCCGCAGAACGCTTATGTCAGCCATCATTACTCCTCGTCAAATCCGTCAGGATGGTTTCTGTGCCAGTTCCACGCGGTCTCGACTATTCTAGTTAGTTCAGGAAACTCTGGCTTCCACCCGAGTTCCCGTGATATCTTACCCGAGCTTGCCACAAGCACAGCGGGGTCGCCGGCCCTGCGCTCTGACTGCAGACACGTAACCGGCAACCCGCTGACTTGCTCAACGGTGTTGATGACCTCTCGGACGGAGTATCCGCTTCCGTTTCCGAGGTTGTAGCAATCAGTCTGCTTGCCGTTGCGCAGAGCATCGAGTGCCCGCAGGTGTGCCTGCGCCAAGTCATTCACGTGAACATAGTCACGCACACACGTTCCGTCCGGCGTCGGCCAGTCCGTGCCAAACACCTTGATGTCCTTGCGCTTACCCATAGCTGCGGCAAAAACAAGCGGAATCAGGTGATGCTCAGGTCGGTGATCTTCCCCGATCTTACCCGAAGGATCAGCGCCTGCGGCGTTAAAGTAGCGCAGAGAGATTGAGCGCATCCCGTAAGCACGCTGGTAGTCTGCAAGCACCCTCTCCAACATCAGCTTGGATGCCCCATACGGGTTTGTGGGGCTCTTCGGGTGGTTCTCGTCGATAGGCGTGTAGCTCGGCTCGCCAAAGACCGCCGCCGTAGAAGAGAATATGAACTGCTTCACGCCGGCATCTATCGCGCACTCCAACAGAACCAACGCGCGAGAAAGGTTATTGTCATAGTATCTCCCAGGCTGCTCAACTGACTCACCAACCGCGGCGAACGCTGCGAAGTGCATAACCGTGTCAATCGTCCGTGAGTCAAGAACATCTCTCAGGACTTCGCGGTCGCCAATGTCTCCCAATACAACTCTGCTGCCGCACGCGGCCTGTTTATGCCCGTATATGAGGTTGTCCAGGCATATAACGTCCTCGCCCCGTTCCACGAGCTTCTTGACAGCGTGAGAACCTACGTAACCCAAGCCGCCGGTAACCAGAACAGTCAAATCGTTTCCACCATGCAAATGAACGTCGCAGGTTCATTATACTAGAGAACGCCTCCCAGGCTCAAGAGCGCGACATGGCTTGGGACGCGGGCGCGCAGGGCGTGGCAATACCGATCGTCAGAACTGCAGACTACAATCCGGAGGCTTCCGCACCTAGAATGGAGAGCGAAGAAACCAGACTGTCTCGTTTTGCCCCAGAATTGAAGGCAAACAGCGACACGCCGTCCAGACCGTGCTTGCGAGCGGCCTCAAGCTGGCGCTTGACGCTAGCGACGGTGTTCTTCTGCACGTCGATTCCGACATATATCGGTGTCCCGGTAATCCACTTACGGAATCCTGCAGCCCACTTTCTGAATTCAGTCGCGCCCTTACTAGTTGCTTCGGCGCGGTAGTTCATGGGAGCTACTACGTCTACAAGTCCGCTCTTCACCCACCCTGACCAGTCCTGGAATACGTTCTGGTAGGACTCCCATTTGCACGGATCGTCGCGGTAGTCACCCCAGCAGACGGTGGCAGCGGAGACCAGCAGACCGGGTTTAGACGAGTGCACGGCATCCCTGACCAGTCGAACAGTTCGCGTAACCTGTGAGCGCCGCCAGTCACCCCAGCGTGTGTCCGATGGCTGGGGCCTACCCGAGACACCGGTATCAGCGGCATATCTGGCCAGCGCCGGTGGAGAATAGCCCCATTCCCGGCCAGGGTATCGGATATAATCCAAGTGAATTCCGTCTACGTCGTAACGATCAACTATGTCTTTGACTACTTCCGCTATGTATTCGGCCACACCGGGAGCTCCGGGATCGAGAAACATCCCGTCAGCCGCCCTGGCGCTTCCCCGGAAGTCTCTGTTCAGCCATTCGGGATGCTGCCTGAGTACGTGTTCGGCGGACGCAGCCGCAGGGTCTTTGCCCGTCCATACGCGAAACACGTTCACCCAGGCGTGAACCTCGATGTCCTTTGCGTGTGCCGCTGCTACCACGTAGCGCAGAGGGTCAAACCCTGAACGATATCCTTCACCGGCAGGCTCCAGAGCGGACTCATAGTATGAGTCTGCGTTCTTGCGCACCTGGATATAGAGAACCTTAACTCCAGCCCGTCTCGCCGCCTCAACTGTAGCGTCAGCCTGTGCCTCATTCAGAAAGCCCGCGTTCCACGCAGTTACCCACGCAGCGCGTATTTCGGAGGCCTCTGAGAGTGAGCAAGCGAGGCACGCGACTAGAGCGAACGTGCTTACGAATCTGATCATATCTTTGTATTGCTGCCTTTCTGTTCAGTCCGGTTGGGCTGGTGCAAAGGGTATGTTGCCAGCCGGCGGCTGTGGCGGCGCGCTGCTCGGCTGTGTACCTGGCTGCGTACCCTGCGGCCGCGGGATTGCCTCAAGCCGTAGCCTCGCCGCCTGTGCATATTGGTCGTTCTCGCCGTACTGCACTGCCATATTATACATCATTTCGGCATTTGCGTAATCTTGCTTCTTCTCATACACCATACCGAAGTAGTAGTACCCTTCGGCTTGTTTGGGCCGCATTCCTAATAGAGCCTGGGCGCGTGCTTCCAGGGACTGATAGTCGTTGCGTCTGATCGATTCGGCGGCATCCTCCACATAGGTCGCATAGATCTCGTTGTTGGCCATCTGGGCATAACGCGACTCGGGCGCAGCACTCATAGCCTGTTTCCATTGCCCGATAGCCTCCTGCCTCAGCCCTCGGCGCATCAGATCGACTCCTTGATTATAATAGTTTTCGGCTGCGGGAGCTCCCGCAGCGCTAATGTAGCTTTTGTAAGCCTGGCCGAGTGCCCAGATGGCGAACAGGAATATGCCGAGCAGACCGATGGAGAGAAGCCCAATTCCGAGAGTGTGTCGCGTCTCAGCACTTAGAATGGGTTTGGGCGGTGTGACCGGGGTTGACTGATACGAGAACGGCCCTGCGGACCCTCCTGAAGACGGTGACGGCATTGGGGTTCCGTACGGAGTGTAGGACTGATTCTGCAGAGTGGTGGGCGGCCCGGGAGCAGAATACGTTCGCGACGGCGAACCATAACCACCTGTGACGCCGGTCGGCTGCAGTAAATGCGCTGGATCGCTAAAGCTGTCATTACTCAGGGCTTCTGCCATATCGTCCGCGCTGGAAAACCTGTCCGCGGGATCCTTGGCCATGGCCTTTCTAATCGCCGTAGACACGTTTGGTGGCACCCCGGCCGGAGTCGGCGCTTCCAGATTCATTATGTTGTAAGTTATCGTTACAACAGTGTCTCCAATGAAAGGCTTCTTCCCGACGACCATCTCGTACAACACTACTCCCAGCGAAAAGATATCACTGCGAATGTCAATCGACTTGCCCGATACCTGTTCCGGTGACATATAGCTGGGGGTGCCGAAAACCTGCCCATCCTGAGTGATAGACGCCTCGCCAATAAGACGGGCAATACCGAAGTCTGTGATCTTAATATGGCCGCCTGGCAATACGTGGACATTCTCCGGCTTGATATCACGGTGTATCACCCCATTCCGGTGGGCGTATGAAAGAGCCTCGCTTATCTGCAGAGCGTAGTTCACAGCATCCTGTATAGGCAGCGCACCGCGTGCTTTCAGGACATCGCGCAGTGACTGCCCTTCCAGCAGTTCCATCGCTATGAAATAGCGGTCGCCATCCTTGCCCACTTCAAAGACCGTGACTATGTTGGGGTGACTGAGTCTGCCGGCCGCTTTGCCCTCTCGCCAGAACCTTTCAATCCGCTCGCGCCTATCGTCACCGGTCAGATTAGGCGGGATGCAAAGTTCCTTTACCGCAACACGCCGGCTTATGCTCGGATCAATGGCCTCGTAGACGACGTCATTGGATCTTGCAATCTCGCGAACTATCTGGTATTTCCCGATTGTGTTAGTCGAGGATTCCGTCAAACTGTGTATCAATCCTTGTTGCGGCAGACCCGGCCGGCCTACTTCCGGCCAAACAGTGCTGAGAGTCCGCCGCGTTTTGGCTTCTTCTCTCCCACGATGTCGCGGATGGCAAGCACGAGAACGGTCGCGTTGTCGTGTCCGCCGGCTTCCAGAGCCATGTCCACCAGTTCCCACGCCGCCTGGGACGGCGACTTCTCTGCCATCGCTCTGCGCACCTGCTCTGCCTCAACGAGTCCCGAGACGCCATCAGAGCAAAGCAGGAAGACGTCGCCCACCCTAACGTCGCGGCAGAATATGTCCACTTCAACAGTCGGAGAGTTGCCGACAGAGCGGGTAATAACATTCCGGTAGGGTGAGGACATAGCCTCGCGCTCAGTCATTCCGCCCCGTTTCACCTGCTCGTTGACCCACGAATGATCGTCAGTAACCTGCGTAATTACACCGTCACGCAATGCGTACAGCCGGCTGTCGCCTACGTGGGCAACGAAGGCTTCGTCGCCGCGCACTACAAGCACAGTTAGCGTTGTTCCCATCCCTGCGCGCTCGGCGATCGCCGTTGATGTGTCATAGACAAGTGCGTTAGCCTGCTGGATAGCGGCCCGCAGAGACTCTTCGAGCAGTGGTGAGTCATCGGAGTAGTACGACTTTATGGTAGTCTTCAAGGCCAGTTCGCTGGCAATCTGACCAGCCGAATGTCCGCCCATCCCATCGGCAACGGCATATAGCGATCCTTTTCTCGAAAGCACATCCGGTTCCTCAGGCTGGAAGAACTCGTACTTGTCTTCGTTGTTGTCTCGCACCCGGCCGAGATCCGTCCGTGCGCCCAACGTGCTTACCACGCGAATATCCTCGGCCCTGCGAATCCGTTCTTCCCATTCTGCTATCAACTCCTGCGAGTTGACCTTAGCGGTCACTTCGCGATCGGAATCGTCTGCAGTGAGGATCTCTGGCTCCTCTGTGTTACTCATCGAGTATCACCTCAAATCGGAAATGGCTGCGTCCCACGGTAATCTCATCACCAAGTTGCAGTGAGTGTGGCATTATTGGCGTAATCTTTGTTCCATTGACGAATGTTCCGTTCGTGGAACCCATGTCGGTGATGGTTATGCCGTCCTCCCCAATCTGGAGTTCAGCGTGTAGAGCCGAGCAGAACTTGTCTTTGATAACGACACTGTTCGCCCGCTTGAGCCGGCCAAGTGTGTTTATCCCATCCGTGAGCTGAAATACGGTCTGGCCATCGCGAGAAACAAGAGCAAATGAACCGTTCTTAGCCTCCATATCTTTGCGGAGCTCAGTGATATCCAGTCTGGCCGTAACCTCGACATCCTCGGACGAGAACACTTCGGTCTCTTGATCATACAAACTCATCTCTTATTGCCTCCAATATGAGTGGGGTCTGCCCAAACGTCACCTCGTCCCCCGGATTCAGCGGCACTGCCGCATTGGGTGCGATTTTCACCGCATTGATCAACGTCCCGTTTGTGCTTCCTATGTCTCTGACAGTTACAGAGTCTTCCGTCACTTCAAGTTCCGCGTGTTTGCCCGAGCAGTACTGGTCCGAGATGACTATGTCGTTTTCGACAGTGCGGCGACCCAAACGGAGAGTTCCTTTGAGAAGGTCATACCTCAACGAGCCGTCTCGTGAGACCAGAACGTAGAGGGCACGTTGATCCTGCGTCTGCGCCCCAGTTTCATCGACGATGCCAGATGCGTCTGCTTCCTGAGTCGCGACGCTGGAATCTGTGTCTGTGAGGGACATTTCAGGCGAATCTGCAGTTGCGGAGAGATCATCGGACGCGCTCTCCCCTACACTCTCTTGGACGGTGGCGATCACAACAAGTTTCAGCGACTCGCTGCCAAAGACAACATCAGCTCCATCCTGCAGCTCAACTCTGCTTCCCTGCTCAATTCGGACTCCGCCGGCATTTGTGCCATTGGTGCTTCCTACATCCTCCAGATACACCCTGCCGTCCTCAACAGTTATCACAGCGTGTCTACGGGAGACGGAATTGTCTGTAAGCAACACGTCGGAATCGGCCCGACCGACCGTGTTTGCACCGAGTCTCAATGGAAACTCTCGCACCCTGTCCGCCGATACAAGCTTGGCTGGGGGCTGCTCAATCTGGGCTTCGCTAACTTCCGCTGGTGATTCGGTCAGCAGGAAGCCACAGTCCGTGCAGTAACGTTCAGAACCGGAGTTCTGGGTGTGGCATACAGGACACTCCAGGTTCATCGAGTATTGTGTGGCACCGGAGTCAACAAGCCCCACTGCCTGAGTGCGGTCATCAAGAGGTTGTGAGACTGTCGTCACTTCGTATGAGTTAAGCTGATCGTCGCTCATCTTGTTTTCTCCCGGTCAAGTTGAATTCCTATCAGTGTCTTCTCCGCAGCCGCTCCCTGTCTGATCTGGTCGATGGCAGCTTGCATATCCTGGGCCTGTAGCGTCTTACCCTGGTCAAGGAGCATCATCCGGGTCTTCTCCATTTCTTCGACGGCCTGCGTTGTGGATATCTGCTGGGTTTTCATCCCCATTACGGTGCGCTCGAGGTTTCTGGACGCCTCTGCGATCTGTATCTCGTTCTTTACCATCGGGTTTTCGCCTGCGGCAAGCAAAGCAGCGTCCGCTGTGAACTGCACAACAGCATCAGCGGAGACTGTCTCGGTTCGTCCAGTGACCGAATCATCGTAGATTGCTTCAACAACCGCCACTCTATATGTTCCCCCCGGCCTGGCGCCGAGCTCCATCTGGATCAGGGCAGTCTGAGTCTCGCCTTTCTCGAGATCGGCGAGAGTGACCTCCGCAGATCGGGTGCCGTACGTCGGGAGTTTTCCGTATACCTGGCGAACCTGGCTCCAGCGAGAGAGCCGGATCCGCAGACGGACGTTTCTAGCCGTAACCATCATCAGCGATTCCAATTCCTTGCGGAATATCTCCGGGATCAGCTCTGGTCTGGTGATGTAGTAGTAGTTGCCGCCACTCCGTTTCGCGATAGCAGAGAGCAGTTCCTCGTTGTATTCATAGCCGAAGCCCAGTGCGGTGAAGGTGATTCCACGGCTCTTCTGCTCCACTACCTGCCCGACGATTGATGAGAAGTCCTTGTTTCCCGCAGTCGGTTCGCCGTCGGTGAACAGCAGTGCCCGATTAACGTAACCGGGGTTTGCCACAGACGAGACCTGACTGCCGGCAAGCGCAAGAGCGTCGTAGAGGTTCGTGGTGTTGCCCACATCGAGGCGCATAATGTGTTCTTTTATCAAGGCCCTGTTGACGACACGTCGGGCAGGCATTATCACTTGCGCCGTGTCCTCAAAAGCAACTATCGAGAGAATGTCCGAGGGCTCAAGCAGGTCAACGACATAGCCGCACGCCTGCTTCATGTAATCCAAAGGCGGACCTTCCATAGAGCCGCTTCGGTCAAGCACAAGACACACGTTCACAGGCATCCGCTGTCCGAACCCGCCACCAGCATTGACGCCAGTTAGTCTTGCTAGAATGTGCGTATGGTTCGCCTCCGGAGCAAGAGCGTAGGAGTTCTCCACAAGGCACTCAAGGGCCACCGAACGCACCGCAGAGGGCATCTGCGTGCGATATGGGTCCGCATCTGAGCTGACCGCGCCAAGTCCTCCTCCTACCTGGGTCTTGTTCGGGTCAATTCCGCCGACAACCGTCCGGTTCGGATCGTCCCCCGGAAACATCTGCGTTGTATCGCTCACGTCTCTACCACCCTAACCCGGCGAAGCCGGAGAATATGAAACGACTACAGTTCCACTCTGAACTTCGTGGAGCCTATCTGAATGATATCAGCACTCATTAACGCTCTTCGAGTAATCTGTTCGCCATTGACAAACGTGCCGTTCGAGCTACCTTCATCGTACGCCACAATCGCCCCACCCTCCTCCACTATCCTCGCGTGCATACGAGATACCATACGGTCTGACGCCAGCGAGATAGTGTTGGACGAGTCTCGGCCGATTCCAGTGCCGGAAGGCTCAAGAGGAAACACCTGGTTGGCGTAGACTCCGGAAACTCCAACGAGCCTTGCACCAGTACGTGTAGCCTGCCCGCCCATCAACTGTGTCGGAAGCTGTGTTACCGATGTGTTGGCGACCCCCTGCGTCGATATCTGTGTGGCATCAGAGACACCAGCGGAGCATTCGCAGTTGCCGTTGGAGTCCCTGGCCGCCCCGCAGAACGGGCAGACGCCCTGCGCTGTTGGAATGACCGCACCACTGACTGTGGCAGACTGGACAGCCGGAGCCATTCGCGGGGCGCTCTTGTCACGGAACTGGAACCGGGTCTTGCCGACCGTAATGACATCGCCGCTTCTCAAAGGCTGGCGGTCAGCAATTCGTGTGCCGTTCAGACTGGTCCCGAAGAGCGACCCGGCATCCTCTATGTAGTACCTGCCTCCCTGTTGGATGACGATCGAGTGCTTTTCCGTGACGTCCGGGTCGCCGAAAGCCGGGATGTCGGCAAGTTCGCTTCTGCCAATAATTGTGATCGGTTTGAAGAGTTCGTATTCCTTACCCTCATTCCTGCCAACCATTTTGAGAAGCCAGGCCTTCTTCGCGAGCTCGCTCACTAACCCTATGAACAGCCCGATGCTCCCTCCTGTGATTACGAAGCTTACAAAGCGGATCATCCCGGGCAGCAAATTGGCGACGTGCCCTTTGTTTAGCATCACCAGAATCTCGAACACCGTTCCGCCGAGACCACCGCCCAGAAATCCGCCGATAAAACCGTTGCGTATCTTCTTAGCGGAGTTCGTGGCGAGCCCCTGGCTCAGGCCTACAAATCCACCAATCAGCGCCCACCCCACGGCCCTGCCTACCAGGAGCAGTATGAATGACAGGAAGCCTGGGCTCGCCTTGGACACACTCGTGAACGCAGAGTAGAGCGAGTTTCCGAACGTAAGCCCCAGGATGCCACCAGCCGCGCCCACTAGCGCGCTTACGACAACAACCTTGCCGCCGTTCCGGTGTGATAGACCGCCCATAGCTTCGGACAACCCGAGGAGAAATCCGACCAGCAGTCCGAAGATCAGTCCGATCACAAATATCACGCCGTAGGCGACTGGCGTCTCGGTGTCAGGCATCAGCGGAGTAGGCTCCATCACCGCCCACGCAATAAACGCTCCCAGCGCTCCGGCAAATGTGTGGCGAATAATCTTAGTCAACTGGACATCAGACCTCAAACCTGAACTTGGTGCCGCCGATCTGTATCTCATCGCCGGGAACCAGTGCCTGTTCTGTGACACGTGCACCGTTGACCATCGTGCCGTTGGAGCTGCCCATGTCCGTGATGCTGTACTGACCAGCATTTACGTTGATGGTGGCGTGCCGACGCGAAGCAGTGGCGTCATTGAGCAGCGCTACGTTGCAGCTCGCCTCTCTTCCAACAATGCTTGCCCCTTCGATCAATGGGAATATCTGAGCAGCGAACGTGCCCTGTGTTCCTATCAACCGGGGGCCGCTTGGGCCGGTCACGGGTGTCGCTCCCAAAACTGGTGGTGCGGCACCGGGCGTGACTGTGCAACCGCACGAACCGTTGGCGTCTTTTTGCTGACCGCAGAACTGGCAGACGTTCGGATCAATCGCGGGAGCGGCGTTCTGGGGCGCAGGAGACACGGAGGAATCCGTCTCGGGCAGCGCGACCCCCATCTTCTCGAGAGCGCCTTTCGCCGTCACGCCCTTCGATTTGAGCAGAGCGTATATTACAGCGATTACCACCGCAACGAATATCAGGCCCGCGATAGCCGACAGAATGTTCGTGCCAGAAGAAGAACGACGCTCTTTGCGTGACGACTCTTTCGGCCTGGCGTCGTCATCAGTTCCGGGTGCCGATGCAATCTGCAACGTGTTCACGTCACCAAGTACTTTGATATCGCGCCCAAATGCCAGACTATCCCGCTCCGCGGGGATGTCTATGTCCGAATCAGAAGTCTTGGTGAGCCCCTCTGCCACGACTTTCACGCTCGTCTGACCCGCTGCGACGTTTCGGAACACCGCCACACCTTCGTCGACCGGAGTAATGGACGATTCGTGTTTGGTTCCGTCAGCATCCTCGACCCGGACAACCGCGCTCTCCACTGGCTTGCCGTCCGAAGCCACTACTCGAAGTCTGACAAGTCCAACGTACTGAAAATCCTTCTCCTCAAGCTCAATCTTTGGCGGTTTGGCCTCCAATAGTTCTGGTTTGATAACCTTGGCCGCGGCGTTACCCGTGCGTACACTCATCACATGCAGGCGAAGGTCCTTTCCACTTGCTGGAACGTCGCTCATTGACAACTTCGCATCAGATCCCATAAACCTCTCTGGCTTGCTGGATCTTTCGACACCTGTAGGATCGGTATACGTGAACCAGTATACATAGGCTCCCTTTTCCTCTAAGCCAAGCTCAATAGACGGCTCGGCGATGGCAGCTACGCCCAGATATATCCAGCACACTACCAGCACCGCAATTGACAGAACACGTCGCATAACCCTAGTCCTCCCCTTGAATATCCAGCACAGCTTTGGCAATTGATGCGGCCACATCGCCGGCTACCATTCCTGCCTCGCCCATATTATCCGCAGCGATTTCGCCGGCCGCGCCGTGAATGTACACCCCCGCGCAGCACGCTGCCTGAGGCGAGCAGCCCTGGGCGAGCAGCCCGCCTATGATCCCGCTGAGCACGTCACCAACCCCTCCGGTGGCCATTCCTGAGGTGCCGCTTGTGTTTATATACACCACGCCGTTTGGCATTGCTACGATGGTGCCGACACCTTTGAGCACTACGTGGACTCCGTAGGCAGTGGCGAATGAACGTGCTGTCTCCAATCGGTTTGACTGAACCTCGGAAATTGACTTGCCGGTAAGCAGCGACATTTCCCCGGGGTGCGGCGTCACTATGACAGGCGCACTGTGGTTTCTCAGCAGGTCAGTGTTCTGAGCCACGGCATACAGACCGTCAGCATCTACTAAACAGGGACGATCTATACGAGGCAGCAGTTCCTTGACAAAGGAGACCGCGTCCTCGCTTCGTCCAAGCCCAGGCCCAATGACTACCGCGTCACGATCCTCAATGAGGCGCGCAACGGCATCGACTGATCCGGCACAGAAAGATCTTGCAGACCCCTCGGCTACAGGGATACTCATGGCCTCGGTGATCTTGGCCTCCAGTATGTCATTAAGCGACTCCGGGATTGCAAGTGTTACCAGTCCGGTCCCAATGCGCAAGGCTCCCTCAGCGGTCAGGATAGCGGCGCCCGTCATCCCCACAGAACCTGCGGCAATCGCCAGGTGGCCAAATGTGCCTTTATGAGCATCTCTGGGTCTGTATGGAATCAGCGCCCCCGCAATGAAGCGGTCGAGAACAAACGCTCTGCCGCCGTTGTCTTCGAGTTCGACCACGGGTATACTGATGTCCGCTACGGACAGACGCCCCACTTTTCCGGCGCCTGGGTATACAAAATGCCCGATCTTCGGCAACCCAAACGTCACAGTAGCGTCCGCCGAAATCCCAACTCCACATATTGAGCCTGTGTCAGAGTTCACGCCAGACGGAATATCGACCGCCAGAACCATTCGTGCGAAGTCGTTAATACTCCGTATGACACCTGCTATTGGCTCGCGCACTTCACTGGACACCCCGATTCCCAGCAGTGCGTCCACAACCAGGTCCGACTCAGAGATAATCTGATCCACAAGGTAGCTCTCAACATTCTCGATGACCGGAATTTCCATGTGGTTGACGATCGCCATGTTTGTTCGGGTATCGGGGCTAGCCTTGGCAGCGTCTCCGAAGTATAGCACTGATACATTAGCGCCGTGGTTAAAGAGGTGCCGAGCGGCCGCGAACCCGTCTCCGCCGTTGTTGCCGGGCCCAGCGCACACCAGCACCCTGCTTCCGAACGCGCCCTCCAGCAGGTCGCTGGCTGTCATCGCAACTGCGAGGCCAGCGTGTTCCATCAAAAGCAAGCTGGGAATGCCGTATTTGTCCGTCGCCAGTGCGTCAAGCGCCCGCATTTCTTCGGAGGTCGTTATCTTCATGCGAAACCTCTCTCCACCTGTCCATCAGTCCAAAACAACAAGTCAGGCTACATCGTTCAGTGTCTACTTGTACGTCGGCGGCCCGTCAACCTTCTTCAACAACTGTGGATACGTCACAGAGGGCATGTTTTTCCCGCGGGTCTTCTCGACTGACTGGAAAGCGCTTCATACGGATAGGAGCCACTTGAATGCTCACGCATTGACTCGATGCATGATGATGGTTAACATGAGTGCATTCGCAGTGACAGGTACCCTACAAAGATGACGCGCATACTGCCGATAATTATACTACTTCTGGCCCTGGCGGCGGGGATCGGTCTCGGATATCGTTTTGCAGCGGGCAGACGGGATGAAGCTCGCCCACGCGCTGTGTTGGCCGTACTGGATCCAAGAATCGGTGGCGGCGTGTATGCAGGCTGCGATGATGGGCAGCATTTTCTGGTTGACCCCGGGCCGGCGGCAGATGCTGAACAGCTTGTATCGTGGTTGCGCGAATCGGGTATCGAGGATGTGACGCTCATTCTGACAAACCCGACCGCACGGCGGACGGGCGCTGTAGATACAATCGCCAAGTCTGTGCGTGTGCGGCGGATTCTCAGAGCGCAGACGGGTAACGACGATGAATGGGCCAGTCAACTGTCTGCAGCGAGGCAACGAAAGGTTCCTGAGATTGGGCTCAAGGGCGGCGACCGTGTGATCCTGACGAAGAGCACCAGTCTTCACGTTTTCAGCCCGCCCGAGGAGCCACTGAAAGCAACCAGTGATGTTACCGAAGAGAACTCGCTGATTGTGCAGATGGTGATGGGGCGGACCCGGTTCCTGCTTATGTCCGACGCTGGCGCGATTGCTGAATCGTATCTGATGCGTTCCGGAGCATATTTGATGAGCAACGTCTTGGTAATCGGGCGATACGGGGCACTCGGGGCCACCTCGCTCGAACTGCTGGCCGCGGTCAGGCCGCAAGACATAGTCGTGCCCGGGTCCAGTGCTGCACCTAACGCTGACCGGACGGTCCTCAGACGGATTGGTCCTGCAGCCACCGGGGCAGAGTTGCACAGGGCAGACATGAATGGAACCGTCCAGTTCGCCACAGACGGATTCTCTGTGAGGAGTATTAGTGGACACTGAGCAAGCAATCCAGGCGGTGGTTGATCGTTTTGAGAGCAAGCTGGCGGTGCTGGTAACAGATGACGGCAGAGAGCTGGTCTGCTCGAAAACGCTTCTTCCAAAGAGCGCGGCGGAAGGCGATGTTGTCAGGGTCAGCACGACCATAGACAGAAGACAAACGCAGGCAAGAGCCCGCGAAGTCCGGCGCATTATCGATGGCGCCTGACGGGTTGTAGATTGCCGTGTAGTTGCCCGGTGATCTCCCAACTCATTTTCAGAGGAGTGCAAATATGCAGACGCAGGAAGCGATTGCCGACATGGACGAACGTCCAGCCACCGCGTCAAACTGGCTGGTTATCATTGGATGCGGTCCTGGCGGTCCACAGGCGCTCGGAGACGTGCTTCCAAGCATCCCTTCAACCTTTCCCGCGACGATTGTCGTGATGCCTGACTACCGCATGGGATTTCATAGAGTTCTCGCTGATCAACTCAACCTGACTTGCCAGATGCCTGTACACGAAGCGGTCGACGGGATGAAATTGACGCCCTCCCGCGCCATGATCGCTCATTCATCGGCACGCATCACATTCGTCCCAATGGAGGGCTTCGCGCTACCTGTCTATCAGGTTTTCGTAGAGGACTCTGCTGGCCCCTCAACTACTCCTTACTCCCGCGTCGACCACACTATGATTTCCGCCACTCACGCATTCGGCGACAAGACAGTCGGAGTTCTGCTGACAGGAATGGGAAGAGACGGAGTCGAAGGGCTCAGAGCGATCAAAGACGCAGGAGGCGTTACGATTGCTCAGGACGAACAGACATCAGTTGTCTCCGACCTGCCGCTTGCTGCGGCTGAGACAGGCGTCGTGCAGCACGTTGTTCCACTCTGGAACGTCGCTGCCAGAATCAAGGACGCGGTGCTGGGAGGATGATGATGACCACCAAGAGCAGACCGAGGCTTGGCGAAATACTCGTAACCTCAGGAACTATTACTGAGGACGATCTCAAGACAGCCTTGGAGCGTCAGAAGACCACATACAGAAGACTCGGTGAGATCCTCCTGGAGTCCAAAATGGTCAGTGAAGACGACATCTTCGAAGCCCAGGCCATACAAAACGACATACCCTACATCAGACTCGGGGAATACACAATAGTTACCGAAGCCGTAGATACCATACCCGAGCCTGTTGCCCGCACGTACAACGTGATTCCGATTAGTGTAACCTCGGACCGTCTCGCGGTCGCTATTTCCAATCCGATGGACCTTGAGGCGCTGGACGCGATACAGAGAATATCCAGAAAACGTGTCGAACCGGTCCTTGCAGCAGAATCACGCATAAAGGCCGCTCTCGACAAGGTCTACGGTGCTGAGGAGGGCCAGGACATTCTGGCCTCAATAAAGAAGGCAGTGGACGACGACTTCGAGACCATTGAGGAAGAGTCCTCTGTCTCGGTCGAAGAAGAGCGCAGGCTGAGCGAGGACGCGCCTGTCGTCAAGACGGTGAACCTGGTTATACAGGAAGCCATCCGCCAACACGCTAGCGACATACACTTCGAGCCGCGCGGCAATGGTGTAGAGATCAGATACAGAATTGATGGCGCTCTGCAGCACATAAGAAACCTGCCCAAGCGCATCCAGTTGGCTGTTACCAGCCGTCTCAAAATCATGGCGGACGTGGATATTTCCGAGAAACGGCTGCCACAGGACGGCCGCATATCCGTGAAGATGCTGAACCGAGAGTTTGACCTGAGGGTGTCCACTTTTCCGGTGCATCACGGCGAGAGGGTCGTGTTGAGGATACTGGACAAGCAGGCAAAGCAGTTCTCTCTGGACAATCTGGGGTTCAGTGCATTGGAGCTGAAGCGCTTTGAGGGTCTCATTACGAAGCCTCATGGCACGATACTTGTCACCGGCCCCACCGGCAGCGGAAAGACGACGACGCTCTACTCGGCATTGACGCACATCAAGTCGCCGGAGACGAATATCATGACTTGTGAAGACCCCATTGAGTACGAGCTTAACGGAGTTAATCAGTCTGCTGTGAACACGAAAGCCGGCCTCACATTCGCAGTCCAACTTCGGTCTATATTGCGTCAGGATCCGGATATCGTGCTTGTTGGAGAAGTGCGCGATGCCGAGACGGCGCAGATCGCTTTCCAGGCCGCTATGACCGGCCACCTGGTCTTTTCCACCCTGCACTGCAATGATGCCCCCAGCGCAGTAACCAGGCTCCTGGACATGGGCGTCGAACCATTTCTTGTAAGCTCCTCCGTAATCGGAGTCCTAGCCCAACGACTGATCAGAGTACTGTGCCCTGAATGCAAGGCTCCATACGTTCCGAAAGAAGACGAGCTGGAGCTGATCGCATCGGTGGAAGTCCCGGACTCCACCACGTTCTATGCGCCAGTGGGTTGCAAGCAATGCAACAATCGCGGGTACTCGAGTAGACAGGCAGTTGTGGAACTGATGACGATAAACGACGAGATTCGCCATCTCATAGCGCACGATCCGTCTGCCGAAATTGTGCGCCAGGCAGCTTTCCGTGCTGGTATGACTCCGATGAGAGCCCATGCCGCCGAAGCTGTGATATCCGGCGTGACCACGTTTGACGAGATCAGAAAAAAGGTCTTTGTCGAGGAGAGCCTGAGCCACGAAACCCGATAGAGAGTTCCAAACTGAATTGATGGGATTGGGCGGAGCCGAGCTGTCGGCGCTTTGTACTCAGCTCGGCTTTCCTGCGTACAGAGGACGGCAGATCGCCCGGTGGATCTACGGCGGCGGCGTATCAGATCCTGCCCAGATGAGGAATCTACCCAAAGACCTGCTGAAGCGGCTGTCTGAAACCGCGTCAATTACCCGAAGTGAGATTGCGTCGAGATCGCTGTCAAACGACGGTGCACTGAAGCTCTTGCTAAGTCTTGTCGACGGAGAACGAATTGAGTGCGTTCTGTTACCCTATGAGACCCGGGTGTCAGTGTGTGTCTCTTCTCAGGTCGGGTGTCCGATATGCTGTGAATTCTGCGCCACAGGTCAACAGGGGTTTGTGCGCAATCTTACCCCAGGTGAGATACTCGACCAGGTACTGACCGTTTCGTCCGAAGCCTCCAGGCCAGTCACTCACGTCGTTTTCATGGGTATGGGAGAACCCCTCACCAATTTTGACAACATTATGCGGGCCGTTGCTTTGATCAACGCCGAACTCGACATATCTATGAGGCGGATCACTGTTTCGACCGTGGGGCTGACACCGCAGATTCGGCAGATGGCGGCGATGGAGATGCAGTTGACCCTTGCGGTCTCACTCCATACTGCAGACCAGCGAGTAAGAGACCACCTGATTCCGAAAGCATCAGCGTTTCCGATCCCGGGTCTGATAGAGGCTTGTCACGAGTACGCGGACCGCACGAAGCGTCGCGTCACATTCGAAGTAATACTTCTAAGAGGAATCAACGACTCGCCTGCTGACGCGGTAGCTCTGGCAAGACTGCTCCGGGGGACCATGTGCCACGTGAACCTTATCCCATTCAACGAGGTCGCGTACACGGACTTCCGTGCGCCGTCAAAAGATGTGATCCGCGCATTTCGCTCCACGCTTGAGTCTGAGGGGGTCAAGGTAACGCAGAGAATGGCTCGAGGGGCCAAATCCTCGGCTGCGTGCGGACAGTTGAGAGGAGAATTCAGATAATTGATGCGCATTTCAGAGCGGCGGAATGCCAAACTGGCTCGAGTGACCGTTGACACATCGCAATCGGTAGGGTATCCTGCATATAGGGCATCTCGATAAAGGCTGCTGTCTTTGCCATCGGTGTTCCATCGGCTCGAGACACAGTCGGAAGTATGCGCTGTTCGCCGAAATCAGGAGGTAGTAGAGTGTTTCAACATCTTTGTTCTGTAGACTTCCGGTTCATTCAGGTGACTCTTATCATCGCTGTCTGTACCGTTGCATTGGCTCTGCCGGCGTCTGCGGTAGACGTATTCGCTGAGGGTTTTGAGGGTACTTGGCCAGGCTGGACACAGGAGAAGGACTCTAACAACCTGAGTTGGGTAAAGGCCGTTATGGACAATCACAACGGAAGTGCGCACGGTGGAAGCTACTTCGCCCTACTCTACAGCACATTCAGGGGCAGCACGACTACCCTGGTTACTCCGCCGCTAAACCTGACAGCCCACGTTCTGCCAGCGACCCTCGAGTTCTGGCACCGCCAGATGAACTGGTCAGGAGACCAGGATACGCTGAAAGTGTACTACAAAACAGCTTCCGGGGGCTCGTGGAACTTGCTGGCCACCTATCTCAGTGACACCCCCGCGTGGACCAAGCGCACCATTTCCCTGCCCGAAGCGACATCTACCTACTACATTGGTTTCATGGGCACCGCTAACTACGGCTACGGCCTGTGCATCGATGACGTCCGAGTCTATGACGATACTCCTGAGCGGCCGCCCGTGGCAGTGCGAATATCGGACCTGGCTCGCTCCCCGCTTCCACCCAACCCTGTCAGGGTGTGGGGAGTCGTGACCAGCGTGTCTCCGCTCGCTATCAGCGACGGCGTCTCACAGATCGCCGTCAGCGGGGTCACCGCCCTTACTGACGACTTCGTGATAGTGACTGGCAACTGGAGCGGCAATGTCTTGACGGCAACCGAGCCGGCTCAGGTGTACACTCCGGGTTCCAAGTAGGCTTACCTGCGTTCGTTCTTGGCCGAGTCGCCTTTGGATTGCTTTCCGTTGCCTGAGGATTCGTCGGTGCCCTTGGGCCGATCCGTCCTGACTATCAGTATTCGTTTCAGCCGTCCGTTTTCGACTTCTTTGACCACAAAGTCGAGATCTTCATAGCTGGCCGTATCGCCCTCTTCGGCCTGAGTGCCGAACAAGTCAAAAACGAATCCTCCAAGGGTGTCGTATTCGTCGCTGACCGGGACATCAATGTGGAGCTGCTCGTTGACGTCCTCCACGCGCATCCTGGCACTGACTATGGCCTGGGTCTCGTCGATGACCTCAATCAGAGATTCCTCTTCAGCGTCGTATTCATCACGGATTTCGCCGACAATCTCTTCCAGCAGATCTTCAACGGTAACCAGGCCTGCAGTTCCACCATACTCATCTCGCACAATGGCCATGTGTATGTTGCCACGCCTGAATTCCGCCAGCAGATCGTCAACGTCCTTGGATTCCGGTATGAAATAGGCTTCTCGCATGAATTCACGAACGTCGAAGTGTTCACTCGTCTTTCCGAGAACTGGCAATAGATCCTTTGCGTGCACAACGCCCACAATGTGGTCCACGTCTTCTTCGTATATGGGAATCCTCGAATGCCCGTTCACCGTGATGATCTCCAGAAGTTCAAAGAGCGAGGAGGTCACAGGAGCGCAGTGCATGTCGGTGCGCGGCACCATTACCTGTCTGGCAACCTTGTCCGTGAAGTCGAAGATAGAATGGATCATCTCCTTTTCTTCTTCTTCGATCACGCCCTCCTCTTCACCGGCCTCAACCAGCATCTTGAACTCTTCCTCCGTGAGAATCGGGGTTGAGTACTTGACGTGAGCACCAAAACGCCTCACGACAAGATCACTGAAGAACGTGACAATCCAGACAGCCGGCAGGGCCGCAATGGAAAGAAGCCGGATGAAACCTCCGGTCGCCAGAGCGAATTTCTCTGCGTGCCTGATGGCAAGGCTCTTTGGCGCAATCTCGCCAAAGACGAGCGTAAATAGACCTACCAACAGAGTGACACACACAACGGCCGTCGTATATGAAACGTTCTTGCTCAGCCCCAGCGTCTCCAGCCATTTCGCAGGCACCTCCGCCAGGCTTACGGCCGCGAACGCCGAGGCCATGAAGCCCACGAGAGTGACACCGATCTGCACTGTGGCCATGAATGTCGTTGGATGCTCCGTAAGGCTCTGAACCACAGCAGCGCGGCTGTCGCCTTCGTCTGCCAACTGCTTTATTCTCGTGCGCCGGACCGAAACAAGAGCCATTTCGGCCGCCGCGAAGAACGCGTTGAGCAGCACAAGGAACACTATAAGTGTGAAGCGTAAGAGAATACTATTAGGGTCTTCGTCCACCGTCAATCTTCCCCATCATCGAGAGGCATTTAGAACACTGGTGCCAACACCCAGAACACAACGACTGCGACAGAGGTGGCAAGCAATGCTCCGACAATGACTTCTCTAAGGGAATGAATACCTCCTTCAACGCGGCTCTGGGCTATCAAGACTGCCAACAGGAATGCCATGATGCCGACCGCAATTTGTTTGGACATGAAGAAAATGGTGCAGGCCATGAAGAAGCCAATGGCAGAGTGCATGCTAACGGCGCCACCCTTCCATATCTTGCCTCTTCCTCCGGCCACTTTCCAGATTACCGTCATAACCACCAGCAGCATCAGCGCTATTACCAGCACTGTTGCAGGCTCCGGTCTGTGAAATTCCACCTCTTTGCTCAGAGCCTTCATTCTGCCGCCCCCGAAAAACAGCAGGAAGCCTACAGCCAAAGCGTTGATGGTGGCAATGAGTACGGCACCCGCAGCAACGTCCTTCGCGAACTTCGCGAGCGGATGATAGCCTTGTGAGACCAGATCGACGACTGCCTCAATGGCCGTATTGATCATCTCCGCAGTGAGCACCAGGCTCACCGTGAACAGAAGAATCAGTATCTCCTCGCGGGATAGTCTGAACACAAGGCTAACCAGCAACACAAGCACGAGTGTCAGGAAGTGAAATCGCATGTGCCGCTGAGTGCGAAACACGTGCACAACCCCGTCTATGGCGTATTTGAACCCATAGAGGCGATATTTGGCAAATAGTCTCATCTAGTCATTGCCGCCAGTCTGCGAGAGTATTTCTTCTTGTCTGGCAAACATCTTCATCGCATCTTCAGTGTTTTCGTGATCATATCCCAGCAAATGCAGAATGCCGTGAGCGAGGAGTGTGTCTATCTCATCATCAAGAGCCCTGCCCTGCTCGCTGGCCTGGCGCTGAGCTGTGTCGATGGAAATAACCACGTCTCCCAGCAGGATCTCCTCTTCGATATCCGCAAAGCCGGCGAGTCCGCCATCCTCTATCTGGCTGAACGACAAGACGTCAGTGGGGCCATCGATTCCCCGGTAGTCCTTGTTCAGTCTCGCGATCTCCTCATCGTCTGTCAGGAGCACACTGACCTCCACCGCATCAGCGCAGTTCTCCTCCTTGAGCAACTGCTTCGCCAGCTTCCTGATCCTCGTCAGTTTCGCTGGTGTCTTCTGGCGGCTGGTTATCTGTATCTGCATCTGTGATGTTTCCTTTGCTCTCCGCTCCCGGTATGTCGGGATACTCAATTCTTGCGTGCATATTGCTAACCAGTGCCCTGGTGAATACCTGCACGATCGTGCTGACGTCACTAAAAGTAAGCTCGCATTCGTCCAACTGCTCATCAGCTATCTTATCGGCAATCACCTTTTCGACCATCAGCTCAATGGCGGCGCGAGTGGGCTTCTGCAAACTCCGGCTTGCCGCCTCCACGGAGTCCGCCAGCATAACTATTGACGCCTCTTTACTCTTCGGTTTGGGACCAGAATACCGGAATTGCTGCTCAAGTGCAGCGTTCGGCTCCTGCGTTCCGTAGACCTGGCTATAGAAGTATTGCACCAGAGATGTCCCGTGATGCTGGCAGATAACGTCGATCACTGCTCTTGGCAATCTTGCCTCGCGGGCTATATCAACGCCGTCCTTGATGTGTGACGTGATTACCAGTGCGGAGAGCGTAGGATTGATGCTATCGTGCGCATTCTCGACGTGCTGGTTCTCTATGAAGAAGTGCGGCCTCCTGATCTTACCAATATCGTGATAGAAGGAGGAGACCTTCGCAACCAAGGCGTCTGCTCCAACCGCCTCAGCAGCCGCCTCAGCCAGATAGGCGACCGCCACGCTGTGCGTGTATGTGCCTGGCGCTTCCATAACCAGTCGCCTGAGCAGGGGTTTGTCTGTGTCCGCCAGCTCCAGCAGAGATATGTGCGTAGTCTTGTCGAACGGCCTCTCCAGAAGCCACGTTCCGAACCAGAACAGCCATACGCTCGACGCCGCAACCAAGACCGACCATGCCGAACCGTACAGCATATGTGATACTTGCGCCCCAGCAATTCCGCCCAGAGTCCACGTGAGGGATGTTCCCGTCAGCGCCAGCAATCCTCCGGCGCGCATAAAATCATTTCTGCCCCGAATGTAAGCCACGCTGTAGATACCGACAAGCGCGCTGAACAGCGCCGTGGCGGCGTAGCGCAGTTCCTGATTGACCATCAGAGACAAGACTACTGAGAGCAAAGCAGACACGACAACCGCCACGTGAGGGTTTATCAGCGCACACAATAGCATCGCCGCAGTGGTGACCCAAAGAACACCCAGATACCCGACCTGGTCCACCGTCAACTGCAGGCCAAGCATACTGCCGCTCATGCGCAGGGCGAACGTGCCGATTCCCACAATCAGCGCCAGAAGCAGCAACATTTTCGTGTTCGCGTATACTTCGGGGTGGTACGTGTGCAGAAACGCCGAGACCAATACCACCGCGAGCACAACAAACAAACTCATCCCGACAACAGAACGGTAGTCCACTCGCGGGTGACGCAGTCCCAGAGCCTCGAACTTGTCAATATGCTCCTGAAGCACAGTCTCCCCGCTGGCGATCACTATCTCCCCAGGGTTGATCTGCCGGTGAGCCGGTGGAACAGTACGTTGTGCAGCCTCCTGGAGCGATCTGGTACGCTCTTCACTAAACACGCGGTTTGGTCGTATCGCATCCTGAGTGACCTGGCTCAAGACATTGGATTTTGCACGATCCTTGATCAGTCGCTCGGCATCGCGTGCGGCTGTCTGCCTTGCAGCCTCCAGATGCTCTTTGGAATCTCTGATCTCTCCGGACATCACCGTTGAAACGATACGCAGCGCATCATCCTCAATCTCGCGGAGAGCCGGAGAATCAACCGTAAGCATGACCGTAAGCGCTGAGTCGGTGACGCGTGTTCCAAGGTAAAGCCCCAGGCGTTCACGCACCAATTGTACTTTCTTACTCGCAGAGGCATTTGCAGAGGAAGCGCGAACGTCCTCAATCGCGTGGAACATGGTCTTGAGGGCCCCAATTGCCTGATCAGAAGCATTGGAAACCGGGTCGTAGGCCTTGCCGACACTTTCGAGAGCCTGCCGCCTGCGCAACTCGGTTTCAGCAGTATCTATGTAACCTGCGCTCCCTCTGGCAATGATCGTCTCGCGGCTAACATCTCCGACCTGGAGGGATACTTTGCTGGGAAGCAGATGAATAGAAAGCAGGACGGACAGGATGACAATCGTAGCGACCGCCAAACCTGTCCTTTGGGAGTTTATCCTGATGCGTCTTTCTCTCGGCGCGGTCTTGGCTTTGGAGCCATTCGCGCCGCCGCGCAAATGAGGTTTCATATCACGATGAGACTGGCAACCATCGTACCGGGTGCCAAGTCAACTGACATACTGTGCAATACTGAGTTCACTCGATGTCCCTATTCGCAGACAGCCATAAAACCGACAGTTCACCGGCCCGCAGCGCCCGGGACTTCCTTCGGCAGATGACGCAGCTTGTTCGTCAGGCTTTGCGCTGATTCTTGCGTCGTCTGGCCGCTTCAGCCTTGCGTCTCTTGTCGCTAGGCTTCTCATAGTGCTCGTGCGCTTTGGCTTCCTTAAGGATGCCGGCTAACTGGAGAGCCTTCTTAAAGCGCTTCAACGCGCTGTCCAGACTCTCGTTAGGTTTTACCTGAACCTGTGCCAATCAGATCCCTCCTCCGTCGACAAAATCGGACCGCTGCGCTGTGCTGTTGCTCATCGCAAGATGCACCCCGCGCGGCCGGTGTCTGGCAAATACATTGCAGATTATACGCCCACCACGCTTGGCGTGTCAAATGAGCGGCTCCAAATCAAGCACTGTGCCGTCGCGAAGGACGGCCGGTCTATTGTGTGTCTCGTGCTCCGCGTTTGTCTATCCCGGAGGCCAAGTCATCGTTCGTCCGCCCAGCAGATGGAAGTGCAGGTGCCACACAGACTGTCCGGCCGCCTCATTGCAGTTCACTACGACTCTATAACCATCATCGGTAATTCCGCGCTCGCGCGCTAGTCTGTTGGCCACAATCATTATCCGACCAACTATCTCCCCGTCCGCAGGTTCCGACAGATCAGAGAGTCTTGCGATGTGCTTCTTGGGGACAATCAGAACGTGTACCGGAGCCTGCGGGTTGAGATCATCAAAGGCAGCGACATATTCATCTTCGTATACCAGCTTGCCTACTTCACCTGTGGCGATCTTACAGAAAATGCACTCAGCCATCACTTCATCCTCCGAGGTGTGCTATACGCACTCTGTACTTAGCCGTTCGTAGACAAACATCCTTCCAGATCACCCTTTTGAGACGCGCCGCTGCCGGTGACACACCTTATTAGTTAAATACCCGTTGACAAGCGGGGGGCTTGGTGGTATAGTGAGCTTGGAGTAAACGAGCATCGATTTGGGCCTTTCAGAGTTTTTTGTATGCCGCAGACACTGTGGCATACGGCTTGCTTACCCAGACTGTGACTTGTAGTCACTACAGGGAGGAACATCGAATGTTGTGTTGCCGCGTCCCGCTGTCCGTGCGTACTCGCTTCTTCGCCTCGATCACTCTTGCTACCCTGCTGTTGTCTGCTGTTGTCGCGACGGTCGGTGTGGCTGAACCCACCTCGACGAGTGAGGCAAGAGCGGCGGTGGCTACCTGGCTGCGCGTCTCTCCGAGACCACTCGACACATGCATTTCACAGGAGATCAGGAACGCCCAAACCTATCTTAGCCCAAACGGGGAAATCCTGTACCACGTGGTCAGCCTCAGCCCATCCGGTTTCGTGATCGTGGCCGGGGACGATCTAGTGGAGCCCATAATTGCTTTCTCCAAATCTGGTGAATTCGACCCATCACCGAAAAACCCACTCGGTGCAATCGTCTCCCGTGATCTGCCGTTGAGGGTCGCCCGTGCCAGGGCTTCCGTTCCCGATGAACACCACTATCCCGGCGGCATAAAGGGCGTTACTCTCCTCTCCGCTGCGCCCGTCGCTGACAGCGCATTTCTCAGGGCCAAGCAGAAATGGGCCAGGCTCAGCGGATTTGGGATGTCTTCTGATGTCGCCAAGATGCAGAAGACCGCGGTTTCCGACGTGAGAGTTCCTCCTCTGGTCAAGTCCAAGTGGAGCCAGGACCTGGCAAACGGCGCGGCAACGTACAACTTTTACACGCCTCCATTTGCTGCTGGCGCCAAGGAGAACTATGTCTGTGGATGTGTTGCCACTGCCATGGCCCAGCTCATGCGTTTCCACGAACATCCCGATGTGGGAGTGGGAACAGGCTCGTTCAAGATTCTGGTCGACGAGCAGGAGACCACACGAAGATTGCGAGGCGGTAACGGATTGGGCGGCCCCTATTCGTGGAGCGATATGCCGCTCGTGCCCGAGGAGATGCGCGACTTGTCTGAGACGCAGCGTAAGGCTATTGGCGCGTTGACACACGACGCGGGTGTGGCTTCGCACATGCAGTATAGCGCAGAAGGCTCCGGAGCCTATTCGGCCGACGCCAAGGCTGCGTTGCTGACTACGTTCAAGTACTCAAACGCTGTGTTCGGATATGACTACGAAAACGGACTCACTGAAGCCCTCAAGCCTATGATGAATGCGAATCTCGATGCGGGTTTCCCTGTTCTGTTGGGCATTGGCGGTGGACTGGGCGGTCACGAAATTGTTGGAGACGGTTACGGTTATGACGACTCCACGCTCTACCACCATCTGAATTTGGGATGGGCGGGTGATGCGGACGCCTGGTACAATCTGCCCAATATCGATGTGTATGGTGACGGCAATGCGTCTTTCGACGTTGTGGACGAGTGTATATACAACGTATTCCCGACGGGCAGCGGAGAGATCATCAGCGGCCGCGTGGTGGATGATCAGGACAAACCTATGCAGGGTGCCGTGGTAACCGCGGTCTCAGGGTCCAACAGCTTTACTTCCACAACCAGTGCGGAAGGTGTGTATGGCATATCCAAACTGACCTCCGATACTGAGTTTGTGGTTGTTCCCAAGAAGAGCGGGTGGTCATTCACATCGCAGACGGTCAGAGTCGGCAAGTCTGCAGACGGCGGAAACAGCGGCAACAAGGACAGCATCGATTTTAGGGGTGAACAGTCCAGCGGCGGCGCTCTGACCGTCACAATCGACCAGGCTGCGGAGCAGCTTGATCCTACCGACAGATCACCAGTTCTCTTCACCGTTGAGTTCAGCGCAAGTGTAACGGGCTTCGAGAACAACGATGTCATTCTTAGTGGGACCGCCGAACCCTCGGCGGCCACCGTCAAAGGTGAAGGCCGGGTTTACACCGTCGAAGTGCGCGGGATGACAAGAAGCGGCACAGTCATAGCCTCCGTTGTTGAAGGAGCTGCAACCGACGAATCGGGAAACACAAACTCTGAGTCAACCAGCACCGATAACGTTGTGGAATACAAGCGCGGTGACAACGAAGGTCCCACGGTCACAGTTGAGCAGGCTGCGGGACAACCCGACCCCACGAGTTCGGGGCCCATCCGTTTCGTTGCCTCGTTCAACAGGACTGTCACAGGATTTACTTCTTCTGACGTGGTGGTCACTGGAACGGCCGGTGCGAGTTCCGCGGTGGTAGGCGGCTCAGGCCGAACCTATACGATCTACGTTTCGGGGATGAAACGCTCCGGGACCGTAACAGCGTCTGTGCCTGCCGGGGCCGCAGTCGATGAGATGGGTCGGGGAAACTCGGAATCAGTAAGCATCGACAACACCGTGACGTACAACAGACAGGAATCGCAGTTGACGGTGGTGGTTAACCAGGCAGAAGCACAGCCTGACCCGGCCAGAACATGGCCGATCAGGTTCATAGCGGAATTCAGCCAGCCGGTCAGTGACTTCACCGCGGAAGACGTGCGCGTTGGCGGAACGGCCGGAGGCGCCAAGACCATTAGTCTCGAAGGCTCGGGTAATCGCTACGTGATATTGGTCAAGAACCTGACAAAGGCTGGAACGGTAGAGGTATGGGTTCCGGCGGGCGTCGCGCACAACTCTCTCGGCCAGCCCAACGCTGCGTCGACCAGCACCGATAACGTGGTAACATTCGATACGAGCGTAACTGGCGTACGGATCGATCAGGCGGAAGGCCAGGACGACCCCGCCAGATCCCAGCCAATCAGGTTCACTGTGGAGTTTCAAAGGCCAGTGACCGGGTTCTCGGCAGAAGATGTCAAAATCACCGGCACAGCACGTGGGGAAAAGAGGGTGTCCGTTACCGGGTCGGGTGCGGAATATACCGTGGAAGTAAGCGGCCTGACGAGCAGCGGAACGGTGACAGCCTACATTCCTCGTGGGGCGGCTACTGACTCCATCGGTGGACTGACGGCTGCCTCCACAAGCACCGATAATACTGTGCTCTATAAGTCGGTACCGACGGTCACGATCAACCAGGCTCTTGGTCAACGCGACCCCACAAAGGCAGACAGGGCGTTCTTCACCGTGTTGTTCAGCAGGCACGTGAACGGTTTTTCCGCGGATGATGTGGTATTGACCGGCGAGGCCGCGGAAGGCGCGAAAGTCAGCGTTCGCGGAAGCGGAGGATTGTACTCCGTCCAAGTATACGATGTCGTCCATTCCGGCACGCTCAGCGTGTCAATTCCGGCGGAGGCTGCCCGGGACGAGTTTGGTGTCCCAAACACCGCCTCGACATCGGAAGACAATACAGTAACGTTCGTGCGTTAACTGGACACGTCACGGCGACCTTGCTGCAATTCAGAGGCCGCGGAGCTTGCGCTTCGCGGCGACGGTTTTCTGGTGTACAGCGTGGACCAGCCTACTCGTCTATGAATGTAACGTTGGTCTCGCGCAATGGTACAGGCCGGGAGTAACTGAACTTCGGATGGCCTAACGCTATTGTTGTCTGAACACGATGGTCATCGGGTACGGCAGCAACGCGTCTGAGCTCGGCATCCCTGAGGGCCGTTTCCGTTATGAACCCGATTATGCACGTTCCAAGCCCTAACGTTTCTGCCGCGAGCATAAACTGCGCCGCGCTGTATACAGCGTTCTCCGCGCCCAGCGTATCAGACTTTGGCGTGTGAAAGAGAGCGACACATGGAGCGCCGTAAACCACTACGTCGGTGCCGGCTTCATAGTCGCGCACAAGCTGCTCAAACTGCGGAAGATACCCAAGAAGCTGCCCGTACGATGGTCCAGCAGCCATCCTGACCATGATTCTGCTCACCGGGCTGTGGAGCAGGCCAATCAGTTTTCTGATCCCGGCTATCGCTCTGCCGCACAGACTCTCGATTACGCTCCGGGAAGTTATCAACGTCAGATAGACCTCACGGCTGTTCATTGCAGTTGGAGCCTGAGCGGCGGCTGTCACGAGCTTGTCCAGCTCCTCCCTGGAAACGGGCCTGCCGGTGAACTCGCGGCGCGACCGCCGGATACGCACAAGATTGAGGAACCTTTCGTAGTCCGGCAGAGGCCAGTCAGTTCTATTCTCACACTCCCCTACTCCATCGTGGGTGATCGCGTGGGTTGGACACACGGCCACACAGTGCCCGCACGAAGAACACCCGGTGATACTCTCGACGACTGACACTGCGGATCCATTCTGACTGAAGTTCCTATAGAAACACGCTTCAATACATAGCCCGCAGTTCTTGCACAATCCACCGTCTATCTTGATGTTAGCCAAAGCATATACCCTCTGCCAATGACACGGAACTTGAACAGCCCGTGATTCAAGTGTGAGTCTAGCAGGCCGAAGTTGCGATGTCAACAAACGGCCCAGGGCCATTCGCCATCGTCAGTATTTCTTGGTAAGAGCTCAGAGTATGTGAGAAACCACGTCATCCTGAACTTGATTCAGGACCGGCATGACGTAGTACTCAGCGAGACTGAGCTGCTACATTTCTTGACTCAAACGTATGTGATGTGCTATCATCTG